>NZ_AP014548.1:1044375-1392500 GCF_000831385.1 Nonlabens marinus S1-08 | reverse complement strand
CGCAGCTTATCACGTCCTTCATCGCCTCTGAGAGCCTAGGCATTCCCCATACGCCCTTAATTTGCTTATGGTATTCTGGTTAGTTCTATAACGATATAAAACTAACGCCTTGCTCTTGTATTCTTATTCTTTATTAATAACAAACACATTTGTAAAAATGTGCCTATCTGTTTCTCGTTTAATCTTTTCAATATGTCAATGAACGTTGGCCCCCTGGCCCCCAAAGGGGTAACCCGGCGCTGACCATGGTATCGCAAGCGATCCCGTGGTGGGCGTAGTGGAGAATATCGGAGTCGAACCGATGACCTCCTGCGTGCAAGGCAGGCGCTCTAGCCAGCTGAGCTAATCCCCCATAATGGAATTCAGAATTATGAATTCAGAATTACCAATGTAGAATCCTCTAACTTCTAGAATTTCCAATAAAATATTTTAATGAACTAATCGCGATTTATGCTTTCGCGAAAGCGTATTTTAAAAAGTAGTCTCAGGCAGACTCGAACTGCCGACCTCTACATTATCAGTGTAGCGCTCTAACCAGCTGAGCTATGAGACTCTGACATACCTTCAAAAGGCATCTCACGTCTTTCGACTTTTTTATAAATAAGATTGACAGTTACTACTAATACATAATAATATAAACAAACACGCCAAATAAATGTAGCGCATTATGGAAGACTCCCGTTTTTAGGTACCATTATTTCAGGTACTCCAGAAAGGAGGTGTTCCAGCCGCACCTTCCGGTACGGCTACCTTGTTACGACTTAGCCCCAGTTACCAGTTTTACCCTAGGCAGCTCCTTGCGGTCACCGACTTCAGGTACCCCCAGCTTCCATGGCTTGACGGGCGGTGTGTACAAGGCCCGGGAACGTATTCACCGCATCATGGCTGATATGCGATTACTAGCGATTCCAGCTTCACGTAGTCGAGTTGCAGACTACGATCCGAACTGTGATAGGGTTTATAGATTCGCTCCTTCTCGCGAAGTGGCTGCTCTCTGTCCCTACCATTGTAGCACGTGTGTGGCCCAGGACGTAAGGGCCGTGATGATTTGACGTCATCCCCACCTTCCTCACGGTTTGCACCGGCAGTCTCACTAGAGTCCCCGGCATTATCCGCTGGCAACTAGCAATAGGGGTTGCGCTCGTTATAGGACTTAACCTGACACCTCACGGCACGAGCTGACGACAACCATGCAGCACCTTGCAATATGTCCGAAGAAAAACCTATTTCTAAGCCTGTCATACTGCATTTAAGCCCTGGTAAGGTTCCTCGCGTATCATCGAATTAAACCACATGCTCCACCGCTTGTGCGGGCCCCCGTCAATTCCTTTGAGTTTCATTCTTGCGAACGTACTCCCCAGGTGGGTTACTTATCACTTTCGCTTGGCCACCCAGTACTCAATCGTACCGGACAGCTAGTAACCATCGTTTACGGCGTGGACTACCAGGGTATCTAATCCTGTTCGCTACCCACGCTTTCGTCCCTCAGCGTCAATGTATTGTTAGTGACCTGCCTTCGCAATCGGTATTCTATGTAATATCTAAGCATTTCACCGCTACACTACATATTCTAGCCACTTCACAATAATTCAAGACTAACAGTATCAATGGCAGTGCCGGAGTTGAGCCCCTGCATTTCACCACTGACTTATTAGCCCGCCTACGGACCCTTTAAACCCAATGATTCCGGATAACGCTTGCACCCTCCGTATTACCGCGGCTGCTGGCACGGAGTTAGCCGGTGCTTATTCTTACGGTACCGTCAGCCCTCTACACGTAGAGGGGTTTCTTCCCGTACAAAAGCAGTTTACAACCCATAGGGCCGTCTTCCTGCACGCGGCATGGCTGGATCAGGCTCTCGCCCATTGTCCAATATTCCTCACTGCTGCCTCCCGTAGGAGTCTGGTCCGTGTCTCAGTACCAGTGTGGGGGATCTCCCTCTCAGGACCCCTACCTATCGTAGTCTTGGTAAGCCGTTACCTTACCAACAAACTAATAGGACGCATACTCATCTATCACCGTAACCTTTAACCAGTAAATCATGCGATTAGCTGGTACCATGAGGTGTTAATCCAAATTTCTTCGGGCTATCCCTCAGTGATAGGTAGATTGTATACGCGTTACGCACCCGTGCGCCGGTCGTCAGCGGAGCAAGCTCCCTGTTACCCCTCGACTTGCATGTGTTAGGCCTGCCGCTAGCGTTCATCCTGAGCCAGGATCAAACTCTTCATCGTAGAATCTTGTTAAAAAGATCTCTTGTGGGAGACCTCCCATAACACGATATCTACAAGCATTTGGCGTTTATGTCTGTTTACACTATATTATTTTCTTACCGATCCATTATTAATAAAAACAATGAACCTGTTCTTTATTTTGTGCTGTCAATCAATATCTCAATGAACTTATCGGAAAATCTAAATCTCGGAACTTAAAGCACGGGCTCTTCACGATCCCTATCACTCCAGTCTTCCAGTATTTCCGATGAACGTTGCTTTGTTTTTGACTTAACGTCTCTTGCAAAGCGGGTGCAAATATACGCAGCCTTTTTCTTTCCAACCAAACTTTTTTAGAAGAAAAATTGAAATAATTTCAATCTTTTTTTTAACCCCCAAATAACCAGTATTTTACAACACCTGAAAAACACAATCTTTTTTTGTCCCTCACTCTAAATCTATCTCAACTACCTCTCTCTCCCCCTAACTCAACATCCGATCAACTGCATTTTATACAACCATGAGAGGGTTTGTAAATCAAAATCAACCCAAACCGAGGGGTGGAGATTCTGGAAATCGAAACCAAATTCATGCAATTCTGTAGACAAAACATAATTTCATGACACCCTTGACAAAATCACAAAGGCAAAACCATCTCTTAATTCTGCTTACTTGGTTTATAATTCCATGGGCACTTCTATCAATAACAACTCCGCTGATTCTTTAGAAGTAACTTTAAATTGATCTGCGTCCCATACTCCTATAGCATCCCTATCTTTTAATGTTGTGCCATCGATTTCTACAGTTCCAGAAATGACCATTACATAAACACCGCTTCCAGTCGACTTGAATTGATACACCTTATCTGTATTTGCTTCCATGGATATCATATGCATCCATGCTTGCTGGTGAATCCAAACTCCATCATCATCTGGCGAGGGAGAAAGTATTTGCTGAAACTTATTCTTTCTATCCTCTATATTCAATTTTAACTCGTCGTACCTAGGCGTGACATCCTTCTTATTAGGGAACAGCCAGATTTGAAACAACTTTAATTCTTCCGTTTGGCTACCGTTGTATTCAGAATGAGTTACTCCTGTACCGGCACTCATCACTTGAACCTCTCCTGTTTTTATTTGGGCAACATTGCCCATGCTGTCCTTATGTTCTAAAATCCCTGATAATGGAATGGTGATGATTTCCATATTGTCATGTGGATGAGTGGGGAATCCTGCTCCTGGCGCTATAGTGTCATCGTTGAGTACACGAATTGCTCCAAAATGGATGCGCGCTGGATCATACCAGCTTGCAAAGCTGAAACTGTGGTTTGCTTTAAGCCATCCGTGATTTGCATGACCTCTACTCTCTGCTGGGTGAATTGTCTTTTTCATAGCTATCTTTCTTACAAATTTACTAATTGTTTGTACATACAACAAATACCTGCTTCAAGGTAGTTCTACTGTATTCAAATACCTTAAGCTGCCTCCTGACGTTGCTTGATGCGGTGAGGATGATGGTAATACGCTTTCGCGAAAGCGTACCCACGACCATATTGCACCTTATAGTAAACGACTGCGATGCAACCTGCAATGCTACAAAAGGTCACGATAGACAATAGCGGCATAATACTATCCGTCAATAATTGAGCTACCAATGTGCTGGCAATGCTGCCGAAGATCATGCTTACTGCACCTACAAGTGCACTCGCACTACCTGCCTGCAAATTAAATGGTTGCAGGCTCAATGCGGTAACATTAGGATTTTGGAAACCAATGAAAAAAAGCATCGTAAATAAGCCTGGATAGATGACCCAGAACTGTGGAGCGATCCAGAAACTATAAATAGTGATTCCCATGGTAAGAATGGCCATCAAAATTGCAATAGTAAATGTGATTTGGAACGTGGTAAACCTTCTGAGAAACAATCGGTTCAATTGGCTTCCTAAAATAAGACCTGCAGCATTGCCGCCAAAGATGTATCCAAACATATCTTCACTCATCTCGAAATACTCTATAAACACAAAAGGCGCACTGGCAACATAAGCTAACAATGCACCTATGGCAAAACCGCGCGTTGTAGAGAAAAGAAAGAAATCTTTGTTCTTATATATAGACCAATATTCTCGAGCAACTCTTTTAGGATGAAGACTAGTAGACCTATTGGGCTCTGCACTCTCTGGAAGCACATACACCACATTGAACAGCATAAAAGCTGCGAAACCAGCAAGAGAAAAGAAAACTACTTCCCAGTGAAAAGTTGTAATTATAAAACCGCCCACTGTAGGTGCTATAATAGGAGCGACTCCCATGATTAACATTAAGGTACTCAATACATCTGCCACCTTATCCTTATCAAAGTAATCTCTAACTACTGCCTTACTAGCGACCATTCCTGCACAACCGCCTAATGCCATAAAGAATCGGAAGAAGGCTAATGACCACAAATTCCAAGCGATACCACAAAGAATACTCATAAGTATATATAGAGTCAACCCTACTATCAATGGTTTTCTACGACCGTATTTATCCATTAATGGACCATATGCCAATTGGCCCAACCCTATTCCAATAAAATAAGTAGTTAGCGTAAGTCCTATAGCACTGGTCTCAACACCGAAATCTCCGGCTATTTGCTTAAAAGCAGGTAAATAAGTATCAATTGAAAATGGGCCAATAGCAATCAATGTCCCTAGCAGCAATATGATGACATTTTTTCTACGGTTGCTAATATCGCGTTGTACCTTTCTCTTTCTCACACTGCAAAGGTACTTTTGAATCGTATCACGACGTCCATATTCACAAAGCTTTACAATTTCATACCGACCTATAAATCGTATTTTTGAACTCTATAACACAACAACCCATTACCTATGAACAAGTACATCCTCCTTTCCGCCATCGCAGTAGCGATGATCTCTTGTAAACAAGAAGAATCAAAAGAAGTAATCGTTGAAGAGACTCCGGAACTTGCCATGCAAGTGGCTCAAAATAGTGGTCTTGACCAATGGAGTGACGTAAAGCAACTGGACTTTACCTTTAATATAGAACGTAATGGCGAGAAAATGGCATCGCGCCAGTGGCAATGGAACCCGCAAACTGATCAGGTTACTCTAACCACAGCCACAGATACGGTTTCCTATAATCGCAATCAACAATTAGACAGTCTAGCAGTAAGTGCTGACCGTGCCTTTATAAACGATGTGTACTGGTTGGTTCCTCAATTTAAATTGGCCTGGGATACAGGTAAGGAAATCACCTATCCAGAGTCTACTGAAGGAGACATGGTACAAGTTCAATACACAGGTAACGATGGTTACACGCCTGGAGATCGCTATGATATGGTTATCGATAATAATGGAATGATTACCAAATGGATGTACTATCCTAAAGGAGAGACTAATCCAGCCATGACCACATCATTCGAAGATTATAACGATTATCAAGGGATTAAAATAGCCACCAATCATCGCACTCCAGATGGCGCGTTGAATATTTATTTTACAGACGTCAACGTTACAAAACAATAATATGGGTTTCGAACCAACCAAAGAATATGCTCAATCACTGGATGCTGCAGATGGTTTATCTCGCTTTCGCGAAAGCTTTCACATTCCAAAGCATACGGACGGCAGCGAAAGCATTTACTTATGTGGTAATTCCCTAGGGCTTCAACCTAAAAAAGCAGCGCAGTTTGTACAAGACGAACTTAAGGATTGGGCTGATCTAGGTGTGAAAGGTCATTTTGACAAGACATTTCCATGGACGCGATACCATGAGTTTTTAACAGAGCCTATGGCTGAGGTTGTAGGTGCTAAGCCACATGAAGTGGTGGTCATGAATACATTGACGCCTAATCTACACTTCATGATGGTCAGCTTTTACAAACCATCAGGTAAACGTCGCAAAATTATAATGGAAGCCGATGCGTTTCCTAGCGATACCTATGCGGTAGACAGCCAGATCAAATGGCATGGTGGCAATCCTAAAGAAGACATTATTTTATGGCAGCCACGTCCAGAGAGCAATACCTTAGAGATAGAAGACCTCCAAACGATTTTTCAACAACATGGGGATGAGATTGCACTGGTCATGATTGCGTCTATTAACTACTACACGGGTCAGTTTTTTGATCTAAAGAAGATTACAGAACTGGGTCACTCCCATGGTGCGATGGTTGGATTTGATTGTGCTCACGGTGCAGGGAATGTAGATCTAGATTTACATAACAGCGGTGCTGATTTTGCCGTATGGTGTACTTATAAGTATATGAACTCAGGCCCGGGAAGCATTGCAGGTTGCTTTGTTCACGAAAGGCACGCAGACAATAATACACTTGATCGCATGGCGGGCTGGTGGGGTCATAATAAAGAAGAACGATTCTTGATGGATCCAAAGTTTGACGCTATATATGGTGCTGAAGGCTGGCAACAAAGCAATGCTCCTATCTTAAGCATGGCACCAATTCGAGCTAGTATGGATTTATTTATGGAAGCTGGTTTTCAAAATTTGCTTGCCAAATCAAAGGATCTGACCAATTACCTTGAGTTTTTAGTTCATAATATAGAAGGAGATCACATCAAAATCATCACTCCTAAAAATCCTAAGGATCGTGGTTGCCAATTATCACTGGCAGTAAAGAATGCAGACAAAAGCTTATTTGAAGCGATTAGCAACAAAGGAGTAATAGCAGACTGGCGAGAACCAGATGTGATACGAGTAGCTCCTACCCCATTATACAATTCCTATATGGATTGCTGGAATTTTGTCCAGATCCTAAGTTCCGAAATGTAAATTATCTATTAGTACCTATTGCATGAAAGTATCCAATAAACAAACCAACATCCTGATCACAGGAGCAGGATTATGTGGCTCTTTATTGGGCTTGCGATTGGCGCAGCGTGGTTATAATGTCAATGTACTGGAGAAGCGTCCAGACATGCGAGATAAAATTATAGATGCAGGACGCTCTATCAATTTAGCCTTGTCAGATCGCGGTTTGAATGCTTTAAAAATGGTTGGACTGGGCGACAAAGTGAAGGATTTGTGCATTCCTATGAAGGCGCGAATGATTCATCCTAAAAATGGGAAGGTTCTTACCTCAAACTACAGTGGCCGTGAGGAAGATTATATCAATTCCATCTCTAGAGAAGACCTCAACAAGCTATTACTGGACAAGGCTGATGAGTATGATCAAGTACAAATCGATTTCAACGATGAAGTCGTGAGTGTTGACGTGAAGAATGGAAGTATAGAATATAAAGACTCCGAAAGTGAGGAGATCCAGCAATGGAACCCTGACATCTTACTAGGAACCGATGGCGCAGGCTCTAAAGTACGCCAGGCGATGGCGCGACAGCGGGACTTTTATTTCTCTTATAGTACTAAATGGTTGCCTCACGCCTACAAGGAGCTTAACATGCCCCCAGCAGCTAATGGTGGATGGCGTATCGACAAACATGCCCTTCACATCTGGCCGCGTGGAGGATTTATGTTGATAGCCTTACCTAATCGTGATGGTAGTTTTACCATGACCTTATTCATGCAGTTTAAGGAAGGGGAGCGCAGTTTTGAAAAGATTCAGACAGAAAACCAAATTCTCGATTTTTTCAAAGAAGAATTTCCCGATGTCCTCGCTGAAATTCCAGACTTGGTAAAACAATATCAAGCAAACCCCACCCCACCATTAGGAACCGTACGTTGTTCGCCATGGACCGCCTATGGCAAGGTGCTCATGATGGGCGACGCCAGTCACGCTATTGTTCCATTTTATGGACAAGGGATGAACGCAGGCTTTGAAGATGTTTTAGTCTTCGATAAAATTCTAGATGAATGCGATACTTGGGAAGAAGCGATGAAGCGATTTTCTGTGGAGCGCAAACCAGATACGGATGCTATTGCAGACCTTGCGTTGGACAATTTTGTAGAGATGCGCGACAGCGTTTCGCATCCAGATTTCCAGATCAAGCGTGCGATAGAGATGAAACTCGAGTCTGCTTTCGCGAAAGCGGAATACTCTTCAAAATATTCACTAGTCACCTTCCCTCCGGAAGGAATGGGTTATCGGGAAGCCATGATGAAGGGCCGCGCGCAAGACAAGGCGATCTTGTGGCTGATCAACAATGGCGACATCAAAGTCGAGGACAGCGCCGAAAGTTTGTTGAAAGCAATTAATAAAAAGACAGCTGAAGTTATTTGGCATAGGAATTAATGGCGCCACATCATACAAATACAGATGTGATCATAGTCGGCGGTGGTGCTGCAGGTTTCTTTACCGCCATCAATCTAGCAGAACAACGCCCTGATCTTTCCATTACCATTTTGGAACGTGGAAAAGACGTCCTTCAAAAAGTACGCATTTCAGGTGGAGGTCGTTGCAACGTCACGCATGCCGAATTTGACCCGCGGCCGTTGACGGGAAATTATCCGCGTGGGGAGAAAGAATTGCTCGGGCCATTTCATAAGTTTATGACAGGCGATACTATAGAGTGGTTCTCTAACCATGGCGTAGAACTCAAGATTGAGGATGATGGCCGCATGTTTCCCATCACCGATTCTTCCCAAACGATCATTGATTGCTTTTTGAAGTTGACCGAGAAATATAATATTGATGTCCAGACTTCTCAAAATGTAGCCTCCATTGAACGTGGAGATCAGTGGAAAGTCGTTACCAAAACTGATGAATTCGCTTGCGACCATCTGGTGGTGACCGCAGGCAGCAGCCCTAAGATTTGGGAGCTGATGAAGACCTTAAATCATACGATTGCTGATGCCGTCCCATCCCTATTTACTTTTAATATAGTAGATAAGGCAATAACTGAATTGGCTGGAATCGCGTTGGAAGCTCGAGTAGAGATTCCGCAATTGAAGTTAGAATCTCAAGGACCTTTACTAATTACCCACTGGGGTTTTTCAGGACCAGCCATTTTAAAAATGAGCGCATGGGGCGCCGTGGAACTGAACAGTTCAGGGTATAAGTTTGATTTGGTTATCAATTGGCTCAACCATTTATCGACTGATGACTGTTATGAAATGCTCCTAGCCAAACGCGACGATAGCAAAAAACAAATCTCTAACGATCGATTGTATGAGATCCCAAAACGTCTTTGGAGTTATTTAGTGGAAGCGGCAGAGCTTCAAGACAAGACCTGGCAGGATTGCTCCAACCAGACCTTAAAAGATCTATCTAGCCTACTTACTGCAAGCGTTTTCAAGATTGATGGAAAAAGCACTTTCAAAGAAGAGTTCGTGACTGCCGGTGGGATTGACTTAAAAGAAGTGGACTTTAGAACGTTTGCATCCCGTAAACAGGAGAATCTATATTTTGCTGGAGAGATTTTGAATATTGATGCAATTACCGGCGGCTTCAATTTTCAGAATGCCTGGACGGGTGGCTGGATGGTGGCGCAGGCGATTGCGCAATCTTAAGTCGATTTTATCACTCGCAAATCTGCGATTGCTTACCTTTATTTGTTTAAAACCATTCCATTGAATAAGAAAACCATGTTGATGATTTTGGACGGTTGGGGAATTACCCAAGACCCTAAAGTCAGCGCGATCGCACAGGCAAACACGCCATACATAGACAGTCTTTACGAGAAATACCCAAACGCCACTTTACGTACGGACGGTGAACACGTGGGATTGCCTGATGGACAGATGGGAAACAGCGAGGTAGGTCATATGAATCTTGGCGCTGGTCGCATTGTCTATCAAGACCTTGCCAAAATCAATAAAGCCGTACGGGAAAATACACTTAAAGATGAGCAAGTACTTGTGGATGCCTTCGCTTTCGCGAAAGCGAACAGCAGAAAAGTCCACTTTGCAGGATTAGTATCTGATGGTGGCGTTCATGCACATATCAATCACTTGAAAGCCTTGATAGATGTTGCTCTAGACAGTGGCTTAGAAGATGTATTCATTCACGCCTTTACTGATGGGCGAGATGTAGACCCAAAATCAGGTGCTGGATTTCTAGAGGAGTTAGAACAACACATTGCTAAAACTCCTGCTCAAATCGCCAGTGTCATAGGCAGGTATTACTCCATGGATCGCGACCAGCGCTGGGAACGAGTTGCTAAAGCCTATCAACTACTGGTGGAAGGAATAGGCGCTCCATCACATGATGTAGTAGCTGCGATTAATGAAAGTTATGCGGCTGGGTTGACGGATGAGTTTCTGGAACCGATTGTTGCCATGAATGGTCATGAGCCCGTGGCGACTATTGAGTCTGGTGATGTCGTCATCTTTTTCAATTACCGCACAGATCGTGGCCGTGAATTGACTGACATGTTATGCCAGCGTGATTTTCACGAGCAAAATTGCCATAAATTGGATTTGTATTATGTAACGATGACCAAATATGATGACAACTTCAAAAACATCAATGTCATTTTTGAGAAACCCAATCTAAAAAATACACTAGGAGAAGTTCTCTCTAAAGCTGGCAAAAAACAAATACGCATCGCAGAAACGGAGAAATATCCACATGTCACCTTTTTCTTTAATGGTGGCGAGGAAGTTGCATCTGAAGGTGAAGAACGTTTGATGTGCAATTCTCCTAAAGTGGCGACCTATGATTTACAACCAGAAATGTCTATTGATTGTGTTTCAGGAAAGATCATACCAGAGCTCCATAAACAAGAAGCCGACTTTGTCTGCCTTAACTTTGCTAATCCAGATATGGTAGGCCATACTGGAAGCATGGAAGCAGCAGTGGCGGCATGTGAAGCCGTAGATCACGCGGCGCAACAAGTCATTGACGCCGCCTTAGAAAACAATTACACGATACTAGTCATCGCAGATCATGGAAATTGTGAAGTGATGCTCAATCCAGATGGAAGCGTTAATACCGCACACACGACAAATCCAGTACCTTTAATTTTGGTAGACCGAGATATCAAAGAGATAAGGTCTGGAGTTTTAGGCGATATTGCACCTACTATTTTGAAATTGATAGGCGTTGAACAGCCAGCAGAAATGACACAAAGTTCACTCATCTAAAAACCGACTTAAGAATACAGAGGCAAGATCAAAGACTCGATTCTTGACAATTAGAACAATAAAAAATAAACAGAAAAATGAAAAAGATATTATTTGCAATCGCCACCATAGCTGTTTTAGCTTCTTGTGGATCTAAAAAAGAATCTGCTGCACAAGCAAAAACAGTTGCCACCGTAACCATGGAAGAAGAGGCTCCTCAACCCATTAGCACTATAGAAAATGGAAACCTCATGGGAATTCATGGTGAACAGGCATTCGAACGAGAGCCATTCGCCAGTTGGTTTGTCCCAAATTATGAGGCTTACGATCCTGATGTAATGATCCTTGACGAGCTTTCAGAGCAAATTCAAGATGTTGAAATCAGAGCTTTTATGGGTACTTGGTGTGGTGATTCCAAGAGAGAGACTCCTAAATTTTTTAAACTTTTAGATCAAGCCGATTACGACCAGAGTAATTTAACCTTAGTTGCTGTGGATAGAAGCAAGAGACAACCAGTAAAATTAGTAGACGGTTTTGATGTACAGCGTGTACCTACTTTTATTTTCTACCGGGATGGAAAAGAAATAGGTCGCTTTGTAGAGCGCCCTAGAGAATCTCTTGAGCAGGACATTTTAAAAATTGTGAGCGGACAGCCGTATAAGCATGCTTACGACAACTAATTAATTTAAAGGAGTGCCTAGTGCGCTCCTTTTTTGATTCATATAGAATGGAGAAAATAAATCTGGAGAAGAAGTTAGGCTTGTTCAAAGAAACCTGGACCCCTAAAATCATTAGCGAAATCAACGGCCAGCACGTTAAATTAGCAAAACTCCATGGCGAGTTTGTTTGGCATAATCATGCTGCTGAAGATGAGCTGTTCTACATTATTCAAGGAACCTTGATTATTGAATTTCGGGATAAGGTGGTTGAACTCAATGCTGGAGAAATGATTGTGGTGCCTGCTGGTGTAGACCACAAACCTATCGCACATGAAGAAGTTCATGTGATGTTGATTGAGCCGGCCGCTATTAAACATACTGGAGATGTCCAGCATGAATTAACTAAGGAAAAATTAGAGTGGATTTAATTCAAGGCTCTATTTGCCTCATAAATAAAGTCAATTTGTGAACCCGCGTTAGGGATTGCAGCGGAAATCCTTTTGAAGGTTTTTTTGCTTTAAAATACCTGCCTGCCGGCAGGCAGGTTGTAGTGAAAAGCCCGCCCTAGGCTTTGCTTAGGGAACGACCCTATAGTAATCATTATATCTTCTTACTTATCCCTATTTTTGCAGCTTCTAAAGAGACCCATGATAGTAACTAAGAGTAAAGAAGAATTAGAGATCATGCGCCGCGCTGCGTTGATGGTAAGTAAAACGCTAGGTATGATCGCAGCAGAAATCAAACCTGGAGTCACCTCTCAGCGTCTAGACGATCTAGCCGAGCAATATATAAGAGACAACGGCGCGATTCCGGGATTTAAAGGATTGTACGATTGTCCTAGCACCTTATTAATAAGTCCTAATGAAGAGGTAGTTCACGGACTACCTAAAGACATGGAGATTAAGGATGGTGATGTTCTTTCTATCGACTGCGGAGCAATTGTAGAGGGTTTTTATGGGGATCATGCCTATACTTTTACAGTAGGTGAAGTTCCAGAAGAAACAAGGTTGTTACTGGAGCGTACTAAAAAATCTTTGTATTTAGGCATAGAACAATTTCGCATCAACAATCGTGTAGGTGATGTAGGTTATGCGATACAGGAATATTGTGAAGGTTTTGGATATGGTGTGGTTCGGGAATTGGTAGGTCACGGTTTAGGTCGTGTCATGCATGAGGATCCTCAAATGCCTAACTATGGCAAACGTGGTCGCGGCAAAAAATTTGTAGAGGGTATGACGGTTGCTATCGAGCCCATGATCAATTTAGGAACTAAAAACATCAAGCATTTTCCTGATGGCTGGACCATCAAAACTCGCGACGGGAAACCTAGCGCGCATTTTGAACACAATGCGGCAATAGTAGATGGAGAACCTAGATTGCTCAGCACTTTTGATTATGTGCACGAGGTTTTAGGTATTACTTCTTCTGAGGAAGATCCCTATCGCTGGAAAGAATAGATTTTATTAAACTCTCAATATACATAAAGCCCCACTGCAAACACTTGTTTGCAGTGGGGCTTTGGTTTAAAAACTTGACTTAAAACTACAATTCGAATCTATAAATTAGATCCAGCCCATAAAATAAGGAGCTATCAAATTCTTGGTTCAACCTCACTCGATCATCGCCAGATACTTGAAAGGTTAGGATTTGAGCTCCCACGGTATCGCCTTGATTATACAAACCATAATCTGTTGTGTCTAATCCTATTTTTGCTCTTGCAATAAGGGTATTGTCTAAAAAACCATAAGCGGCAAATAACGCAAACCTAATCGACTCTTCCTGAACGTATTGGTCTGCATTGTCTTCTGTAATATTGTAAGCCTTTATAGAAGTGATAAGATTTGCACCTAAACTAAATTCATCGGTAAGTGTGTAGTTCACATCAGTACGAATAGGTAGGGTTGCATTGATGGAGAATTTATCATTTTCACTCTTATACCAAACTCCTATCAAAGGCGTAATGGTGGTTCCAAAAAGCTCTGAAGAAACGTAAGATCCAAATTTTAAGGTATATCGACTGGTATACCTCTTTTCAAAAAGTGCTAAACCGCCGAATTGGAAATCATTATCACCCAGATTTTCTACAAAATCAGAGGCAAATTTAGGCAAGGCTACATAGGTTCCACTCCAGCCATTCCCGTGATCTTGTTTGATACCAACATTAAGACGTGTCATAATAAGGTTAGATCGGTTGTCAGAAAAATTAAGTCCCAACCGCGTATTCTCATATGTAAAACCACCAATGATCGTAGTTGTAGCGGTTACCGGTAATGGAAAATAAAACTCAATGTTAGTATTACTAACGTCTGTCTCATCAGAATCATCAATATTACCTAGGGTTGCAGAGTTATAGGAATATTTTAAAACGTCAAAATAATCCTGACCTGCAGCCATATTAAATATCAATAAAAAGGCAGCAACAAAATAAAAGTTTTTCATTTAAGGTTTTTTAATTTGCTGGAAATCTACACCTGATTAAACTTTTTTCCAATTTTATTAACCTTTTAATTATCAAATTCTTAAATAAAATTACTTATATCAATTATTACGATAATCTATAATGTTCTAGAATAGGCTCTATTTTAAGGGTCCCTAATCTATAAAAGGTGTTTCAATGTCGCCTTGTCGTTGCTGCGAGATGACTCCATACTATCCAAATGAATAATAGATGAAACTATGCTGTATAGATCAAACAATCACTTGTACTTTTGTGAATTCAACGCCATCTGCTGGATTCATTATGTAACCCCTAAGTCTTGAAAAAACTCTTTAAATTTTTTTTAAACCTCATTCCACGTCCGTGGTTGATCAGCATTAGTTACTGGGTGAGCCCGATGATGGCATGGTGGTATCACGGCGATCGCTATGAAGACCCTATTGACGGTAAGCGTTTCAAGAGCTTTTTGCCTTATGGTTATGGAAATGTTCGTGAGAATGTACTATCGCCTTCTACGCTGTCTCTAGAACGCCACCGATTGCTTTGGTTGTATTTGCAAAACGAAACGACGCTTTTTTCTCAACCTACCAAACTACTTCACTTTGCACCAGAACAATGTTTTTATCAACGCTTTCGCGAAAGCGGAACAATCCAATACACCACTACAGATCTCAACTCACCGCTGGCAGATGTTAAGGCAGACATATGCGACCTTCCATTTGCTGATAATGAATTTGACATGATCCTGTGCAACCATGTTCTTGAACATATTCCAGATGACTTAACCGCGATGAAGGAAATGTACAGGGTAATGAAACCTGGTGGTACCGCCATTTTCCAAGTGCCTTTAGAAAACGATAGAAAGCACACGTTTGAGGATGATTCCATCACTGATCGTAAGGAACGCGCTCGCATTTTTGGTCAGTACGACCATGTACGTATTTATGGTATGGATTATTTTGACCGTTTAAGGTCTGTAGGTTTTGAAGTAGAAGCGGTAGATTACACCAACCAATTATCCTCACAAGAAGTAGACTATTACCGACTCGCGACCGGCGAATTGATTCCTGTGCTTACAAAGCCTGATTTTTGAGATAGCTTTTAAAGCCAGGAGTGGTTTCAAATTTAAGCGCACCGTCAGTGCCCATATAAATGATCAACACCTCAATCTCTTTAAGGTTAGGCAGCAACCTTCTGGACTTTTCTAAAGGCATCGCCATAAAAGCAGTAGCATAACCATCTGCCAGCGTGCAATTATCAGCAATAACATTTACCCCTAACACCTCACTAGGAACAGCTTTTCCTGTTAACGGATTCACTGTATGTACATACTCCTGACCAGAGGCATCATCAATCTTAAACTTGCGGAAGTTCCCGCTACCAGCAAGCGCCTTATCCTTTAATTGCACGACGGTAAGCAATTTGCGATCCCCAGGTTGCTGGGTAGGATCATCTATACCCACATTCCAGGGCTGCTGTTTTTCTAAGTTTTCTCCTGAGGCTATCACCTCACCTCCTACTTCTACCAGATAGTCCATCACTCCTTTATTCTCTAGCATTCTAGCGATATAATCCACTAGAGTCCCTTTTGCAATCGCATTAAATTCTAAGTACATCCCTGGTTGCTGCGAGCTTACTAAATAACTTTCTGGCTGATTTGCTGGAGTGATATCCATTTTGTTAAAGCCTACAAACTGCAGTAAACTATCAACGGTTGCCGGACTCGGGATTTTCTCCTTTTGTCCATCAGCTCCAAAACCGTAAGCGTTTACTAAGTTCCCAACCGTTGGATCAAAATAACCATCTGTCTTTCTGTAAATTTCTTGAGCATAATCAAATACTTCTTTGAACTCCTTCCGGACCATAACGCTATCAACACCCGCATTGATCTGATTGATCTTTGAATTAGGAACCCAGGTGGACATACTTTCATTAAATAAAGAAATAAGGCTATCGACTTGAGGTTCGATATCTATTTCAGAATCCGCAAAATATTTGATGGAATAGGTAGTTCCAATGGCTTGACCATAGAGCTCCTGTGTGGTGAAATCTAGTTCTGAAGGGCTCTCTTTACAAGAAAATAGGCTAAACGCTACGATTAATAAGAGTATTCTAGACATAAGTATTGTTATTGAATTCCTGCGATTTGTGGAGCTAACTTATTCTTTGACCTCTATCAAGCCGGCATAATTGACCACATAATCATCTTCATGGTGCACCGGCATGTCATAATCTCTAGAATTGGCAAGACCAACGCCGGCAAAATAGGTGCGCGCTTTGTATTTTACCGCATGATCATAAACTGTTTTCATGAGTTTCTGATCGTATTCTACTGGATTTACTGGATAGGTGATGGCGCGGACGACCACAAAATGAAGTTTTTTATTTTTCAGCGCTACAAATTGGGGGTCCTTTTTAGGTTTAGAATTCACAGCTAAAAACTCAAAGCCTTGCTCTTCCAATTCCTTGCCCACAATATTCATCGCAAGCTGGTGTAATTCCTGTTCAGATAATGGTGTCATAGAACAAAGATATATCCTGTAGCAGCATCTACCATAGTATTGATAGTTCTTTACCAAATTCAGCTGCTTATGGCTGGTTCGCTTTCGCGAAAGCGAACTACATGGAAAGCCTTAAACGCATCAATGCATTTCCTTATCTTTAATTTTTTAACACGATCTCATGCGCAACGCAAGTCTTGCACTTTTATCCATATTATTTCTCAGTTTATATTCCTGTGACTTTGAGTCTGAACCTATTGTGGAGGCTAAGGCCGATAGACCACTCACTGAATATGTCAATCCTTTTATAGGCACTGGTGGCCATGGACATACATATCCTGGCGCCAGCATGCCTTTTGGGATGATGCAGTTGAGTCCCGACACTCGGCTGGAAGGCTGGGATGGTTGCAGTGGCTACCACTACAGTGACGATGTTATTTATGGATTTTCACACACACATCTGAGCGGTACTGGTGTCAGTGATTACGGCGATGTATTATTGATGCCTACAAATAAGGCCATACTCAATAACGGAGCAGATGGTGAGGCCGGTTATAGTTCTTCGTTTTCACATGATAACGAAACTGCCAGTCCTGGATACTATAGTGTTCATTTAGAGGATACAGATATTGACGTAGAGCTAACGGTTTCTAAGCGCAGCGGCATGCACAAATACCAGTTTCCAGATAGCTTGAACCAGTTTGTTATTTTGGATTTAGAACATAGAGATAAACTGCTGGAGCATCAAATCAAGATTGAATCGGCTAACGAGATATCGGGCAAACGCTTTTCCAGCGCCTGGGCTAGCAAACAAATGCTCTATTATGCGATCAGTACCTCGCATCCCATAAAAAACTGGGATAAAAAGATGGACAGCACCGTCACTAAAAAAGCCATCGAGTTTGACAATCCCAATAACGAATCCGTGGTTATTAAAATCGGGATATCAGCCGTTGATGTCGCAGGTGCTAGAAAAAACCTAGAAGAAGAAATTGGATCTAAAAGCTTTGAGGAAGTGCGTAAAGAGGCAAATGCTGTATGGGAAAAAGAACTTTCAAAAATTGTGGTAGAAGATGACGATGAAGATAAAGTCATCACTTTTTATACCGCACTATACCACACCATGCTGGCTCCTAATTTATATCAAGATGTTGATGGACGCTACCGCGGCATGGACCTAAAAATCCATCAAACAACAGATTTTGACTACTACACCGTATTTTCCCTATGGGATACCTATAGAGCAGCCCATCCTTTGTATACTATCATTGATCAAAAGCGGACCAACGACTTTATCAATACGTTCACAGCTAAATACGACGAGGGTGGAATTTTACCCATCTGGGATTTGAGTGGAAATTACACAGGCTGCATGATAGGCTATCATGCCGTACCCATAATTGCAGATGCGTACTTGAAAGGAATTGACGGATATAATGTAGAGAAAGCTTTTGAGGCTATGAAGCACAGCGCTATGCAAGACAAATTAGGACTTGAGTCCTATAAAAAATATGGCTTTATACCTGTGGAAGAGGAAAGCGAATCGGTTTCCAAGACGTTAGAGTATGCTTATGACGACTGGACCATTGCTCAAATGGCAAAGAAATTAGACAAAACTGAAGATCACGATGAATTTATAAAGAGAGCACAGAATTATAAAAATCTATACAATCCAGAAACAGGATTCTTTCAAGGAAGGTTTAGGAATACATGGTTTTCGCCATTTGACCCATTTGAAGTGAACTTCAATTATACGGAAGCCAACGCCTGGCAGTATTCCCTATATGCCCCTCAAGATATTAGTGGGCACATCAAATTGATGGGCGGAAAAGAAAATTATGAAAAACATCTGGATCAACTTTTTACTGCAGAAGCTGAAACCTCAGGACGAGATCAAGCAGATATCACTGGGTTAATTGGTCAATATGCTCATGGTAATGAACCCAGTCACCACATGGCCTACCTGTATAACTTTGTAGGCAAGCCACATAAAACCCAAGAGCGGGTTCATGAGATACTGACAACACTTTATGCAAATGCTCCTGATGGTATTTCAGGAAATGAAGACTGTGGTCAAATGAGCGCTTGGTATGTTTTGAGTTCTTTAGGTTTCTACCCAGTAACGCCAGCAAGCAATGAATACATTATAGGGGCTCCATTATTCAAAAAAGCAACGCTACATTTTGAAAATGGAAAATCACTAACGATTAAAAAGGAAGGCGAAGGCATTTATGTACAAGGAATGTCGATTGATAGAGAGAGAACAAACAACGGGAATAAGCGACCCAATAACAATACCTTCGTCTCTCATGAGGAATTAATGGCTGGTGGTCAATGGATATTTGAAATGAAAACTACGCCTAGTTTATGGGGAAGCGCCATTCAATATCGACCTACTACTCAAATTGTTGGACACGATATAGTTACTCCTCCATTTATAGAAACTGGAGCTATTTCATTTCCTACTACTACTGAAGTTGCTCTAGGTACGATTTCCAATTCAGAAATCTTCTATCGTTTAAAAGGACAGAAATATCAAAAGTATCGAGAACCAATTTCTATCAACGAGTCCACCTTTATGGAAACCTACGCTGTGGCAGAAGGTGTGCATAGCGACACCATTCAGACTCAATTTTATAAGTATGATGCGAATCGGTCGATCACGCTCAATTATGAATATGCTAATGAATACAGTGCTGGCGGTAAGGATGCCCTTATTAACGGTATTGAAGGAACTCGTGACTTTAGATCTGGAGCCTGGCAAGGAATAAAGAATCAAGATCTAGACGTTGTAATTGATCTAGGTTCCACGAAATCAATACAAGAAATGAAGATCAACTTTCTAAAAGATCAACGCAGCTGGATTTTTTATCCTACAGATCTAGAAATAGAATTACTTGACGAGAATAAGCGTGCTATCAAGCAGCTATCAAGAAATATTCCGGCCACGGGTAAAGAAGAAGTCAGTGAAATCCATACGGTAAGTCTTGAAATTGGAAATACAGAGGCTCGTTATATCAAAGTCATTGCTACAAATTACGGAGCCCTTCCAGAATGGCATTTAGGCTATCCTATGAATGGTACCGCATGGATATTTGTAGACGAGATAAGCATTCAATAAATTGGATAGAAGAAAATTCATATCTACAACAACTAAAGGCAGCATTGCACTCACATTGGGCATGAATCTGCTTGCCTGTAAATCAATACCTAAAACATCTATGAAAAAATCACCTATTGCCATATGTACTTGGGGCTTTGTAAATGCAAACGCTACTGCAGGAAAAGCCTTAGAATCTGGCATGAATGCGCTGGACGCCGCCATTGCTGGAGTAGCCGTTGAAGAAGAAGATATACGAAACACCACCGTTGGAAAAGGTGGCGCACCAGACCGCGAGGGAAACGTGACTCTAGATGCTTGCGTTATGGATCACAATGGGAATTGCGGTGCAGTTGTTTGTGTAGAGGATTATACCAATGTAGCAGCCTTGGCTAAAAAAGTGATGTTAGAAACGCCTCACGTCATGCTAGCTGGAGAAGGAGCAGAAGAATTTGCAGAAAAACAAGGTTTTCAAAAAGAAACCTTATTGACCGAATCCTCTGAAAAAGCTTATAGAGAATGGCTTACCACTAGCGAATACAAACCTATAATTAATATAGAAAATCACGACACCGTCGGCATGGTGTGTATGGATGCAAATGGTGATATCTCAGGAGCATGTACTACCTCAGGATTGTCTTATAAGATGAAAGGTCGTGTAGGCGATTCCCCTATTATAGGCGCCGGATTGTTTATAGATAATGAAGTGGGCGGCGCTGCGGCCACAGGAATGGGTGAAGAAATTATGAAATCTGTAGGTAGTTTTCTTATTGTAGAATTAATGCGTAACGGCATGTCTCCACAAGCGGCATGTGAAGAAGCGGTGATGCGCACTATTAGAAAAAATCCCGATCACAAAGATTTTCAAGTAGCCTATATCGCCATGAATAAAGCGGGTGAAACGGGAAGCTATTGCATCCACAAAGGTTTTGCCATGATGGAATTTAAAAATGGCACCAATTCCAGGGTCAACTCAGCTTCTTATTTAGAGGATTAAATGGATTAAAAGTTCGCTTTCGCGAAAGCGAACTTCCATCAACACTGGCTCAAAACAAACTACATCTTTATCCCGTATGAATTCCACTAAAACCAATTATACTGTACCCTTCATCATTATTACCGTGCTTTTCTTTTTATGGGGATTCATCACCGTGCTGGTAGACAGCCTCGTACCTAGATTAAGAGAGGTCTTCGAGCTTACCTACTTTCAGGCTGGATTGGTACAATTTGCCTTTTTTCTCGCCTATTTTGTTTTTTCCATTCCGGCTGGAGTGTTGTTATCCAAAGTAGGTTATAAAAAAGGAATCATCATAGGCCTTTCTACCATGGCAATTGGTTGTCTATTATTTTACCCAGCATCATCTGAGCGTATTTTTGGAGTTTTTCTTCTGGCTTATTTCACACTCGCTGCGGGCATCACGATCCTGCAAGTAGCTGCAAACCCTTATGTTGCAGTTTTGGGATCAGAAGACGGCGCAGGCAGCCGCTTGAATCTGGCGCAAGCATTCAATTCATTAGGAACTGCTATTGCACCCATTGCCGGAGCTGCGTTCTTGTTGAGTGACAAGATATTGACCTCTCAGGAGATCACGGTTTTGACTGAAGTAGAACGTGAAAGTTATTACATTTCTGAAGCTGGTGCTGTACAGACGCCTTTTTTGTTTTTTGCGGGATTAATTGCATTGCTGGCTGTAGCCTTTATTTTCATCAAGTTACCACAGCTACAAAAAACAGCCAAAAGTGGTTATTCAGCACTTCTTAAGAAAACATCAGTTTGGATGGGCGCGGCCGGGATCTTTGTGTACGTAGGTGCTGAGGTCGCGATAGGAAGTTACTTAGTCAACTACTTCATTGATTTGAATCTAGAAGAAACCATCAGAAATAACGAAACCATGGGCGGCATTGCTTCCTTTTTCTTGAACGCTGATATTAATGACATCGACGCGAAAGCCGTGGTAGGAGCTTTTTTGTTTTTCTACTGGACCGGTGCGATGGTAGGTCGATTTATAGGATCTGCATTAATGCGATTCATTGCTCCGTTTAAGGTGTTGATGACCTTTACCGCTCTGGCGATACTGATGATTATGATCAGTGTTTCTTCACCTGGATTGATGGCTATGTGGTCCATCCTTGCGGTAGGGTTGTTTAACTCGATCATGTTTCCTACGATATTTACATTAACCTTAAACGGTCTAGGTGACTTGAAACCTCAAGCTTCTGGTTTGCTGTGCATGGCCATCGTTGGTGGAGCCATTGTCCCAATAAGTTTCGGCGCGCTAGCTGATTCTTTAGGTTTTGCTCTGGCTTTCCTACTACCCATGGCTTGCTATGCGTATATCATGTTCTTTGCGTTTTATAAAGGTCGTAAGATCAACAACCCAACAGCTGCAGTAGCAAGCTAAATTCAATCAGGGCTCCTTTACAGTGTTTGCTATTTTCCCAAAAAACAAAATCCGGTATGAAATCATACCGGATTTGTTGCTCAATTATCCCTAGTAATTGAACCAAGGATCGTCCCCAAGCGATCCAATATTATAAATCAAGCATCATCAGCTTTTACAAATTTGCGCGCCAGTGCCTGAGTAAGCAGTGGATTGAATTCGTTCTTATAGTTGGAAACCGATTGTCCTAGAAATTTCTGAAAATCTTTCTCAAAGTGTGAATGGTCGTAGTAGTTGTATTGGGCAGTCAAGTCGCTGATCAAAACCTCTGGGTTGTTCTCGATTTCTCTGATCACATAGTTGAAACGCACCAAGCAAATGAAGCGATAAGGCGAGCAGCCTACTTCTTTATTGAACATGCGTTCCAGCGTTCGTTCTGAATATGGAAATTGAACCTGTAAGTCTGCTAGAGTGATCAGTCCCTTTTCCTGGTAGATATATTCTACGATAGGTGTCGACTTTAAAGGTCGACCCCATTTTGAATAGTAATGAGACAGGTGCTCATCAACCGTTTCAATGATTCCTGAAATACTTTCTTTATTTCTTAACGCATCATATAAGGAATCGAGTACCGTTGGGTCCACGTACGATTCTAAATCATATAAAACATTCCTACTGCGATTTGATGGGATACCAGTAATATTATAAAGAACATGGTTAGGCATCTCCAGGGTGATCCAGATGTTGTCCTTATGAGCCGTTATAGAGAAGTAATCTCCAGTTCCTTTTACCAGTTTTTGCGGTACTGGAACTAGATTTCCTTTATGGTCGACCGCCTCAAAATCACCGTAGCAAAACATCAAGTAAGTGTACCCGTAATCATTTATGAGATAAGGTGGCATATCCGATTGATAATCGATGCGCACCACATCCTTAAATAAGGAATGTGAAAAATTAGGGTCACTTATAAATTTCATAGGAGCTGAACTGGTACAAATTTAACAGTCCCAAATGATCAGGTTTTGTAAAATTCCGACATTTCCCGCAGTTCTTTTAATGAGAATGTATTTACATCAGAAACTGCCACTAACAAAAAATCCCAACTGAAAACAGTCGGGATTTTTGATTTTTACGCTTTCGCGAAAGCGAACTAGATATTATATTATCCTCCAAAGTCATCAAAACGTATATTCTCTGGCGGCACACCAAAGTCCTCAGCCATTTTACCAACAGCGTTGTTCATCAATGGCGGTCCACAGAAGTATACCTCGATATCTTCAGGAGCCTCGTGCTTGCTTAGGTATTGATCTATCACCACTTGGTGAATAAAGCCAACGAATCCGTCTCCTGATTCATCCTCGATGCTATCCTTTACTTTCCAATTGTCTTCTTCCATAGGCTCAGAAAGTGCTAAGTAGAACTTGAAGTTAGGGAATTCACGCTCTAAAGAACGGAAGTGCTCGATATAGAACAATTCACGCTTAGAACGTCCACCGTACCAATACGTCACTTTACGATCTGTTTTCAAGGTCTTGAAAAGCTCGTATAAGTGGGAACGCATAGGCGCCATCCCTGCTCCACCACCTACATATAACATTTCTGCATCAGAGTGATTGATAAAGAACTCACCATAAGGACCTGAAACAACTACTTTGTCTCCTTCTTTTTGGTTGAAGATATACGAACTAGCGATACCAGGGTTTACATCCATCCAGCCATTCTTAGCGCGATCCCATGGTGGCGTAGCGATACGTACGTTCAACATGATCTCACGACCCTCCGCAGGGAAAGAAGCCATAGAATATGCTCTCTCTACTGTTTCAGGATTCTTCATTACTAGTGGCCACAAGTTGAACTTGTCCCACTCTGCTTTAAACTTATCTGGAGTCTCGTGTTCTTCTGGATGCGCAGTAATATCAATATCTTGATACTTTACTTCACATTTAGGAATTTCAATCTGGATGTAACCTCCAGCTTCATAATCCATATCCTCAGGAAGTTTTACTACAAACTCCTTAATAAAAGATGCTACGTTGTAATTACGTACCACAGTCGCTTCCCACTTCTTGATCCCGAATACTTCTTCTGGAATCTCGATTTTCATGTCCTGCTTCACCTTAACCTGGCAACCCAGTCTCCATCCGGCAGCTATTTCTTTACGTGTAAAGTGAGGAACCTCAGTTGGTAAGATAGATCCTCCACCTTCTGTAACAACACATTTACACTGTACACAAGTTCCACCACCACCACAGGCAGATGGTAAGAATAGTTTGTTATCTCCTAAAGTTCCTAAAAGCGTGCCTCCAGAACCTGTAGTGATGTCCTTCTCGCCGTTCACATTGATCGTGACCGGTCCAGAAGGAAGTAATTTTGATTTTGCAGTTAGCAATAAGACTACTAATAATAGAATCAGTGTCAAAAATATAGCTACACTTGCGAGTATGGTAATTAAGTTAGAATCCATTGGTTCTTCTTCTTAGATATTTAAATTTCGATTCCCATAAAACTCATGAAGCCTAGCGCCATAAGTCCTGTGATGATAAATGTGATTCCTAGACCTCTTAATGGTGCAGGCACATTTGAATAAGATATTTTCTCACGGATTGCTGCAATCGCTAAAATGGCAAGGAAGAATCCGAAACCAGATCCTATACCGTAAACGGCAGACTCACCTATATTTGAAAAGTCCTTTTGTTGCATGAATAGCGATCCACCTAGGATCGCACAGTTTACTGCGATCAATGGAAGGAATATACCTAGTGCACCATAAAGTGCTGGAGCAAAACGCTCCACTATCATTTCTACTAGTTGTACCATACTCGCGATAACCGCGATAAACATGATAAAACTCAAGAAACTTAAGTCGATATCAGCATATTCAGCTCCTAACCAAGTGCTCAATGCGCCTGGCTTCAACAAATAAGTATCCAACAACCAGTTGATAGGCACCGTGATTCCTAATACAAATACTACAGCAGCTCCTAGACCTACCGCAGTTTTAACCGATTTTGAAACGGCTAGATAAGAACACATACCTAGGAAATAGGCGAATACCATGTTCTCAATGAAAATACTTCTTACAGCGAGATTTATTAAATCCATTTTCTAATTCTTAGTATTATTAGTTCTGTTCGATTAATGTTCTGTTACGGCTGCGTTGTACCCAGATGATGATACCTACCGTGATTAATGCCATAGGCGACAACAACATCAAACCGTTGTTCTCATACCCAAACTCGTAGAATGATTGTGGGATGACCTCGTAACCTAATAATTTACCTGCCCCTAATAACTCTCTGAAGAAAGCTACAAGAATCAAGATGAATGCATAACCTGCAGCGTTCCCAATCCCATCAAGGAAAGATTTGTAAACACCATGACCTAAAGCAAACGCTTCAAGACGTCCCATTACAATACAGTTGGTAATAATCAGCCCGACAAATACCGACAGTTCTTTAGAAACATCATAAGCGTAAGCTCTCAACACTTGATCTACAAGAATTACAAGAGCCGCTACAACTACTAACTGCACGATGATACGTATACGTGATGGAATCAAGTTACGTAAGGCAGAAATGATCATGTTACTAAATGCCATTACCGCCATTACAGCTATACTCATTACAATCGCTGGTTTAAGCTGTACGGTGATTGCAAGTGCTGAACAAATACCCAATACTTGTACGGTAATCGGGTTATTATCAGTTAACGGGTCAGATAAGAGTTTGCGATTCTTTTTACCCAACAGACCTTCACGCTCGTCGGTATCCGAGAGGAAAAGGATCAATCCCTGTTTTTTAGATTCTTTATTGTGAGCCATAAATGTTGATTTTAGTTCGCTTTCGCGAAAGCGTAATTACAACCGCAGATTTACTGCATTGCTACTTTTACGTTAGTCTTTTGTTTGAAGTAAGGAAGGTAATTTTTAAGACGCTCTGAAATCATGTCTGTCACTCCATCACCTGTGATGGTAGCTCCAGCAATAGCATCTACTGCGTTATCATCCTTGTTATCGCCGCCTTGGTAACCTTTAGCTACCGACACACCTATGAAGTTTCCAGACTCGTCCATGATTTTTTCATCATCAAAACGTTTCTTGAACCATCCTTGTGTGATCTCAGCACCTAATCCAGGAGTTTCTCCCTTGTGATCAAATACAGCACCTTTTATAGTGTTGACATCGTCTTTTAAGGCTACATAACCCCAGATGGCATCCCAAAGACCTTTACCTCTCAAGGGTACGATGTAGTATTTAGCACCTTCAACATCTGCCACATAAAGTGGGAATGCTTGCTCCTCCACAGGACGCTTCAACTCTTTTTTAAGATCGACGGTAAAAGCATCAACATCTGTGCGTTCTTCACCTTGATTATTAAGTGCTACTTGTTCAACGATATACTCGTTGAACAATGCTTCAGCAGAATCTCTTGTCGTCTCGATACCCACGGTAGTAAGGATGTTCTGCATTTTTTCTTCTTTCACATTTTTAGCTTGTGCCGGCTGCAGGTTTGTTGCTGCAAAGGCCAGTGCACTAGCTACTACCGCTACCATGATGATAGCAAATAGGAATGTGTATGCATTTGAATTTCTATCCATTTCTTAAGCTGCTTGAAGTTGAACTTTAGCTTTTTTCAATCGTTTCTTACGCTTGTTGATATTGCCTTGAATCACATAGTGATCAATAGTTGGCGCAAATACGTTCAACAGTAATATAGCAAGCATAATTCCTTCTGGATATGCTGGGTTGAAAATACGAATCAACAAACCAAAGAATCCAATCAAGATCCCATATATCCACTTTCCTTTCAATGTCTGTGCCGCACTTACAGGGTCGGTCGCCATAAACACAATACCAAATAATATACTACCTACAACAAGGTGCTGATAGAACGGGAAGTTGAACAATTGATTGGTTCCCATTTCTAATAATGTTGCATCCCAACCACCTAGATCTAATGCTGCCACCGCTCCGGCATCATTCAGCACTTCGTCCATGGTAATTTGACCACCAGCCACCAGTTGGTTGACAAAATCTTCCCCTAAGCCTCCAAAGAAGTTAAAGATCAATCCCATTGCCACACCACCTATAAGACCGCCTAGTATGATTCTCCAGCTACCTACCTTAGTTGCTATCAAGATGATCGCACCAATGATGATCATAAGCGCAGAAGTTTCTGCTACTGAACCAGGAATGAAGCCCATGAACATATCATAGAAATCAACACCAGCAAGTACTGTAGGTTCAGAGGCTGCACTTGTATTTGAAAAAGCAACAGCATTACTTGCTGCACCGCTTATCTCACCATCATAACTACCGCTTGCAAGTGTACCTAAAATTGTCTCTCCTGAAACTGCATCTGTATTACCATTAGCTACCCAAACCTCATTACCAGACATATATAAAGGATAAGCAAAGAATGCAAATGCTCTAGCCGTTAAGGCCGGATTCAAGATATTCATTCCTGTACCACCAAATGCTTCTTTACCTATCAATACCGCAAAAGCAACAGATAGCGCTAGCATCCATAATGGGATATCAACTGGGAAAATCATAGGGATCAACAATCCAGTTACCAAGTAACCCTCATTCACCTCGTGACCTCTATAAATGGCAAAAATGAACTCTATCGTTAATCCTACTACATAAGACACGATAATCAAAGGCAATACTAAAATTGCACCTTCAATAAATGCATCCCAAAAAGGAACGTCTAGCACACTTGCCAGACCTCTTTCCTGATACAAATATTGCGCTCCTGTATTCCACATACCAAAAAGTAAAGCTGGAACTAAAGCTAATACAACGGTAATCATTGTACGCTTTAAATCCACCACGTCGCGTATGTGCGCTCCTTTTTTAGTAGTGTGATTTGGAGTAAATAGGAAGGTATCAAAAGCATTAATTGCCGGAGCAAACTTCTCATACTTCTCACCAGGCTCAAAAGGCTTTCTAACCTGGTCTAATTTGTTTCTAACCCATTTCATAGTTTATCCTACTTCTGTAATCATTAAATCAAGACCTAGGCGAATCACTTCTTGCGCCTCTAGCTTTGATGTATTTATATAATCTACTAAAGCAAAATCTTCTGGAGCTACTTCATAAATCCCAAGATTTTCCATTTTTTCAATATCACCTGCCATACATGCTTTTATCAATTGCATAGGATAAATATCCATAGGCAGTACTTCTTCCATCTCACCAGTAACCACTAGTGCTCTCTCCTCACCATTCAAGTTAGTATCTACTTTACTTTTCCCTCCAGTTAACCAAGAAAGAGAAGTTCCAGAATTACTCGGAATATTATTGCGAGTAAATGGCAACCATCCTAGCAAAGCGTATTCATTACCTTCTGGAATTAAGGTTACTGTGTTGTGATAAAAATTAAGAAACTGATCGTTACTCAACTTATCACCAGTCAACACATCTCCAGAGATAATCCTAGTCTCAATAGTATTTACATTACTTACAAGCGTAGACACATTTGCACCTATAGTCGTTCTGTAATATTTCCTGTCAGCATCTGGCACCTCAGTACCAACCAGCGCTACCGTACGTTCCGCATGAAAACGACCTGTTAAAAATAAATTTCCAATAGTCGCAACATCCTCAGCCCCAACAACCCACACCTTCTCACCGAAATTGATCGGATCAATTTTATGTATTTGCACACCTACATTCCCAGCAGGATGTGGACCTTTGACGGTATGAACCTCAGCATGTGAAACTGATCCAATTGCGGAATCCTTGCCAATACCCACATGAACTTTTCCTGAAGTCAATCGGCTTAAAGCAGTAATACCGGCTTGAAAAGCTTCTTTTTTCTGAGCAACGATATAATCTGCATCACCTGCTAATGGAGCTGTCGTGTAAGCCGACACAAAAATCGACTTAGGCGTATCCTCTGCACTTGCCACAATATCGTATGGGCGCTGTATAATGAATGGCCAGCAACCTGATTCCAATAACCGAGTTTTAATAGCTGCAGCATCTGCTGTACCAGGATCTAAAACTCCATAGTCAACAAATTCATCAACAGCATCTGCAGTAATACGAACCTCCATGATACGGCGTTTTGCACCTCTCACGATTTCAGTAAGCGTACCGCTTACTGGTGAAGCAAACTTCACAGGCTCATCGTACTTAGAATAGAAAATGGTTTCTCCCGCCTTGACGCGTGCGCCTTCTTTGAGAACCATTTTAGGTACAACTGCATGAAAATCTGCTGGTTTGATAGCGTAAACGCTAGATCTAGGCGCATCAACAATCGACTTGTCTGCATCGCCCTTGAGCTTGAGGTTAAGCCCTTTTTTAACTCTAATGTCCTTTGACATAGGATAAGTGGATTTAGTCCTTTTTTGAGTCCGCAAATTTACGTAATAATGACCTCAATTGATATGACACTTTTTATTTAGAATTTTTCTAAATAGTAGTAGAAAGTTGCTTTGGCATTGCTTTCGCTCTTCAGTTAAAGAATTAGATTTTCTAGTACCTTTACTATTGAGAACTCACCTTTATGAAGTCGTATTTTCTTGTTTTGATTACAATTTTATCTGGCTATTTTTTTGCGAAAGCGCAAGAATTAGCAGACCTGGTGAATGATCCGGACTATATCAAAACAGTCACTTTCAACAAGCCGCCTCAAAACATGCTCCCTATTTATAATTTAGGAGATCGCATTGTGATGAGTTTTGATGATGTGATAGGAGATGAAGCAAACTATTACTACCAGATAGAACACTACGATTACGACTGGACCTCGAGTGCACTGTTTAAAAATGAGTTTTTAGAAGGTGTTGATGATCGCAGAATTCTAAATTACCGCAACTCTTTTACAACACTCCAATCCTATTCTCATTATGAGATAGCTATCCCTAATCAGTTCACCACTGGATTAACTGTAAGCGGGAACTACATGATACATATCTACAATAACGATCGTGAGCTCGTGTTCTCTCGTAAATTTATGTTGCTGGACAATCAAGCTACCGTAGGAGTTGCCGTAAAGCGGGCAAGAGACCTCAAATTTGTTCAAACGCAACAGCGTGTGGAGTTCAACATAGACTCCCAAAACATCAATTTTATCAACCCGAACGCTAACTTGAAAGTGGCGATCTTCCAAAATTCAGATTTGAACTCTGGGATTTATGGGATCAAGCCACAGTTCAACATAGGCAATAACCAAGTCTATAAATATGACGGACCGACTTCCTTCTGGGCAGGAAATGAGTATTTGAATTTTGAGAACAGAGACTTTAGAGCTCCTAATGTAAATATTGATTATGTACGACTGGATGAACTCTATAATTCCTACCTATTTGTAGATCAATCCAGAGCTTTTAGAGAATACACGTATAATCCAGACATCAACGGAAACTTTTTAGTGACCACTACTACTAATGAAGATAATGCCGTGCAAGCAGAATACTTGAATGTGCACTTCAAACTAGATCCAGTGGTGGATTTGCCTAAAAACTCTAGCGTTTTCATCACGGGTAATTACAATGGCTTTCAGTACCAAGATGAAAATCTGATGCGTTTCAATCCCGTTACAAAGCTCTATGAAGCTACCATCTTATTGAAGCAAGGTTTCTATAATTACAGATATACCTTGATAGATGCAAATGGTATTGAAATTCCTGGAGCGATTACAGGCAATAACTGGCAAACTGAAAATGCATACACCATTCTCGCTTATTACAGAGAGCCTGGCGGCAGGTATGACCGCCTGATAGGAATAGGCGAAGGAAATAGTGCAAAAATCACGAATTAATTATATTTGATGGACCAACCGCCCATCATGAGTACCCCTATACGTTTGCTGCCACAGTTTCGTGGTCATAAATGCTTGAATTGCGACACTCCGTTAGAGATTGCTGACCGATTTTGCCATCATTGTGGTCAAATCAACAGCACAAAAAAACTAGCACTTTCTGATTTCTTTCAAGAGTTCCTTGCCAGCTTCATTTCTTACGACAGCCGCATATGGCGCACCATCAGTGGTATTCTTTTTAGACCTGGTGTCATAACAAGAGAGTATTGTGCTGGTAAGAGAGTGCATTATGCAAACCCATTTCGCTTCTTCTTGACGGTGAGCATTGTTTTTTTCTTGTTGATCCAGTTGGTAATGAATTGGAACGGCTCGATTGAAGACAGTAAGATAAGGAACAACAACTCCTCTTTTTTCCAGATGGAAAATGATTCTTTAACTGGCAAAGAAGTGGCCCTGCAACTTACTAAAACCAGAGATTCATTAAGAAATAATGGTGATCAATTGAGTAGTAGCTTACTCACTAAAATTATTGAACAACAAGACACCACATCTGTCCGGCGGGTGGGACCTACCCGTTTTATCTCCCAAGAGAAGCTGGATGAAGAAAACTTTATCATAGAATACTTCTCACAAACCGGCGCTTACATGGACCATTATGAGGCAAACAAAAATATGACCGTAGAGGAAGCCTTAGAAGACCTGAACCATCGCAATGACAAAACCAATCGATTGCGATACTTAAAAGCCATCAGGTATCAAGGAATTAATAAAAATCCAGACTTGATGCTCACGATGGTCATCCCAAAAGTCCCCTTGTTCCTATTCTTTTTTGCCCCCATATTAAGTCTTTTTCTATGGTTAGCTTATGCTAGGAGTAGTTACAACTTTATGGAACATATGGTTTTTACCTTTCATTTATTCACCTTCATTTTCCTATCCATGTTCCTCATTTTAGGTCTCAAAGCCGTGACCTATGGTTGGGTAAATTTAACTTTACCCTTCGCTGCATTAGTGGGACCTTATTACCTCTACAAGGCCATGCGTACCTTTTACCAGCAGAACAGGTGGAAGACCCTATTGAAGTTTGTATTTATTAATTTTGTATTTTTAATCCTCTTTTCGATCAGCAGCGCTGTGTTTGTTATCGGGAGTGTGTTTTTGAGTGCTTGAATTATGTTACAACAAATTACCAGAGGCATCAAGATTACGGTGCGCACGTCATTTCAAGGTACGTTCTATAAGAACTATACCATGCATTTTGCCTTTGGCTATCAAATCACCATTGAGAACCAAAGTAAAGACAGTGTACAACTCACCTCGCGCCACTGGAAGATCAAAGACAGCTTGAACCGTACAGAGTTTGTAGATGGCGAGGGTGTTATAGGTCAAAAACCCGTACTTAAACCTGGAGAATCCCATACCTATAATAGCGGTTGCTTGTTGGCTTCACCTTTTGGCAGCATGAGCGGCTCTTATACGATGGTCAACTTTAGATCAGCCCGTCACTTTGGCGTTAGCATACCTACTTTTAAGTTGAGTGCGCCGTTTGCACTGAATTAGTAGTGAGTTCGCTTTCGCGAAAGCGAAAAAATCCCACCACCACATACCATAATTGAAGATCTCGATGCTCTAAGAGTGGCATTACAAACTTGATTTCGTATTTTCACGACCGAATTTAAAAGCAAGAAAATACATCATGGGAAAAGGATTTTTCAACGTACCGGTAGCTATTAATGAGCCTATCTTATCCTACGCACCAGGAACTCCTGAACGCGAGGAAGTGCTTAAAGCCTACCAAGAATTTTACAATACACAAACGGAAGTGCCTGTATACATAGGCGGCGAAGAAATAAAAACGGGAGACACCGGCGATATAAGACCACCTCACGATCATAAAAAAGTGGTGGGAACCTACCACCGCGGTAGTAAAAAAGAGGTTCAAAAAGCAATTGACACCGCACTAGAAGCTCGTAAAGAGTGGTCACTATTGCCATGGGAACAACGTGCTGGAATATTTCTAAAAGCAGCCGAACTTATTGCAGGACCTTACCGTGCTCGCATCAATGCAGCTACAATGGTCAACCAATCCAAAACTATTTATCAAGCAGAAATTGACTCTGCCTGTGAATTGGTCGACTTTTTACGTTTCAACGTAGAGTACATGACTGAGATTTATGCAGAGCAGCCAGAGTCTACTTCTGGAGCATGGAATCGACTGGAATACCGTCCATTAGAAGGATTCATCTACTGCATCAGCCCATTTAACTTTACTGCCATCGCTGGAAATTTACCAGCAAGTGCGGCATTGATGGGTAATGTGTGTGTATGGAAACCTAGTGACCACCAGATGCTAAGTGCTAATGTGATCATGGAAGTGTTTAAAGAAGCAGGAGTTCCTGATGGTGTTATTAATATGGTGAATGCAGAACCGCAAATGATGACAGAAGAAATTCTATCGCATGCCGATTTTGCTGGAGTACACTTTACAGGATCTACATCAGTATTCAAAGGAATCTGGGCACAAATAGGACAAAACATCAATACCTATAAAACCTATCCTCGTATTGTAGGTGAAACTGGAGGTAAGGACTTTATCGTAGGTCATAAAACAGCGGTTCCTGCACAAGTGGCTACCGCCATAGTTCGTGGAGCTTTTGAGTTCCAAGGTCAAAAATGTAGTGCGGCTTCTAGAGCCTATATCTCAGAAAGTATCTGGCCAGAGGTTAAGGAATTGATTGGAAAAGACATCGAGAGCATCAAAATGGGGTCTCCTGCAGACATGACCAACTTTATGACTGCCGTGATTCATGAGGGTTCTTTTGATAAGCTCGCATCCTACATTGACAAAGCGAAGAAAAGCAAGAAGGCAGAAATCGTTTTTGGTGGTGGTTATGATAAGAGTGAAGGATGGTTTGTAGAACCTACCGTTATTGTCACCACAGATCCTAACTATGAGACCATGGAAACCGAATTGTTCGGTCCTGTGATTACTATTTATGTGTATAAAGACAGTAAATGGGAAGATACCTTAAAGCTAGTAGATGAAACAAGCATCTATGCGTTAACAGGAGCTGTTCTAGCTCAAGACCGTTATGCCTTGTCACAAGCGACTACCCTATTGCAAAATTGTGCGGGTAACTTCTACCTGAATGATAAATGTACGGGTGCTGTGGTAGGCCAACAACCTTTTGGTGGTGCGCGAGCATCAGGAACCAATGACAAGGCGGGTTCCAAATTGAACTTGCTACGCTGGGTTTCTCCACGTATGATCAAAGAAACTTTTGTAACTCCAACGGATTACCGTTATCCTTTTATGGGGGAGTAATTCTTTAATTTATTCAATATTAAAACGCCTTTTCATTTTTGTGAAAAGGCGTTTTTTGTTTGCAAGAATTGGCTTTTAGATACTGGTAAGCTGATTTGATAAGTGCGATGCGAATATGCGTTTATCAGGAGCTATGAACTAGATAAGTTGTAGTTTTATGAGTATATAACAAAGGTGGCTGTAATTTTTTTTGAATATTATGAGTACAGAATTAAAGATTGAAAAGTTCAAAAGAGTATATGAACCAATTACATTAAAGAATTTTGATTTCATCAATTATTTTGTAGGAGAAAATGGAAGTGGCAAAACGAGCATATTAAATGCCATTTCTTACTTAAGAGATGGAGGTAATTCAAGACATTTTCTTAGCCCGGAAAGTGTGGTGAATTTTCAGGTAGATGAAAAAAAACAATATCTATATTGGAATAATGATAATCCTAATAAAACAGAAGATCGAGGTGATTTAAATCCAAATATATATTTACTACTCTCCAATCAAGAACAGGAAAAAGGAGCCAATGGTTTGAGTGGTAAATCAAGGTTTGATACCAGATTAGGAGTTGGGAATGCTCAGTCCTTAGATGAATTTAATTCTTATATGCAAGAAATGGGTTTAAACGAGGTTACTGCGAAGAAATTTATAGACCAAAGTGATCCTTTTAATCAAGATAATGGAAGATTAATATTTGAAAGTCCAGAAGGAAATATAAGTCCAGAAATGATAGCCGATGGACTAACCGTTTTCTTTAATCTTAGAAAAACACTTTACAAGTGGCAAGAACAAATTAATTCAAGTAATTCAATTTCATTTATAATAATTGAAGAGCCAGAAAATAATCTTCACCCTAAATTTCAAAAGACAATTCCAATTCTATTAAATGATTTCTTTGTAGGATTAAATGAAGAAGTTTCTAATAAAGTTTATTTTTTCATATCAACACATAGTCCCTTTATAATTAGTTCTTCTGCTAATTATATTAATCAAAAAGTTTTTCCATTAAAAAATGGCAAACCTTTAAAAATAGATTTCAGTACTCAAAGTTGGGAAGAAACAAATTATAGCGAGGGTTATGCTGGATCTGAATGTGCAGCTGTGGTTAGCCAAATGCTCGGAGCTGATATAACCGATATAGGTTATCCAGAAAATTATTGTGTCTTAGAAGAGTATTCTTTACAAATAATATTAGATAGCGCTCGAAAAAAGGGAATTATAAAGAATATACAATTTGTGTCTGCCTCGGGAGTTTCAAAAAGTGTAGACTTATCAGAAACGATCTATGAATTAGAAAAATTAAATACTCTTATAAAATGCAATCCCTATTATTTTGACAAGTATTTATTAATAATTGATAATGCAGATGACATTGTTGATGAAAATCTCCAAAAAAGAATTGAATCGATTCGGAGAAAACTTGAAAGTCGGTTCATCGAACTCGAATTACCAACATTAGAAGACTATTATTCTAATTTAGATGAAGAACTCGCTGCAACAGCAAAAAAAGAGATAGAAGAAAATAGTAAAAGCAAACAAGGAATTTTAAAAGCTAAATTTGCAGAGAAAATTTCTAATTCGATAAATGACTCAGAGACATTTTCTGCCCTTTTCAATAATGAACTAGATATTCTACTAAAAAACTACAGCTAATATAGGTTATTACAAATATCGAGTTTTGTCACAAAATTGTAATTTGAAACCCAAGAAACAAATGGTTAAAACGACAAGTCCGCATCATTATTATCAATACTCGTTCATAACCGAAATCGTTCTCAATAATATAACCTACCTACAACGGCAAATGCACCACTTTCTTAGTCTCAAAAAAGGGATCTTCGAATACATCCTCTAGTTCGTAAACATCGGCATGTTTGAAGGGCTTCAGTTCTTCTCTCAAGTCACCACCTTTTAGGTAAAGAATTCCGTTTTCAATCTCGTGGTAGCTATCCTTGCGCACTTTGTTGCGGGTCCAGCTAACGAAGTCGGTCATGTTAGTCACCGCTCTGCTTACGATAAAGTCAAACCTTCCTTTTACCTTCTCTGCACGGCCATGTTCTGTGGTGACGTTTGTCAAACCTAGGGCTTCTACTACGGCGTCAACGACTTTCAGCTTTTTAGCAATGGAATCTACCAGGTGAAAATGAGTTTTGGGAAACATGATCGCCAGTGGGATTCCAGGAAAGCCGCCGCCTGTTCCTACATCCAGTACTCGTGTACCGCCTGAGGTGTTGGGTAAGCTTTCGCGAAAGCGAACTACACTAACGATTCCCAGCGAGTGCAATACATGGCGGGTATAGAGCTCGTCAATATCTTTACGAGAGATCACGTTGATCTGGGCGTTCCATTCGCGATAAAGTCCTTCCAGTTGTGCAAACTGGTTTTGCTGGTGTTCGGTAATATTCGGGAAATGAGCTTTGATGATGTCTGACACTGTAGATAGTTTGTGCAAAAATAATAGAATATTAAGACCCTGCGCAGCAATTAGGAATGACGGTTATGATATTTTTGTAGAAACGACTTCATTATGAATCAGCAATTATCTGACCGTATCAATAACCTTCCTACCAGCGCCACGCTTGCAATGGCCGCCAAAGCCCGTGAACTGCGCGAGCAAGGTAAGGATATCATTGGGCTCAGTTTAGGTGAACCTGATTTCAATACGCCTGATTTTGTGAAGGAGGCTGCCATTCAAGCTATTAATGACAATTACAACGCTTACACGCCAGTGGATGGATATGTAGAATTGAAGGATGCCATTATTCATAAGTTCAAACGAGACAACAACCTGACCTATGACCGCAGCCAGATTGTGGTTTCTACTGGAGCCAAGCAATCCATTGCTAATGTTGCGATGGTTCTTTTAAATAAAGGCGACGAGTGCATCCTGCCAGCCCCTTATTGGGTAAGTTACAGCGCCATCGTTGAGCTGGCCGACGGTGTCCCTGTTGAAGTCGCTGCTGGTGTAGAGCAAAATTTTAAAATCACTGCAGATCAATTGCGTGCAGCGATCACGCCTAGAACTAAAATGATTCTTTACTCTTCCCCTAACAACCCCAGCGGTTCTGTTTTTTCAAGGGAAGAATTAGAAGCCTTTGCGGAGGTTCTAAAGGATCATCCAGATATCATCGTGGTAAGCGATGAAATCTATGAGCACATCAATTACGGTTCTGGTCATACCAGTATGGCTGAAATCGATGGAATGTACGATCGTACCGTTACTATAAATGGGGTAAGTAAGGCATTTGCCATGACCGGCTGGAGAGTAGGTTACATAGGCGCGCCTGCCTGGATCGCTCGCGCTTGTAATAAGATGCAAGGTCAAATCACGAGTGGTACCAACTGTATCGCTCAGCGTGCATGCATCACAGCGCTAGAAGCACCGGTTTCTAAAATCCAATACATGATCGATGCGTTTGCAGAGCGTCGTAAATTGATTCTTGACCTGTTAAACCAAATAGACGGTTTTGTGACTGACGAGCCAGAAGGAGCATTTTATGTGTTTCCAGATGTTTCGGCGTTTTTTGGTCGTGAGATCAAAGGACATAAAATTTATACGGCAGAGGATTTCTCTTTATTCTTACTAGAACAAGCCCTAGTGGCAACAGTCTCTGGAGAATCTTTTGGAGCACCTAACTGCATCCGGATTTCCTATGCAGCGAGTACAGAGCAGATCAAAGAAGCGATGGAACGCATTCATATAGCACTGTCCTAATAGTTGATTTCGCTTTCGCGAAAGCGGAATTCACAACAACTTGAAACCACCTATCATTCTCTTGTAATGGTAGGTGGTTTTTTTTTAAGTTCTATTCATGCCCTAACACCCATTGCCTTTTGCATTTTTATTTCGACTGCGCTCAATACAACGCCTCAAGGGAAACAAGATATAGGATCATTTGAACATTGATTTTGAAAAGCTAGCCTTTATATGAAGAACTCGCTGATGTACCGTCTTTCCTTCAGGGAAGATAAGAGATGGGTGTTTGATGATATTAAAATCAAAAAAATATCGACAGCGTTGATTTTGATTTTCCTTTACTATCTATTTCTCCAAAAGAATGGAGTTAGCAAGATTAAGACTGTAAACAATTCTAGTCTGCCTATCAGCATTAGAAAGGCGCACCACCACTTACCTAAATCTGGCAATCCAGCGAAATTATTGACCGGAGACAAATCACCAAAGGCTGGTCCTACATTCCCAAGACTACTCAAGGCTCCACCAATAGCGGTATCAAAATCCAATCCTAATGCAGCAAGACCTACAGAACCTATAATAAAGGCGAGCATGTAAAGGATGAAAAACCCTAGGATATTAAATACAATCCCATTGGGTAATGCTCGGCTATTATAGCGCACAGGCAATATAGCATTAGGGTGCAAGGTTCGTTTAAATTCCAAAATACCGTTACGTATCAATATGATATGCCGCATCACTTTGATACCTCCAGAGGTCGATCCTGCACTACCCCCTAAAAAGAACAAACCAAAAAACATAATCGTTAAAAAAGGAGTCCACATGGTATAGTCAGCAGATACAAATCCTGTGGTGGTAATCACTGCAAGGACCTGAAAAAAAGAATGACGCACCGCGCTTTCAGCCTCTCCCCATACCATTGGGTGAGGAATACTAGAAACAGATACGTCTGCTTGCAGGTATATAAGTATGGCACCAATAATAGAAAAACCTACTACAAAGCTAGTGTACCACTTGAATTCCGTATCCATAAATATCTTCCGGAACTGCCCTTTAAAACCGAAATAACTCAAGACAAAATTCATCCCGGCAACAAACATGAAAAAGACAATAATCCATTGAATGTATGGATTGTCGTTCCAGTAGGCGATACTCGCGTTTTTGGTGGAAAAACCACCTGTAGACAAGGTGCTCATGGCATGATTTACAGCGTCAAACCAGCCCATTCCTGCGACTTTTAAAAGTATCGTTTGCACACCTGTAAAGCCTACATAAATAAGCCATAATCTCTTAGCAGTGTCTGTTATTCTAGGGTGGAGTTTGTCAGCACTGGGACCTGGAGCTTCTGCGGCAAATAACTGCATGCCCCCAATTCCCAATAAAGGTAAAATAGCTACAGCTAAGACAATAATCCCCATTCCACCTATCCAGTGTGTCATACTGCGCCAGAACAGAACACCTTTGGGCATAATTTCAATGTCGTTCATGATGCTAGCGCCTGTGGTTGTAAAGCCACTCATGGTTTCAAAAAAAGCATCTGTATAATTAGTAATGGCTCCCGTAAAAAGATACGGCATGGTACCCGCAAAGGCCATAATCAACCAGCCCAAGGTGACAATTAAGTACCCTTCTTTTTTAGCCAGTTCCTTAACATGATCTCTTGTAAGTATCATTAATACGGCACCTAACCCAATTGCTACAAGACTAGCGCCCAGCAAATCACTAGCCTCATCTTCTCTATAGATAGCGCTTACCAGAGCACTTATGGACATAAAACCACCGTTGAAAACCAACAGCAGCCCCATAATGTACATGATAATCCTATAATTAAGTCTAGGCATTATTGGAATAATTTTTCCACTTTAGAAATGGATCTTGGCAAACAGCACACCACTACTCTGTCGCCTTCTTTGATGGTGAAATCACCTAAAACAATGTTACCTTTTCCTTCTCTTATCACGCCGCCTATAATTGCACTACGAGGAACTTTGATATTCATGATGCGCTTGTTGCACACATCGCTTTGTGGCTTGACTATAAATTCTAAAAGCTCTGCATTCATATTGTTGAGCTTGGTCATTGCAACTACCTCACCCTTACGTATGTATCTAAATATATTGTTAGCAGCTAACAGTTTTTTATTGATCAAGGTGTCAATACCTATACTGTGAGAAAGCTGGAAGTAATCCATGTTTTCTACCAGGGATATTGTCTTTCCGACGCTTTTACTTTTTGCCATTAAGCAAGAAATGATATTAGTCTCACTATTTCCTGTTACCGCGATAAAGGCGTCCATTTCATGAATACTTTCCTCTTGCAATAATTCCACATTTCTACCATCACCGCTTATGACTAGGGTTTCTGGGAGTCGCTCCGCAAGGTCAAAAGCTTTATCTGGATCTAATTCTACTAATTTTACATTGATCCCAGATTTAGTTAATTGTCTAGCACTTTGCTCGCCTATAGCACTACCGCCTAAGATCATGACGTTTCTCATCGCTCGTCTGGTTTTACCAGTCAGTTTATACAATTCATCCACTCCACCGGTAGTAGTTATGAAGTACACTTGGTCGCCTTCCTTAAACTGGGTGTCTCCACGTGGAATTAAGGTATATTGAGTACCAAAACGCTGTATCGCGATAGGCATAAAGTGAACCTCAGGAAATATCTCGCCCGCTTGTTGAACAGTTTTACCCACAAACTGCGCCGTACGGGTCAAGTTTACCCCCACCATGGTGAGTGCTCCTTGTTCAAATTCATAACTATCATTGAAGGCACTTTGATTGAGCAGTAGCTCGATCTCTTTACTGGCTAGAGACTCTGGCGATATCAACTCATCAATACCAAATCCTTTAAAACCTATTTCCTCCTGATCATCTAAAAATTCTGTATTGGAAATACGAGCAATCGTTCGTTTAGCTCCCAGTTGTTTCGCCAGCACACAAACAGTAATGTTAGTTGTTTCACTACTGGTTACAGAAATTAATAAGTCCGCCTGCGATACGTTACTGTTTTTCAACACTTTTATAGAGGTGGCATCCCCTCGCATCGTTCTGATATCTAGATGGGTGTCTGCATAGATCAGGTGTTCCTTTTCTGGATCAATCAGGGTGATGTCCTGGGACTCGTAGGAGAGCAGTTTGGCTAGGTGAAATCCCACCTCGCCAGCTCCCGCGATGATGATTTTCATAAAAATCGATTGTAGACCTCAAATATACCAATACATCAATAATTTCTGACGCCCTTTCTGATTTAAAGCGGAGTTGATGGATAATTTCGCTTTCGCGAAAGCGAAATACCCCAAAGACCGCCGCTCCATTGTATCTTTACAGCTAGAATCTACAACTGTGTCTGAACAAGTTAAACCGAACCAAAAAAATGCTGCTGGTAAAAAACAGCAGGTCACGCAAATGTTTGATACCATTAGTGGTGAATATGACGGTTTAAACCGCATGATATCACTAGGGCTTGATCAAAAATGGCGGGATAACGTGGTAGAAATGGTAGCCGCTACAAATCCAGATTCCATCATGGACATCGCTACTGGAACTGGAGACCTGGTCATTAAAATGGCTCATAAAACCAAGGCTTCCAGACTTGTGGGTCTAGATATTTCTAGCGGTATGTTGGAAGTAGGCAAAATTAAAGTGAAACAAGAGGAATTGAACAAGCGTATCGAGATGGTCTTGGGTGATTCTGAAAATTTACAGTTTGACAATGATACTTTTGACGCCATCACCGTTTCTTATGGTGTACGTAATTTTGAAGACCTAGAAAAAGGACTTTCTGAAATCCTGCGCGTTCTCAAACCTGGTGGTATTCTTGTAGTTTTAGAAACCAGTGTACCACAAAAGTTCCCTTTTAAGCAAGGTTATTATGTGTACAGCAATCTTGTGGTGCCCACTTTAGGTAAATTATTTTCTAAGGACAGGTCAGCGTACAGCTATCTTTCAGAAAGTGCTTCAAAATTCCCTTATGGCGAGCGTTTCAACAATATTTTGATAAAAGTAGGGTTTAAAGACATAGAAAACTACCTACAATTTCATGGAGCATCCACGATCTACAGAGCCATTAAATAATCCTGCCTTGCGTATTTTCTTGTTTCTTACAGTTCTTTTAGTAGGTCAACTATGTAATGCCCAGTTATTTACTAAGGAGCGGATTTTAAACCGAGAGAATTTTGACAAGCAACTATTGACCTTTGGTTTCTACATGGGGTTGAATGTCTATGATTATAAGTTTGATTACAACGATTTGACACCAGATGAGATCGCTACTCAAAGGTCTGTTGGTTTCAACGTGGGAGTTGTTAGTGACCTGCGACTTAACGAATATCTCAATTTGAGATTTGAACCAGGCGTAGCTTTTTCAAGACGAGACCTCTTTTTTACCGACCCATCTTTCACTGAAGAAAATGAACGAGTACGTGAGGTGAGTGGGACAAATATCCAACTGCCGTTGCTGCTTAAGGTATCTACAAAACGTCTGAACAACTGGAAACCATTTGTAATAGGCGGTGCGAGCTACTCCTACAACTTATCCAGCAATGAAGACAATCCTGACGACAATAGCGCTGGACAATTTCGTCAAAAAACTGGTGTATTTAATTATGAGTTGGGTGTAGGTGTTGATATTTACTTATTTTATTTTAAGTTCACTCCATCGATACGAGGCGTTTTTGCCATCAATGATGAACTAGTCAGAGATGCTGACCCAGACAGCCCTTACACTGGTAATGTGGATAGCATGCTGTCTAGAGGGGTTTTTCTCAACTTTACTTTCCAATAGACCGTCGCCATTCTGCAAGAATGATCGCCGTGGCTGTTGCTACGTTTAAACTTTCAGTTGCTTCCTGCTCCTCTCCATAACTGGGTATGGAAATCCTACTACCTGATTTCAACAATTCTGCAGATACTCCATTAGACTCATTACCTAGTAGTAAAATTCCATTTTTAGGAAGTTGGGCATCGTACAAACTAGGAGCTTCCATTTCAGTAACCAGTACCGGCAATTTTGTTCTACTAAAAAATTCTTTCAAATCCATATAATGCACTTGCACTCTTGCTATGGAGCCCATAGTGGCTTGTACGCATTTAGGATTGTAAAGATCTACTGTGCCATGGTTACAAATGAGATGCTTCACATTAAACCAGTCTGCCAGCCTTATAATTGTTCCTAAATTACCAGGATCCTGAATACCATCTAGCGCTATAACCAGTCCTTCAACAGGCAGCTCGCTCGTGGTCACAGTCTCGACAACGGCAAGATAGCCAGGCGCTGTCGTCTGGTTTGAAATCGTTTGCATTTCCTTATTTGAAATGTGAATGACTTCAAGGTCATCTAGTTCCTTCGCATCTTGAGTGACATAGATTTCCTGTATACCAAGACCCGCATTTTTGAGTTCTCTTATAGACTTATATCCCTCCACCACAAATAGATGAGACTGTTGCCTATTCTTCTTTCTAGCAAGGCTTTTGATTAATTTTATTTTGTTTTTGGTGATCATATAATCGTATTTTTGAGCCTCTACGTATGGAACGAAAACTTCACGCAAAAATAGGTTTATTTATAACGCTGGTTATAATTTCCATGTCTTGTAGCACCATCAAGCGAGTACCAGACGGACAAAAGCTTTTGATAGAAAACGAAATCATTGTCGACAGTCTGAATGTCGTTAGCGATCGCGTTTATAACCTGCCTATTCAAAAACCAAATCAAAAACTACTCACATACCCACTTCGATTACATGTTTACAATCTTGCAAGACCACATCGAGATTCTATCTATTTGAAATGGATGCAAGAAAATCCAAAGGCCTTAAAAAGGAGGAATGCGATTTTGTCTGAAAAACAAACCATAGAGTTAGGGGAAGGTCTGGTAGCTTTCAATCAATGGCTTAAAAGAACTGGTGAGGCTCCAGTTTTAGTCAATGAAGACCTAGCCAAAAAATCATCAGAACGCCTGCGTCAATGGTACTGGAATCAAGGCTGGTTCAACACAGAGGTAGATGAAGAAATTGTGGATGCTAAACGCCCTAAAAGAGCCAGAGTTCAGTATTACGTAAACAGGCACCAGCCCTATGTTGTTGATAGCATCAATACAAGAATCAGCACGCCTGTGATCGACTCGCTCTACACAGCGACAAAAGACAATAGCTTATTACAAAGTGGTGAACAGTATTACACCAGGGACATCAACCTTGAAAGAGACCGACTGTACAAACTCTTCCGCAACAGTGGTGTGATTCATATGGAAAAAGAGTTCATTAAGTTTGAGGGCGATACGGTAAACACAGACCATAAAGCCAACTTGACACTCATCATTAGAGATAGAGAAATTCAAGTGGCAGATTCCTCTATACGGGAGCCCTTCAAGCTGCATAAAATTAGCGAAGTCAATATCATTCCAGACTTTCAAACAGATGGCACTGTTGTAAAGGCAGATACTACCGTTTTTAAAAATTATAACATCATTCGTTCTCAAAAGTCCCGGTATAATGAGAAGGTATTGACAGATGCGGTATTTTTTGAGCCTGGATTTGTTTATCGAGATTTAGATCGCGATCGCACCTATAAACGCATTACGGAACTCAACAGCTTCTTATACCCTAGCATCACCTATACAGAAGATCCAGCAGACTCAACAGGTACTAATTTGATAGCAAACGTGCTATTGACCTCAAAGAAAAAATACAATTTGGTTTTTGGAACTGAGGCCTCACACAGTAATATTCAAAGTTTTGGGATAGGATTGAATACTTCCTTCCTAGTTCGCAATATCTTCCATGGTAGCGAACTATTTAGTTTGACTTTTAGAGGAAATATAGGAGCAAGTTCTAACAATGCTACTGGAGACTCTCGCTTTTTCGATCTACAAGAATTAGGAGCGGACGCTAGTTTGATTTTTCCTAGGCTGTTCTTCCCCTTAAAGACAGATGCAATCATTCCTAAATATATGTCTCCTGCTACTAATATGTCCTTGGGTTTTGTGAGTCAAACGAATATTGGGCTCGATCGTCAAAGCGTCAATGGCGCGCTGAGCTATCGATGGCAACAAACCGCTATTAAAAACACCAGGCTTGATTTGATCAATGCACAGTATGTGCGCAATCTAGACCCCCAAGATTTTTTCAATGTTTACCGCAGCAGTTACACCAGTTTGAATGATATAGCGGCAGATTTGAATTTAAATGATCCTATATATGTAGATCAAAACAGCAATCTTACCGTGCCTAACGGGACTAATAATTTTATCACTGACGCCACTGCTGGCAGGTTAAATGCCAACGCTGACCAGTTAGAAAGCATCCGTAACATTAGGGAACGTAGAGATCGACTAGTACAGGATAACCTAATTATCGCCAGTAGTTACAATTGGGTAAGAAACAACCGCCAAGGTATTTATGATGAAGATTTTTCACGATTCAGCATACGATTAGAAAGTGCTGGTAATCTAGTCTCTGGAATATCTAGCTTAGTAAATACATCCCAGAATGCAAATGGAAACCGTAGGGTATTCGGAGTAGAGTTTTCCCAATATGTAAAACCAGAAATTGAATACATCAAACACTGGCAGTACGATAATACACACGTGCTTGCCTTGAAAGCTTCCGGTGGTATCGCTATTCCCTATGGCAACTCAGACAATATTCCATTTATACGATCCTTCTTTGCCGGTGGTCCTAATGATAATAGAGCGTGGCAAGCATATGAATTAGGTCCCGGAAGCACTGGTGGACTTAACGATTTTAATATAGCTAATATGAAGTTAGCTTTCAACGCAGAGTATCGATTCCCAGTAATAGGTGCCTTCAAAGGGGCATTGTTTGCGGATATTGGTAATATTTGGAATGCCTTAGACAGCGAGGAAGACCCTAGAGCAGTGTTTAATGAGCTTCAAGATTTAGAGAATTTAGCTGTTGGAACTGGCTTTGGAATACGTTATGATTTTGGTTTTTTTGTCTTGCGTTTTGATATAGGTTTCAAGACCTACAATCCAGCACTGGAAAAGAGCAAACGCTGGTTCACTCAATATAATTTCTCTCAATCAGTTTTTAACGTGGGGATCAATTATCCTTTCTAGGAAATGAGATTTACACCTCTTAGATTTTGCTTACTTTTGTTAGTCAAGATCTGAAACAAATGAGTCACCATATCAAACCAGGAGTTGCTACAGGCAAACATGTTCAAGAAATATTCAACCATGCTAAGACTAACGGCTATGCGTTACCAGCGGTAAATGTAATAGGTTCCAGTTCAGTCAATGCGGTGATGGAAACAGCGGCAGAACTTAATTCGCCAGTCATTATTCAGTACTCTAACGGTGGATCTATATTTAACGCAGGTAAAGGCTTGAGCAACGAGAATCAACGGGCGGCTATTTTAGGCGGTATCGCTGGTGCAGAGCATATCCACCGACTCGCTGAGGCTTATGGCGCAACAGTTATTCTTCATACAGATCACTGTGCTAAGCCATTACTGCCCTGGATCGATGGTTTATTAGGTGCTAGTGAAGCACGCTTTCGCGAAAGCGGAAAAAGCCTCTACTCCTCGCACATGATTGACTTGAGTGAAGAGCCATTAGAAGAGAACATTGAGATTTGTAAAAGATATCTAGAGCGCATGTCAAAAATGGACATGACCCTAGAAATTGAACTTGGAATTACAGGCGGTGAAGAAGATGGTGTAGATAATAGTGATGTAGACGAATCAAAATTATACACACAACCAGAAGAAGTTGCTTATGCTTATGAAGAACTCAAAAAAGTAAGTGATCAATTTACCATTGCAGCTGCTTTTGGAAACGTTCATGGAGTGTACAAACCAGGAAATGTAAAGTTGACTCCAAAGATTTTGAAGAATTCACAAGAGTATGTGACTAAAAAATATGGTGTAGAGCACAACCATATTGACTTTGTATTTCATGGTGGATCTGGCTCAACATTAGAAGAAATACGTGAGGCTATAGGTTACGGTGTTGTAAAAATGAATATTGATACTGATTTACAATGGGCATTTGCTGATGGCGTTAAAAAATATATGGACAGCAACGACGATTTTATGAAGACCCAAATAGGGAATTCAACGGGTGCTGACATTCCTAACAAGAAATACTACGACCCACGCAAATGGTTGCGTGTGGGTGAAGAATCATTCAAAGCACGCTTGAAGCAGGCATTTGAAGATTTGAATAATGTTGGAACACTTTAAATAAGGATCAAGAAAATAGATTCAAGAAACAAGAGAGCTGAACTGAAGAGATGATAAACTCTGAGGTTATAACTCCTAACTCATAACTAGAAACATGGCTTGGTTTAAAAGAGAAAAAAAAGGAATCACAACACCTACTGAGGCTAAGAAGGACACGCCTAAAGGATTGTGGTATAAATCCCCTACAGGAAAAATAATAGATTCTGAGCAACTTAAGAATAACTTTTATGTGAGTCCAGAAAATGGATACCATGTAAAAATAGGTAGCAAAGAATATTTTGAAATCTTATTTGACAATAATGAGTTTGAGGAATTGAACCCAAATATCACCTCAAAAGATCCACTGAAATTTACGGATACCAAAAAATATACTGATCGACTAGAAGCAGCGCAGGCAAAAACTGGTTTGAAAGACGCAATACGCACAGCAGTAGGTAAATCCAATGGTCACGATCTTGTTGTTGCTTGTATGGACTTCTCTTTTATAGGTGGTTCCATGGGTAGTGTAGTAGGTGAAAAGATTGCTCGTGCGGCAGATCATTCATTGAAAAACAAAATCCCGTTCATGATCATCTCTAAATCTGGAGGTGCCCGCATGATGGAAGCTGCTTTGTCATTAATGCAATTAGCGAAAACAAGTGCAAAATTGGCGCAACTAGCTGATGCTGGAATTCCTTACCTCTCTTTATGTACCGATCCTACCACAGGTGGTACCACTGCATCATTTGCAATGTTAGGAGACATCAACATGGGTGAGCCAGGAGCATTGATTGCTTTCGCTGGACCACGTGTAGTGCGCGATACAACTGGTAAAGAATTACCAGAAGGTTTCCAAACCGCAGAGTTCTTGTTAGAAAAAGGATTCCTAGACTTTATAGTGCCTAGACCACAGTTAAAGAAGAAAGTGAATCAATATCTTGATTTGATATTGAATCGAGAGATGGAAACAGCATAGAGCTACCAAAACAAGATCTTTGAAATTTCTATATTTTTTCTTCACCTGTTTAGTATTGACATCGTGCGTTAGCGATGATGATAATTTGATCGATCCTGAACTTAAAAAAGTAGTTGGGTTTTATGCTATAAAATCATTTGAATCTGATCAAGCTGTTGACCTTAATGGAGATGGAATTACTTCGACAGATCTAAAAAGCGAGATAAATGATTTTGACTATTATGATTTAGATCTAAGACCAAATATTGAAGGACAGGTAAGGCTACAACTAGTTAGTTTTATATTCCCAGCAACAAATTTACGGTTTCAAAACCCTGCTTATCCTGATGGCAACACGAACTTCACCAGCAGTATATTCTCGACCATTTATGTTTTTTCCAATGATCAAATAATACTAGAGAACAATTCTTTTGAGGTTTATGATTACGTTGATAGTGAAAACAGAATAACTAATCTAAGAACTGACGATGTAATTACCGTCTTAGACAATGATCAACTCAGAATATCGATTTCGCAGGAATATTACGATTACAGCACGGCCCAATGGCTAGCACTCGACATAGACGTTGTCTATGAAAAACTCAATTTTGAATAATCTATCTAACCTAAGCAATTAGGCAATCATCAATAGACCATATTGAAACTTGTAGCTTTAAAGTTTGATTTTGTTTTTCATGTTGTTTTTATTTTAAACTGTATCTTTGCAGCCGCTTAGGGAATGAATCCCGAAGGCACCGTCAGAAAATCTGACATACATAATATTCATTATATAAATAATTTTGGCATGTATTTAGCACCAGAAAAAAAAGCTGAGGTTTTCGCAAAGTACGGGAAATCGGCAAATGACACAGGGAATACCGATTCTCAAATCGCGTTGTTCACCTACCGTATCAACCACTTGACAGAACACCTTAAGAGAAATCGTCACGACTACAACACAGAGCGCAGCCTTGTGAAGCTTGTAGGAAAGCGTCGTTCCCTTCTTGATTACAAGATGAAGAAAGACATTGTTGCTTACCGTGAGTTGATTAAAGAATTAGGAATTAGAAAGTAAAAAATTGGGGACTTCGTGTCCCCTTTTTTAGTTTTATACCGCAGCAGTTGATGCTGTTTACGCTTTCGCGAAAGCGTAATCAAAATAAACATCGCAACAACAAAAGCTGGTTTCTCAGTAAGTAAACGCCTTCTCACCACACACAACTTGAGATTAACGTTTAATACAAACAAATGAAACCACAAGTTTTTAAACAAGTGATCAAGATGGCCAATGGGCCTGATATCACTATTGAAACTGGAGCGCTTGCAAAACAAGCACATGGATCTGTCGTGATCACATGTGGTAAAGCAATGCTTCTAGGAACTGTAGTGTCCAGCTACAAATCTACTGGACTAGATTTCCTTCCACTTACTGTAGACTACCGTGAGAAATTTGCCGCTGCCGGTAAATATCCAGGCGGATTCTTCAAGCGTGAAGCTCGTCCTAACGATGGTGAGGTTCTTACCATGCGTCTTGTAGACCGTGTGCTACGTCCACTTTTCCCTAAGGATTACCATGCAGAGGTTCAGGTAATGATCCAATTGATGTCTCACGATGATGAGGTGATGCCAGATGCTATGGCAGGACTTGCAGCATCTGCAGCCATCCAACTTTCTGACCTTCCGTTTGAATGTCCTATTTCTGAAGTACGTGTAGCGCGTGTGGATGGCGAGTTTGTCATCAATCCTAGCTATTCCCAACTAGCAGAAGCTGACCTAGAAATGATGATAGGTGCGAGCGCAGATAGCGTGATGATGGTAGAAGGTGAAATGGAAGAGATCTCTGAAGAGGATATGATCGCCGCCATTAAAGCTGCCCATGAAGCAATCAAAGATCAGTGTGCTGCTCAAGTAGCACTTGCTGAAGCAGTAGGTAAAAAAGAAGTACGCGAGTACGAAGGTGAGCGTGAAGATGCTGATATCGAAGCTAAAGTTGCAGAATTGGCTTACCAAAAAGTTTACGATGTTGCAAAACAAGGAAGTGCTAAGCATGAGCGTAGCGCAGCCTTTAGCGAGGTCAAAGAAGATGTAAAAGCACAGTTTTCTGAAGAAGATCAAGAGGAAAATGGTGATTTGATCTCTAAGTATTTCAACAAAACCCACAAGAAAGCAGTACGTGATGTATTGCTAAATGAGGGAATTCGTCTGGATGGTCGTAAGACTACAGACATACGTGACATCTGGTGTGAGGTAGATTATCTTCCATCAACTCACGGTAGTGCCATTTTCTCTCGTGGAGAAACTCAAGCACTTGCAACGGTAACACTAGGAACTTCAAGAGATGCCAACATCATTGATATGGCGTCACAAGAAGGTGAAGAGCGTTTCTACCTACACTATAACTTCCCACCATTCTCAACTGGAGAAGCCCGTCCACTACGTGGAACTTCCCGTCGTGAGATAGGTCACGGAAACCTGGCTCAACGTGCTTTGAAAAGAATGCTTCCTAATGACCTTCCTTATACAGTAAGAGTTGTATCTGAGGTATTGGAATCCAATGGTTCTTCTTCCATGGCAACTGTTTGTGCTGGCACTATGGCATTGATGGATGCGGGTCTGCCTATGAAGAAACCAGTTTCTGGTATCGCCATGGGATTGATTACTGAAGGTGATAAATATGCTGTATTGTCTGATATCTTAGGTGATGAAGATCACTTGGGTGACATGGACTTTAAAGTAACTGGTACTGCAGACGGTATTACTGCTTGTCAAATGGACATCAAGGTAAAAGGTCTTTCTTATGAGATACTTACCAATGCATTAATGCAAGCCAAAGAAGGCCGCATGCACATTCTAGGAAAACTAACTGACACGATTGCGGCTCCTGCTGCAGATGTGAAGCCACACGCTCCTAAGATGGAATCTATGGAGATTGAAGGCAAGTACATTGGTGCTGTGATAGGACCTGGTGGAAAAGTAATTCAAGAATTACAGAAAGAAACCGATACGGTGATCAACATCAAGGAAGAAAACGAGATGGGAATTATCGAGATCGCAGGTACAGACCGTGCTAAGATCGAGGCAGCTCTAGAGCGTATCCAGAACATCATTTTTGAACCAACAGTTGGTGAGACCTACCATGTGAAGGTGGTGAAGATGTTAGACTTTGGTGCCGTGGTAGAATTTAAGCCTGGTAAGGAAACTTTGCTACACGTAAGTGAGTTTGATTACAAGCGTATTGAAGACCCTTCTACCGTATTGAGCGTTGGTGATACTCTAGACGTTAAATACATGGGTGTTGACCCAAGAACCAAGAAGCAAAAAGTTTCTCGTAAGGAAACTATGCCGAAACCAGAAGGCTGGACAGAACGTCCACCACGTCGTGACAATGATCGCAACGATCGTGGTCGTGGTCGTGATGACCGTCGCAGTGGTGGAAGACGCGATGACCGTAGATCTGATGATCGTCCTCGTCGTAACAACGATGACAATAAGTCTGAGGATTAGAGAAATCGCATTTCGAGCGCCTCAATGCTCGATATCGTTAAATTCAAAACCGCCGCTAGAGATTCTAGAGGCGGTTTTTTTGTGGTTGTTTTTTTCAAGAAATTTGCATACTCCATTTTACAGCGTATAAACCACCACAACACTTTAGTAATTGTACCTTGCTAATATGGACTTAAATTCTGAATCAAATGAATGAGTATAGAAGAGCGATTTACAACTGGCTCACAGACGGTCTAGGTTGGGAGAACGACGTGGCAGAATTGGTAAACATCCTAGGTGTAGGATTGGTATTTACTGTTATTTTATTTGTCGTCTACTGGGTTACACGCCGTGCCATTATTACAGCTTTCAAAGCTTTTTCTCAAAGAACGGAGACTCAATTTGACGATCTATTGGTCAAACATGGTGCACCTAGACTGGTTTCACTGGTGATTCCGTTAGTGTTATTGAATAAAGCTGTTCCTTACATTTTTTTTGATTATCCAATTTTAGAAAGTGGCCTTGAAACTTTTTTATGGGTCCTTTTTGTTTTCCTGATCGTATTCATTTTTAGAAGTGTATTACGCACCATCAACGAGTTTTTAAAACTTACGGTAAGATTTAGAGACAAGCCCATCGATAGTTATATACAGGTCATCATGCTGGTATTGTGGGTACTGGCTTTTGCATCGATTCTTGCGATTGTAGCTAATATTGAGTTTATTAAGTTCTTTACTACGCTAGGCGCTGCCTCGGCGATATTACTCTTGATCTTTAAGGATACTATTTTAGGTTTTGTGGCCAGTATTCAGGTTTCTATCAATGATACGGTACGTATAGGCGACTGGATCACCATGGAGAAATACGGTGCAGATGGCGAGGTTTTGCAGATCAATCTTTCTACCGTCATGGTACAGAACTTTGATAATACGATTACCAATTTACCTACATATGCACTAATTTCTGATGCCTATAAAAACTGGCGTGGTATGACCGACTCTGGTGGTAGGCGTATCAAGCGCGCAATAATTATAAAGTCTAAGAGTATACGTTACCTAGAAAAGAATGACATTGAGCAACTCCAAAAAATAAGTTTGATTGAAGATTACCTGAAATCTAGGCAAGAAGAAATACATAAATATAATGAGCAGAATGAAGTGGATAAAAGCGTCTTGATCAATGGACGTAATCTCACAAACATTGGAGTTTTTAGAAAGTACTTACAGGAATATGTACAAGGACATTCTGCCATCAATAAAGAAATGACCATCATGATCCGACAGTTACCTCCTACATCCCAGGGGATGCCACTAGAGATTTATGCTTTTAGCAGTGATAAACGTTGGGCAAATTATGAATATATCATGGCAGATATCTTTGACCACGCGCTGGCAGCGGTTCGCTATTTTGATCTCGAAATCTTTGAATTTGACACTAGCCTCACCGCAGTAGAAGCGGTTTCTAATTAAGACTAATCGGCTGAAATCGTTTGGAACACCTCTTATCTCAACTGGAGTAGCTAGCAATAATGCTTTTGATGAGTTCGCTTTTGCGAAAGCGATTATTTGTACGGTGTTTCACTTAGTTTACCCACGTACAAGTCGTCAGAACCTTCCATTTTAGTCAATATATAGAAAACTTTACCATCAGGTCGCAATCCCCAGTCCTCTTGCAAGTCAGTGAAGATATTGACAAACAATACACTCTCATTAGGTTTAAAATTACCCACCATCTTCATCCAAGATCTATCTAGGTTTTCACTTTGAGTCGGTAGATCTGAGTTCCAGAATGTAAAGACTTTATACGTATAAGCCTCTAGCATTTGAGGATTGGGAACCTCAATCTTTGATATAATATAATCCATACTGCCATAAGGGAAACGGTATTGAGCCATAGAGTCTGAATCACAACGCCTAAAATCAGTACTTAGATCAAGGTATAGAGGGTACTCAAATGAGCTGAAGAAATAATCTATAGCTCCGTTTGGGCCTATCAACTGATTTTTTTGGTCATAGATAAACATTCTGCTTGCATAAGAATGACCTAGAAATTCCCGGATATCGTCATTAGACGGGACACCGGATAAATGAGTGGTAAAAGCGTTTTGAGACTTTGGGAAATTTGCCTTTGTTTTATCTAAATGAGCTGAGCTGAGCTGTAAACGTTGAAAGTTGCCTCTACCGCTGACACCTCAATCTTCCTAGCACAAGAGATAAGCATTCCCGTTATGAAGATGAATAAAATAGTTCTATTGATATGGACACTACTCATTAGAAGGTTGGTTTATAAATGAAAAAGAGATCAGTCGAGTAGCAATACTCCCTTTTCTTTTGAAATGATGATTGATATTTCGTTTTCGCGAAAGCGAACTTAACAACATATTCTAAAAATGCAAGTACCACCAGTAACCTACAAAGCCAATAACCATAGCTAAAGTAACGATACGCACCACTAAAAGTTTACGCTGTCCCAAACGGTATACCTCACGAATCCTGAGAACGTCAACCAAGATTAGAACACCTCCTAACAGTAGATAGATCCATTTTTGAGTAGAAAACGGAAATGTGTCCTTGAGGAAAAAGAAAACTAGTATCAACAATAAAACAGCCATCGAGGCGATGTTCAACTTATTGATGTAAGAACGGGAATCGGGTCTTGAAGTCATGGGATAAATTTAATTGAAAAATTCGACGGTTAGAATTCGGTCTACGGTTATTGGAAATTTTATCTTTGCCTAAACACACTTGATCATGTCAAAACTTATTGCTCCATCTGTACTTGCTGCCGACTTTGCTAACCTTCAACGCGATTGTGAAATGCTCAATCGCAGTGATGCAGACTGGTTTCATATTGACATCATGGATGGTGTTTTTGTTCCCAACATTTCTTTTGGGATGCCGGTGTTAAGAGACATTGCAAAACACGCCACTAAAACCATTGACTGTCACCTGATGATCGTTGATCCAGATCGTTATGTGAAAACTTTTGCAGATTTAGGCTGTGATATTCTTACCGTACACTTTGAAGCCTGCACGCATTTACATCGCACGCTACAGAACATCAAAGCTAACGGAATGAAAGCTGGCGTGGCGTTGAATCCACATACCAGTGTGGATCATTTGAAAGATACCATTAAGGATATTGATCTCGTATGCATCATGAGTGTGAATCCTGGATTTGGTGGGCAGAGCTTCATTGAAAATACGTACGACAAGGTTAAGGAACTTAAAGAGCTTATTAAAAGTAAAGGCGCATCCACTCTTATTGAAATCGATGGTGGCGTGACAGATAAAAATGCAAAGCAATTGATTGATGCTGGCGCAGACGTTCTTGTTGCTGGTAGTTATGTCTTCAAATCTAGCGATCCCATAAAAACGATCAAGGAATTGCGTGAGCTCGCTAATTCTTAGTTAAGCGTCTGTTCTTATTGTCATAGTTCCATTAACTTTAGGATAATGAAAAAACTTGTTTTTCTTATTTTAATCTTAATCGCAATGACTATGGACTCTCAAGACCTTAAAAAATATCAATGGCAAAATAGAATTGTTTTAGTCTTGAGTGATGATGAAACAAACAAGAATTTCAAGACACAGATTGAAAGTCTGAAAGCTGCGAGCGCTGGCTGTGCAGAACTTAAACTGGTGCTGTATCAAGTTCTACCTAATCAGGTCACGTTGCACCATTTTGAAGCTGCAGACAAAAAACCATCACCCAACTCTTCTGATCTCTATAAGGAATTCATGAGATCAAAAGATTCCTTCAAATTTGTACTCATAGGCCTGGATGGCAGTATCAAAAAAGAGCAATCAACCATAATGGAAACCGAAGAGTTATTTTCTATCATTGATGGTATGTCTATAAGGCAGGCAGAGATGAAGAGAAAAAATGAATCTTAAGTCCTGTTCTCTACTATATAGATTTTCAGTTTATGTTTAAATTTTGACTTAAGTTTTGAGCAGCACCTACCTTTGTTTTTATGGAGAACGTTTTTGATGTATTGATCATAGGTGCAGGACCTATTGGAATTGCCTGTGCATTGGAGGCTCAAAAAGCAGGGTTAGATTATGTGGTCATTGAAAAGGGTCCTCTTGTAAATTCGCTTTATAATTACCCTGCAAACATGCGCTTTTTCTCCACCAGTGAGAAACTGGAGATCGATGGGATTCCATTTATTTCTAAAGAAGCTAAACCCAGCAAGCAAGAAGCACTGGAATATTACCGCCGTATCGCCACTTCCAATAAACTGAACATCCGCCTTTTTGAGAAAGTGGAGAAAGTCCAGAAAAAAGGGCATTATGAAGTCATCACAAACAAAAGTTCTTATTCCGCTGAACATATCATTATTGCCTCCGGGTTTTACGATACTCCTAACAAACTAAAAGTGCCAGGTGAAGATCTTGAAAAGGTCACTCATTACTACAATGACCCGCATTTGTATGCCTTTCAAAAGGTCGCGATAGTTGGTGCTAGCAATAGCGCTGTGGATGCAGCTCTCGAGATTTACCGTAAAGGTGGTGATGTTACCATGATCGTGCGCGGGCAGGCGATTGGTGATCGCGTTAAATATTGGGTAAAGCCAGACATCGAAAACCGCATCAAAGAAGGCGCGATCAAAGCCTATTTCAATTCAAAAATCACAGAAATCCAACAGAATCAAATCACCATCGACCATGACGGCAAGACCATCGAACTGGAAAACGATTTTGTAGTGGCTTTAACCGGGTATCAACCCAATTTTGATTTCCTCTACATGATGGGAATAGATTTACAAGGAAGTAAACAAATCCCGGATTATGATCCTGAGACCATGGAAACCAATGTAGAAGGTGTTTATCTAGCTGGCGTTATTTGTGGAGGTATGGAAACCCACAAATGGTTTATTGAAAACAGCCGTGTGCATGCTACTATGATTATCGATGATATGATAGGAAAACGAAAAACTACTATTTAAATTAAAATCTTAAAATTGATTGATCAACACTATGATTCTTTCATGTACAAGGTCTGCCTGTTGTCCATAAACTATCAATTGTGCGTCAAGTCCTAACCATTCATTTTTCTCCACAGACTCATTTATAGGTTTCCATATTTTTATAGATTTTTCTTCAAAGAATTGCAACCATTCCATTTGCTCCTTTTCAAAATCTTGGGAGGTTTTATGTTTTAAAAGATCATGGTAAACTTCATTCATTAATTGGTGAAGTTCTAAAAAGTAGCTCCGTTCCGTGCTCATCATGTCAATACCTGTATCCAGTTTAACCTGATTCAAACTATCCATCTTTTTTAGAGTAGATCTATAATCTGCCTTTTGAGCAGAACAAACCATCCCAAAAAATAAAAACAGTAGTATCACGAATTTCATTGCAATCAATATAAACTATTATACAGTTCGCTTTCGCGAAAGCATAGACAATTATCAAAATTAAAAAAATCCAATTCCTCGGTTGAAAATTTGGAATTTGAAATTTGTAGCGTCAGCTACTATTTCGCCGTATAACCTCCATCAATAACATGATAGGATCCGCTCACGAAACTTGCCTCATCGCTGGCGAGCCAGTAGACTAAGTTTGCCACCTCATCAGGTTTTCCAAATCGGCCTATAGGATGCGCTTCAACGAGTTGTTCTCTTTGCTCTTCATCCAACACTTCTAATAATGGCGTCTCGATATATCCTGGACCTACGGCATTGATACGTATTCCTTTTTTGGCATATTCGATCCCAGCAGTTTTAGTCAATCCAACTACCGCATGTTTAGCCATAACATAAGCTACTGATTGTGCAGAACCAACAGATCCTAGCATGCTAGACATATTGACGATCGCCCCACCACCAGCTTCTAACATGGCTGGAATTTGCGCTTGGCAACCATATAAGACTCCGTTTTGATTGATGGCAATGACCTTTTCGTAATTTTCTTGAGGATAGTCTGCCGTCAGCGCCATTTCTCCACTAACTCCAGCATTGTTGACCGCTGCGTGCAGCGCGCCAAATTTCTCTACGGTTTTAGCGACCAAAGTTTCACATTCCGACTTTTTAGAAACGTCTGCTTTAATAAAATGGGATGATCCACCAGCCTCTTTAATGGCTTTTACCACTTCTTCAGAATCGTCTTTATCGATATCGGAAACCACGACATTGTAACCTTCTTTGCCGAATCTCATCGCGATCGCTTTTCCCAATCCGCTCGCGGCTCCTGTAACTATGACTGTCTTTTTCATGATTTTTATTTCTAATTTAGGAACTAAATCAAAGCCTTGCAGTTAAGGAAGTTAGAAAAAATGAGCTGTTTTCCTACTTTTTTAATGTTGGTGGATTAGTTCGCTTTCCTGCCCGCCGGCAGGCGGGCGCGAAAGCGTAATAAGTATTCAGCTTACAGTCGCAGTTGACAATTATGTAGTAACTAAAGCCGCGTTTAGAAAGCCTCAATGCTCGATTTAGTTTAAAACGAGAGATCTGAGGCACTCGAAGACCAGGTATAGTAAAGTTATCAAAACTCCAACTGCGTGACGAGCAATTAGAATTATATGATTTTTGTGAAATCGGCAATCACGATTTGTGACAGCAAATCAATAATCAGAAATTAGGAATTTTTATTATTGCTCAACAAGGCCATCAAATCTGGATCCTGACCCTGCAATACCGCATCGCTGTTGATGCGACCTTCTAAAGGGCCGTTTTCCAACTTTAAAACTCCACGCGGGCAAACCGCACTACAAATACCACAGCCCACGCAGCTGGAACGTATGATATTTTCACCCTTTTGAGCATAGGCCCGCACATCAATTCCCATCTCACAGTACACTGAGCAATTCCCGCAGGAAATGCACTGCCCGCCATTAGTAGTAATGCGGAATCTCGAAAACATACGCTGCTGAAAGCCAAGTATCGCTGCCATGGGACAACCAAACCTGCACCATACCCGATTTCCAAAAATGGGATAAAAGCCGGTGCCAATCACTCCAGAGAAAATGGCACCAATGAGGAAGCCATAAAATTGATTGAGTTTCCAGGACTCAAACAAAAACAAGTTAGTCGAAGGGTCAAAATAAGTGAATAACAGCAGCCCAATGACGATGACGAAATAGCCTATAGCGCCAATTTTAGCGTCTTTAGCCAACCGGTCCCTGCGAAAGATAAAAACCAGGCCAAATATGAGGGTCAATAAACCAATAACTCCCCAAACAAAGGCTTCTTTACTGAGCCAGACATTGTCAAAAAAGGCGCTTTGGGTGCCTTCTACAATAGTAAAAGCAGACTTGCTTTCATCCACGGGAACTAGGGTCGCTTGTTTCTGTTCTTTAATTTTTTGAATACTCCCAGCATTATTCTCTTCATTAACGACATGAAAAGGAATGTTGATATCTTCTTTAGATGCTAATTCTATGGGACTTTCAGATTCTGAACGATCTACGTAAACCACTCTGGAGGCACCTGCTTCCTGTGCGGCAAGGACTACCTCGTGTATGGGTTTTTGATCCTGAGCACCTATAAAAACCACTTTGTCACTAAAGTCATTCCAGGAGCCTATACTTGAAGCTGATTCGTTTCCTTTTAAATAGGAATAAACCACTGCGGTTGTCATGACCACCACAAATACCACCACACTGTGAACGACCCAGCGCTCTATATTCCAGGCATAAAGTTTTTTATTGGACAAATGACGGAATGGGTCACCGGCAGTTTCGGCCAGTCCACCGCATCCACAAACCCAACTGCAATACCAGCGCTTTCCATATTTGAATGTCAAAATAGGTGTGATAATTAATATAGAAGCCACCCCAAAAATCAACATGGCCACCCCAAAGTTTCCTGCACTTAAAAACTGATCCAGTCGGTAACCGGCAAACAGGTCATAATTAAGAGGCCATACGTTCTTAAAATCATAATAAGGTTGGTTAAGGCTTATCATTATTTGCGGTATCATAAAAGCAAATGATGTCTGAAAGAACATCACGCTTATGGTACGAATGATCTCATACCTATTATGACGGTATTTCCAGATGAATTTTATCCCGAAAGAAACTATGGCGAGTGTATAAAAAACACCGTAAACAAACCACTGGCTCGCAGGTTGGCCACTCAATAGTTGGGATAAGGGATCAAACAGTGCGATAACACCAGTATTCTCGCCATCTTGTACAAGACCCAAATATTCAGGGTAAAAATAAAGGATCACATAAAAACCGCTGAGTGTCAATATTCCAATCCATGCCAATAATCCACGACTGGTAAAGGATTTGAACATCACGCCGTCATTTTTGATACCGGCATTTTTTCCTGCATAAGAAGCCCAAGAGAAACCTATCACCCCTAAAAGGATGCTGCTTAACGCGATGGTTAACCATAAGGTTTTATTAGGAAAATTCACATTGAAGTTAGCCAGTATCAGAACCGCCAAACCGAAAAAACCTACTGCGGTAGAGATCTTTTGACCAGGAGTCAGAGATTTGGGTGGTTCACCGGTGAGTGACATATTACGCTGGAAGTCGGACATAAAATTGGGTCTTTATGTAATGATTAAAATCCTATAAGTTAGGACGTGGTTTTTTGTTCTTGGAAATCTTTTTTGATGGTCTTAAAACAGCTTTTATAAAATTCAGGATCAAAGGCAGATTCATTTAAACGCGATATCACGACATCAACAGTCGCTCCATCCCGCAACCATTTATCAAACACATCATGCTTCATACGAATGCCAAAGGTGTTGATTCCTATAAAGGTCCTGGAAGCTACATCATATTCAATGGTAATGGCACGCTCATTCTTGTCGTCCTGCCAGTGGTAATGTTCGTGACCTTCTTTAGGTTCATTCCACACCCATCCATAAGTCTGGTATTCAATGTCCATAAACTTGGCGCTGTTAAACCAGGGTCCCGGAATCCACTTCATGGGATTACCACATAAAGTCTGGGCCAGGGTTTCTCCCATCATGCGACTGGTGTACCAGACTGCTTCCACTGCCTTGCGCTCCCCTACCGGCTCGCGTTGCTGGGCACAATCACCTATAGCGTATACACCTTCAATGTTAGTTTGTAAATATCGATCTACAAGAATTCCCTTATCTGTTTCTATACCGCTACCGGCAAGAAAGCCTATTTGTGGTCGCACACCTGTGCAAATCCCAACGAGGTTGCACTCAATGGTTTCACCATTTTTTGTTTTTATTGCTTTTACCCGGCCATTTTCATCGCCTATAATTTCTTCCAGTTCTTCTCCATGCCGCAGGTCAATTCCATGAGAGATGATATGGTCAGAGATCATACTCGCGTCAGCTTTAGGTAAAACTCCTCTCCAGAATCCTTCTTCCCTTACCAGAAAAGTGACCGGTATCTTTCGGGTGTGTAACATTTCTGACAGCTCCACTCCTATCAAACCCCCACCTATCAGTACCGCTCGTTTACAAACTTCATTATTGGGCGCATTGATTTCCAGCATTTCCAGATCCTGTTTAGAAACCAGACCCTGGACACCTTGAATATTTTCTCCCGGCCAGCCATATTTGCTGGGTATGCTACCTGTAGCCAGCACCAGTTTATCGTACTTGAACTGCTCACCGGTTTCCAAAGACAGGGTTTTGGAATCTGTATAAACATGCTTGACATAGCCACGTTTTAGATCAATCCGATTCTTTTCCCAAAACCAGTTCTCATAAGGCTGGGTGTTTTCAAACTTCATATGTCCCATGTAAACATACATCAGTGCGGTGCGGGAGAAGAAATAATCGGTCTCTGCACTGATCACGGTAATACGCTTGTCCGACAATTTACGTATGTGTCGGGCGGCCGTAATTCCTGCGATGCCGTTACCCAGGATAACGATGTGTTCCATATTAATTATCGGGTTTTTTGATGATTGACCTAGCGACCTTAAAGCTACAACAACAAATCAAAAGAATGGGGTAGCATGACCTCATATTGATTTTTGGAAGGTCTACGCTTTAATTCTAGCGTTTCATCCAACTAGTATTCAAAGAAGTGGCTTGATAATTGTAATTTAGAGAATGGTGAATAATCTAGAAAATCAATTTATGAAATTAAAGAATATAATGCTTATGGTAGTGATGTTGGGGAGTTTCGCTTTCGCGAAAGCGCAATTATCAACATTTAATACAGCTACTAAGGAATTGTTTCAAGCACGGGTTATGAACGGTAAGGTAGATTACGCGGCCATCAAGAAAGACTCTAAAACCTTGAACACGGCTCTGAACGCCTTAATGAATATAGATCTAGCTAGCCTTAACGCCAATGAACGCAAGGCATTATTCATCAATGCCTACAATGTTTTCACCATCAAGGGAATTGTGGATGCCTATCCTACGGCATCAGTAATGGACATCAATAACTTTTTTGACGCTAAAAATTACGAGCTAGGAAAGAAGAAAGTGTCCCTGAATGAACTAGAGAAAGAGATGCTTTTCAAAGAATTCTCAGATGCTCGCTTACATTTTGTTTTGGTTTGTGGTGCTGTAAGTTGCCCGCCATTACAAGAAAAACCATTTACCGCAGAAAATGTGGAGTTTCTATTAAAAAAACAAACTAAAGCGGCGATCAACAATCCAGCGATTGTTAAGCTAGACATGCATGAAAAGAAGGCAATCGTTTCAAAGATCTTTGACTGGTACAATGCAGATTTTACTAAAAAACAAACGCTGACCGCTTATATAAACACCTACCGTGAAAATGCCATTCCTGATGGTTTTAAGGTTGAATACATGGATTATGATTGGAGTCTTAATGGAAAATAAGTCAAGCCAGATTCATCTGTGAAAGCTATATTTGAAAAGCAATTTTTATGAATGAAATCATACAATTGTTTGCTGCACTAAACCTTTCCATATGCTGTTGAAATTTATGAAGCTATTTATTTCTATATGTTTTGCAGCGGTTATTCTTTCCTCTTGCGACGCTCAAAAGCCTACACCACCAGAGTTAATTAAAGGAATCTCCTTTGTCGCAACCCGCGATACCATCAATGACGCTGTAGTCCAGCCCATTAAAAATTACAATGCTAACTATGTGTCCGTTCATCCTTACGGCTTTATGCGCGACATGGAAAACCCAGCAGTGAACTACAATAGCAGTCGGCAATGGTGGGGCGAGCGATTAGCCGGTACTAAATCTACTATTGACATATTCCATTCTAAAGGTTTAAGGGTGATGCTCAAACCACAAATCTGGATAGGACGTGGAGTATACACAGGAACGATAGAAATGCCAGATGAAAGCCGCTGGGACACACTTGCTGCCACCTACGAGCGATTCATAATGGATCACGCTCAAGTAGCTGAGCAAACCAATACAGAGATATTCTGCATAGGAACTGAACTGGAATCTTTCGTCACTGCTAGGCCTGAGTACTGGAACGATCTTGTCAAAAAGATTCGTTCGGTTTATAAAGGAAAACTCACGTATGCCGGGAATTGGGACAGCTATAAACACGTGCCTTTTTGGGATCAAATGGATTACATAGGCATCGACGCCTACTTTCCCGTAAGCGATCAAAAAACACCAGATGTGGCCACCGCAAAAGCAGGTTGGAGTTCCTGGATGGATGAATTGAGTTCGCTTTCGCGAAAGCATAATAAAAAAATTCTCTTTGCAGAATATGGCTACACCAGTGCCGATTATGCCGGAAAAGAGCCCTGGAAGAGCGCTGACGAGACACAGGAAAGTAACGAGCAGGCCCAACAGCAGTTGTTACAAGCACAATATGACACGATCTGGAATCAGGAGTGGTTTGCTGGCGGCTTTTTATGGAAACATCATGCAGAACAAGGCCGACGAGGATTTGATAAACTCTTTACTCCACAAGGTAAAATAGGAGCAACTACTGTTTCAGAGGCGTATTCCAGGTTTTGAGTAGTTAGTAGAAATAAAGCTTCGAGCTTAGTCAGCAACTATAAAGAAGAAAAGATTCATAAAAGTTATTATTTAGTTGATTGTGTTATACCTATTGAAATGAGAAAATTATTTGCATCCCTAATCTTTACAATTGCCACTATCAGCGGTATCAATGCCCAGATTCTAGCCGACAGAGATCAATTCACACATCAGGATACACTACGTGGTTCCATCACGCCAGAGCGTGCCTGGTGGGACATAACCTATTACGACCTCAATGTAAAAGTGCAACCAGACGAGAAGTTTATCTCAGGTTCTAACGTGATTCATTACCAGGTCTTAGAGCCTTACCAGGTGTTGCAAGTCGATCTACAAGAACCTTTAACCATTCTTAAAGTGGTACAAAACGATAGGGAGTTGAAAGTAAGAAATGATGGTAATGCCCATTTTGTAACGCTGCTAGAGGAACAAAAAACAGGCGAATTCAATAGCGTGGAGGTCTTCTATGAAGGAAAACCTAGAGAAGCAAAGAACGCCCCTTGGGATGGTGGATTCTCATGGAAAAAGGATGAAAACGGCAATCATTTTATCGCAACTTCTAATCAAGGTCTAGGCGCCAGCGTCTGGTGGCCTAACAAAGATCATATGTATCAAGAAGTGGACAGCATGGCTATCAGTGTCAATGTCCCAGATGGATTGATGAATGTTTCTAATGGTCGATTAAGAAAGATCGAACCTAAAGAAGATGAAACTACCACCTACCACTGGTTTGTCAGCAATCCCATTAACAATTATGGCGTCAATATCAACATAGGTGACTACGTCAATTTCTCTGAAGTGTATGAGGGCGAAAAGGGAAAGTTAGATATGGATTATTATGTATTATCCTACAATCTAGATAAAGCCAAAAAGCAATTTAGGGACGCTCCTAAAATGATGGAGGCCTTCGAGCACTGGTTCGGGCCGTATCCATTTTATGAGGACAGCTTTAAACTAGTAGAAGTTCCTTACTTAGGAATGGAGCACCAAAGCTCCGTAACCTATGGAAACAAGTTTGCAAACGGGTATTTAGGAAGGGACCTTTCTGGAACAGGTTGGGGTTTGAAATTTGATTTTATTATTATTCACGAGGCTGGACATGAATGGTTTGCAAACAACATTACCAACAAGGACATTGCAGATATGTGGATACACGAGAGCTTCACCGCTTATTCAGAAAACCTGTTTCTCGATTACTATTATGGCACAGATGCCAGTGCAGAATATGTAATAGGAACACGCGGTAGCATATCAAATAATCGTCCAATCATTGGAACCTACGATGTAAATAGCGGCGGCTCTGGAGACATGTATTATAAAGGTGCTAATATGCTGCATACCATAAGACAACTGGTAACAGATGATGAAAAGTGGCGTCAGATTCTACGAGGACTGAATAAAGAATTTTATCATCAAACGGTGACGACTGGACAGGTTGAAAATTATATATCTGAGCAAAGTGGTATCGATTTAAGCAAGGTGTTTGACCAATATTTAAGAGATGTGCGCATTCCAGTTTTAGAGTATAGCCTAGACAAAGAGACTTTGTCCTATCGATGGGTCAATGTAGTAGATGGATTTGACATGCCAGTGGAAATCACCATAGATGGAGATTCCCGCAGGATCGAACCATCTACTAGCACTCAACGCCTAAAACTTCCAACAGCAACATCTACTGTTGTAGTCGACGAAAACTATTATATCGAGAGCAAGTTTAGTGATTACTTAAATTAAATCGGTTAGGCTATCCTTCATAGGTTTTAAATCCAACCTAGCATTCAAAAATCACTGTGCATATATTTTATTTTCGCTTTCGCGAAAGCGAACAAAAACTCATTTATGCAACTTCCTATCATTCCTAAAACGATCAATTTTGTTAAAGAACAGCTTCAAAATGCCGAAGGTGGTCATGATTGGTTTCATATGGAACGTGTGTGGAAAAATGCAAAACTGATTGCTCGTAGTGAATCTGAGGCTGATTTATTGATTGTAGAGCTAGGCGCACTACTGCACGATATAGCCGATTCAAAATTTCACAACGGCGATGAAACCATAGGACCTCGAGTCGCTCGTGAGTTTTTAGAAAAAGAAAAAGTAAGTCAAGCAGTCATTGACCATGTGATCAAAATCATTGAAAACATTTCTTTTAAGGGTGGTCATGTGACTCAGCGTTTTGAGAGTCTTGAGTTAGATATTGTACAAGATGCTGACCGTCTGGATGCGATAGGCGCTATTGGTATTGCAAGAACATTCAATTATGGTGGTTTTAAAAATCGAGCGATCTATGATCCCGCAGTTGCTCCAAACCTCAACATGGATAAAGAAACTTACAAAAAAAGTGCATCGCCAACGCTCAATCATTTTTATGAAAAGCTACTTCTACTTAAGGATCGTATGAATACAGCAACTGGTAAAAAGATAGCACGACAACGTCATGATTTTATGGAAACTTACTTAAAACAATTCTATGCAGAATGGAATGGTGAACAATAAGCCTACTCAGATACTTGCTCTACTGCATCTTTAGTAACGCCGCACCATTTTAAATAATAGGTGTAAATCTCTTCAATACTTTCGCCTTGACGTTTTTTCCAATAAATCGTGAGGTAAAACCATTGAAGCTTAAGCACTCCTACTTCTTCATAGCGCCTTGCGCTTGTAGTTAGCCATTTTTGGATCACATGATAGGTGTCCATCTCGTACAGTTTATTGATCAATAAATAATCTTCATAAATAGGCACAGTGGTATTATAACCACCTATCTGGTCGTACAATTGCCTAGTAATATATTGACTTTGATCACCGCCACGACTTGCCTTCCAGCTGAATCTTGAAAACCACCCTATGATGATCAACCACCAGTGCCAACTCCTGAACCTCATACGGAAACATCCAGCAGGGTTTCCAGTAGCTATTGCCTTATAAATATGCTCATCGTAATTTGAAGGTGGATGGGAATCTGCGTGCAAGAAATAAAGCAAATCCTGTGAAGCAACAAGCGCACCGTTGTGTAATTGAACGCCACGGCCTTTTTCAGAGTCTACAGCTTTGACATGTATATGGGAATGATCTCTAGCAAATTTATTGATCTCATTGATCGTATCATCAATGCTACCGCCATCGACCACAATTAATTCTAGCTGTTTAGGGTCGTTAGCACGATCCACCAGGAGTTCTAATAAATTATAAATTCCTGCTTCTTCATTAAGAACAGGAATAACAATGCTCATCATAGGGTTAAATATACGATGAGCAATGTAGTATAGTTTTCAAAATCACTATTGTTTGTTCAAGGACCAATCGTAATCCTTGTATTCCACTGTAGCAGATACATTAATTTTCTTATTTGCATACCTGTTGACATAATCTATCAGTGTAGGCTCAACAGCTGTAAAGTCTGAGGTGTAGAACTTAAAAATACTGCTCAGTTTAGGATTGTTGGGATCGCTCAAATCGTTTTTATCAGAATTGACAAATTCGTTAGCAGCCCGGTCCATAAGTTCATCCACGTTCTTGCCTGTATAAGCCGTTTTCAATAATTTAGGACAAGAATAACTAGCACAATTGATCGCAAAGTGTATTCTAGGATCCCCCATTTTTTGAAGAACACCTTTCTCTATATCTGCTAGTGAATATTTATTCCCATCCACCACGATAAAATCCTTCAACCATACTTGACCTAATGGACCGTCGATATCCTTGATACTGGCTGGCATGTTGTTATCTATGATCAAATCAAGTGTGGAAGCGTTATACAAGTTGATGTAATAAGCAAACTGCTCACCAGTTTCCCAATCTTTTCTAGGTGGATTTACACTTAGGTAGGTCAAATACGATTTGAGTTTTGCCTGTTCTTCGGCAAGTCCTTCATAATTGACGAATCCTTTTTCATTGACGTACTTCTTAAGCAACGCTTCATAGTTGGAATGATCCAGCTGCGATCGAGTGGCTTCAATTTTCTCTCCATTAGTTAATTGGTCGTAATGCAGTCCTCCAGATCCGACGCAGGAAATTCCAAGACAGAGAATTAATAATAAGTATGCAATCTTTTTCATGGGTGTTCGCTTTCGCGAAAGCGAAATAATTTTCACTTTCATTATTCAATTAAAAGTACTGGAAAGCAAGAAAACACCTACCCCACTTAACAACAGAATAACATTAAAGATTTTGAATCAAACCGGTGAACAAGGCTACCATCTTAGGCTCTGCTTTGCCCGCTGTTTCAATAATATCAGGCACGTTGACCGGTTGTAAATTATCAGGATCGCATTCATCAGTTAGCACTGAAACGGCGCTTACAGGTAAATTCAAGTGATTTGCAACAATGATCTCAGGCACAGTACTCATTCCTACAGCATCAGCGCCCATCATCCTAAGCATGCGGTATTCTGCTCTAGTTTCCAGCTGTGGACCTACCACACTGGCATAAACACCTTCATGTAATGTAATTCCTTGATCTGCTGCAATTTGTTTGAGACTATCATTCATCGTCTTGTCATAAGGAGCACTCATATCCACGAATCGGTCGCCAAATTCAGAGATGTTTTTAAGAGCTAATGGACTGCCCCCTTGCAAATTGATATGATCTTCCAGCAGCATCAGCTCGCCTTTTTTCATTTCGAGATTAATAGCGCCTGCAGCATTAGAAACCAATAAGTTTTTGATTCCTAAACCATGCATCACTCTAATAGGATAGGTAATATCTAGGAAATCGTAGCCTTCATACAAATGGAATCTTCCTTGCATTACAACGACTTTTTTCCCTCCTAGATCTCCATATATTAATTTTCCAGTGTGGAATTCTACAGTAGCTAATGGAAAGGATGGTATCTGGTTGTAGTGAGCGATCACTTGGTTTTCAATTTGATCTACCAGTTGGCCTAGTCCCGTGCCTAACACAATACCAATCTCTGGCGCGTCAAAGCCATTCTGCTTTAAATAATTAATGGATTTGTCTAGTATTTGTCTGCTTAGCATATGCTTATTTTAAAAAGATTTGAAAATCTGGATGGTCTTTGATGTCCTCCTCTGTATCTACATCATTACGTTCTTCCAGTGTTATATAGTCGGTACCCTTTAGATCTGCTAGGGTTTGTTCTAAAACGGTGGAAGTTCCCCATTCTTTATTTTCAAAAACACCGTCAGGAATTTTATTCTTAAAGCCTAGCAAATAATAACCTCCATCTGTAGCTGGTCCAATGACAGCCTCGTGATCATTCAACTGTTTAAATGCTTCATCAATTTCCAAAGCTGATAAATCGTACATATCAGAGCCTATGATGATTACACTCTCATGTTTTTCAAGGGCTTGTTCAAAGGCATATTTCATACGTTCCCCTAGGTCGTCGCCTTTTTGCTGGTACTTTTCATAGGTCAAATTATCCCAAGCGTCATCTTCATGGACTTGCTCACTGTACCAAACTTGTTTGATACCATAAATGTATTTAGTAATTGACCTAGTGTGTTCCAGTAAGAACTTATAAATTTCCAGCGCCTTCTCATCTCCTAAGGTAGCCGCGAGCCGGCGTTTTCCTTTTCCAAGTTCTGGATTGCGAGTAAATATGATTAGACAATTGGTCATAAGTTCAAAATATTTAAGGAGATAAAACTAAAGGTTGCAGGATTGCAAGCCTACTTTTTAACACGCTTTTCATTCTGTTTAACAAACGACGCCCATCCTGAGTAGCTTTTTCCTACCTCCACACGTCCACTAGAATAAAAGTGACAGACTGCCGCAGCAAGGCCGTCAGTCATGTCTAAATTTTTAGGAAGCTCCTTTAAATTCAAGGTGCTTTTAAGCATCGCTGCCACTTGTTCTTTACTGGCGGTTCCTTTACCGGTGATGGATTGCTTGATGCGTCGTGGCGCATATTCAGTTACTGGTATATCTCTGGAAAGCCCTGCGGCCATAGCAACGCCTTGAGCGCGACCTAATTTGAGCATCGACTGCACATTCTTACCAAAAAAAGGAGCTTCTAGCGCAATCTCGTCAGGATGATGGGTATCTATAAGTTCTAGAGTACGTTCAAAGATCTTACGCAATTTGACGTAAGGATCTGTGACTTTGCGCAGGTCCAGCTCATTCATTTGAATAAAGGACATGCTTTTACCTACCACCTTTATCACACCAAATCCCATGATCAGTGTTCCTGGGTCAATCCCTAAAATAATACGTTCTCCTGCCAATTGTTGTAATTTCATGCCGTGAATCGCATGTCCCACAAATCTAAGCAATTCCTGCTGCAGGCTGGCAAGTTGCTAGTGATCTTATGCTGCCTGGCCTATGTGTTCTACCTATTTCAAGGCGATACATTTGACTGGCACCATACCGTTGCTTTCCTTTCTAACATCCCCATTTATTTCTATCTATTATTACCCGGATTATCCATTGCAAGCTGGCTGGTAGAAAGTTACAAATGGCAGTATCTAGTTCGAGATTTGAGAGAAGTTCGCTTTCGCGAAAGCGTCATTCACAACCTCACCTCGCAAGCCACAAGTTTTATTACACCCTTGAGGGCTGGTGAATTTGCTACGAAAGCTTTCTATTTTGAATCATCCTTACGTAAAAAAGTACTGAAGGCGGTACTTGTAGGGAACATGAGTCAAATGGCGGTCACTATAATCGTAGGGGTTGCTGGGGTTGCCGCGTTATTTTATAGTGAGGTGTTGTCCCTGTTCTCCATCATTTTTTTAGCCACTTTGGTAGTATGGTTAGGTCCAACAATTTCTAAACGGATTGATTTTCAAGCTGCCCGATTGGATGGAGTTATCCTGCTTTCATTCCTGCGTTATGCCCTTTTTTCTGGCTGCTGGTTGATATTGCTATCGTTTTACAGCAATGCTTCCTTGATTACAATAGCAGCAAGTGTTGCGGCAATGTATCTCGCTACCTCTTTAATTCCATCGTTACAGTTGTTTGACATACTGATCAAGTGGAGCGTTGCCACTTTTTTTGTGAGTTACCTAAATCTGCCTATTGAGAACATGACTGCGATTGTTGCCATCGTCTGGCTCAACAATACAGTCCTGCCAGCGCTCTTAGGTTGCGGGCTATTAGCTTTCCAACGGTTCCCTAAACTGATTGCAGCATGACCTTTATTGTGCTCTTAATTGCATTTGGATATCCCTTAATATTGCTTTGCCTTGCAATGCCTGCCTTAAACTATCAACCAATCACGGTAACACGGCGGTTGAACAATCATCCAATCACATTTAGCATTATCGTCGTGTATCGCAATGAAATCGATGCGCTTCCAACATTGCTAAAATCCTTATCGGAACAAGATTACAATCCAGCCCTTCTAGAAATTATTTTAGTAAACGATGCCTCAATCGATGGCAGTCAAGAGTTTGTAAACGAATTTATCAAGAAAAATCTATCAATGCATTATATCCATTTCGATCGAACCCCAAAAAGCGTCAGCGCAAAAAAAGATGGGATCACGCAAGCCATTTCTAGAGCAACGCAGGAACATATTTTACTGACTGATGCAGACTGCGTTGTTCCTAAAACATGGATAAGTGCCTACAGCAGGCATTACCAAAGTTATGCAGATGCCTCTCTAGTTGCCGGTCCAGTTCGATTGAACGGTCAGGGATTTCTTGCAGGATTGCAACAGTTGGAAATGCTGGCTTTACAAACCATTACTACAGGAGCCTTTGCCCTTCGGCAACCATTTATGTGCAATGGTGCAAATCTTTCATTCAAAAAGAAAGCTTTTGAAGCGGTGCAAGGTTATTTAGGGAATGACCACCTCTCTAGTGGGGATGATGTTTTTCTATTAGAAAAACTCGCAGCTGAAGATGTCTTGCAATGCCATTATTTGAAAAACACTCAGGCACTGATTTCTACTTCTCCTAAAAATAGTTGGAAAGAGATGATAGAACAACGTGCGCGCTGGTCTAGAAAATCTACTGAAACTAAAAGCTTGCTCAATAAACTCGTTGCATTCCATGTGGCAACTGCAAGTCTTTTGTTTGTTTTTGCGCCGTTATTGTATGTTTTTCATTTGATTTCAATAGAGCTTATGTGGAGCTTCTACTTTTTAAAATTCTTTACTGATTTTGTAGTATTGGTGATCGGCAATCAATTGTATCAAGTAAGCAGCTGGATGCGTTACTTTATTTTACAATTCTTTATGTATCCTTTTATTGTGATCGCTATAGGTCTTAAAAGCTTAGGCTCTATAAAGTGGCAGGATCGTTCTATTGATAGGCCTTCTCACTAATAGGCTTGACGACTACAGGAACCAGATAAGAAGAGGAAACTGGAATACCTTGTTTTAAAGCACTATCAATAGAGGGTAAGTCTTTTAATTTTACTCTTAAAATGGAATCTAAAAAGACACGGTCAATGTGTTGTGCGCTATCCACGATACTATCGTATCGCACAATCCCTTTTTCTGTCACTGTAAATGCGGTAACCAGACTATCCATTTGCTTGATTTGCATAGTAAGGGTGTCTTGAGTAAGACGTTGCTTGATGAGCGCATGCAGTTTCTGGTAAAAACAATCTGGAGTTTTTTCCATCTCATCACAACCCTTGAATTGCGGATACACATCCACCACTGCTTTATCCAAGTTTTCAAAGCGTTGATTTGCTTTAAAAACAGCTTCCTCCACCTTTTCATTTTCTGTTTTGCAGGATGCAGAAAACAATAAGGCGAAGCCTAGTAAGTGAACTGTTATGTATTTAGCTATGTTCTTCAATTGTCTGGACTCATGAACAATTCTTTTTTCAAATCGCTAGCGCGAGCACTGGCATAATCACCATAAGTGTTATCGCTACCAAATTTATTTAAATAGCGCTCATAATAGGTCAAAATGGTCTTCTTATCTTCAAAGTATCGGTCTGCTGCTACAGCTAGTTGATATGCAATTATAGGATCTTCTCCGTTTTCTTCGTACGCCAACTTCATCGCATCAAAGGTTCCTTTATAATCTTCCTGAGCCGCCATAATCGCACTCAACTGCAGATACTCTAGATGCAAAACCGGACGTCGCAACATAATGGCGTATTCAATCGCGTCTTGTGACTTATCATATTCTCTAAGTTTCAAATGGGCTCGAGATTTTGCAAAATAGAGCGCTGCGTCCTTATCATCGTATTGCTTCAAAAACACATCAAAATTTTCAATCGCTTTTTCCCATTGCGTATCTTCAAAATAAGCCATTCCCAGCGTACGCCTATTATAATCCGTATCATTACCTAGTTCAAAAAGTTTTTCTAAGTGTTCAATCGTTTTACTGTAAATTTTGGCTTGAAAGTAAGCTTGAGCAATCAAGCTGTTGAATTTGATATCCTCTGGATTTTTTTGTAATTCCTCCTTTGCAAGTTTAATCGCTTGTGCAGTTTCTCTTTTCTTAATCAACAGTACAACGAGTTCCATCCGCGCATTTCTGTAATCGGGATCTAGAGCCAAAACGTTTTCATATACATCCATCGCCTGATCCTCTGCCTTTATTTTTTCAAGACCTTGACCATAATAAAAGGCATAAGTAGCATTTTCAGGAAATTCCTCGCGTAACTTTCTAAATATCAACAAGGCCTGTATGGGCTGGTTGTTACTCAAGTACAATCTACCCAATTCGTACCTAGGACGAGCACCCGTTGCTTCCACCTTAAGTCCTTGCTGGTAAGCTTTTATCGCTTTGCCTGTATTCCCAGTGGCGGTATAGGCTCTTGCCATCTTAAATCGAACATGTCCTGAGCTGTCTTCTAAACTGGAGTACATTTCAATGGCTCCTTTGTAGTCCCCTACCTCCATTAGACTATCTCCTACCTGAATTTGAGCATACGCAATCAGGTTTGATGTAAAGATCAGGACGGCAAATAGGATTTTATGGTTCTTTTGTTTCATTTTAGGCACACTTATTGAATTCTAATCCTCCTAAATTAAGCATTATGAAAAAAATACTATTACTTCTAGTTATAGCCGCAGGCTTTTCTGCCTGTGAAGGCGATCAAGGACCTCCAGGTTTTGATGGCGTGAACATCGTTGCACAATCTTTCGAGACAACGGTAAATTTCTCAGCACCAGATTACTCCGTATTGGTGCCTTACCCTAATAACATTACCGTATTTCCCAATGACATGACTTTGGCGTACATTTTATTTGATCAAGTACCAGGAAATAACGGTGGTTTAGTTGATGTTTGGAGATTGTTACCTCAAACACTTTACACTGATTTTGGTGAGTTTCAGTACAACTATGATTTTACCAATGGCGATGCAACCTTATTTTTAGATGGACCTGCGAGTACAGACTTCAATAATTTGACCACTGCAGATTTGAATAACCAAACGTTCAGAATTGTTATTCTGCCAGCTGAACTTGCTAATAACCCATTGCTTGATGTCACTGATTATGAAGCAGTAATGAACTTAGCTAATTTGAACAATAGCGATATTATCAAAATAGAGAACTAATACCTTCTCAAATCACTTACAAAAGCGGCTTTTAAGAGTCGCTTTTTTTGTTTAATAGCTGTTCTTGCAGCCAGCTGGCCACACCATCTTGTTTGTGATGCTTAGCAAGGTATCGAGCGGCAGCCTTAACCTCCTCTCTAGCATTTTCCACCGCCACACCATGGCCTACGCCCGCTAGCATTTCCGTATCGTTATAATTATCACCAAATGCGGCTACCATAGACATAGGCACATCAGCAAATCGTTGTTCCAGCAATAGTTCTAGGGCAGATTTCTTGGAAATCCCTTTAGGTGAGATTTCAGTGTAGGTGTCTTTTGAGCGGTATAAATGTACCTGTGCGTCTAATGATTGTTTCGCTTTCGCGAAAGCGGAATTCATTTTATCGCAATCGCCCATAAACATAATTTTATGCGCTCCACCTTCATTTTTTGTAGATTCGAAATAAGCTAAGGTCTTTGCCAAAGATTGAGTAATAGGTTGCGTACGGGTATTATGAATTTCCCTAGCAGTCCATTCATCCATTTGTTCTACAAACCATTCTTGATTGCGGTAAATGCTTACATGTAGGCCGTTTTGAGTTCCTATTTCAGCTATTTCCAACATTGCAGTATACGGGATCGTTTCACTGTACAATACTTCTTCCTGGTCCAGCACTAGGGCACCATTATAGCAAATTATAGGAGCATCAAGGATCTCTAGCGCTTCTTGTAAATAGTACATGGCTTGCGGCATGCGAGCAGATATCAAGATCTTAGGTAAGTTGAGTTCTTTAAAAATACGAGCAGTGTTTGCCGATATGTAGCGCTGGTCGTCTAATAAGGTACCATCAATGTCAGTAGCTATGAGTTGTATCATGTTTGTTTTTCAGGTAATTGGATATGCAGTTGGACGAGCTATTGTATTTTTTTTCAAAATTATATCATTAGAACTTGGTAGTTCCAAAATCGTAGGTATATTTGCATCCGCTAAAGCAGAAATGTGATAGCATAGTTCTTTTAGAACACGGTCTGGTAGTTCAGCTGGTTAGAATGTCGCCCTGTCACGGCGAAGGTCGCGGGTTCGAATCCCGTCCAGACCGCTATCTCGGTTTATCCGAGAGCGATTCAAGTTGTGTGTCCTCTAAAACAATTGAGGATTTGAAGGCCTCGGTTCATCCGAGACTTTTTGAGAAGCTTTTCCAATACGGAGAGGCTTTTTTGTTTTAAGGGCTTTTCTAGTTTATAGTTCTCATTAGATCACACAACAATCCCTTTATGAACCACAGAGATGCGGCCAAAACTTATTGTGAATCAAACGCAATAGACAGATGGTTTCTAAATAAATGTGGGCTCCAATTCTATTAAAGTAAATAGCCAATATCTATTAAGGCTGTAAAATAATAGTACTTGTATCCACCCCAGCACCCTCTATCTTTTGCAGTGAATTTTTCAATGCAGGAACCAAAATAGGATCTGCTTTCATGTAATTCCACATTTCTACAAAACACCAATAGGTCAAATCCTCATTGCTGATCACAGGAATATACACGTAGTTTTTATTATTGATCGTATAGCTATTAAACAAATCCACTTTAGCCCTGTTCATGATCAGCTGGGTTATGTATTCTATAGAAGCAAGGGAAGTCCCTGGATCGTTGATTGCTGGGGAAGAAGCCTTAACCGCCACCTCAACCAGATGTTTGATTTCAGTTTCATTTAATTCTAATGGAACCCGAGAGTCAACACTTACTTGCTTGTCCATTTTCTTCCAGTTCTGCTTCAAAGCTTTTGATGTTCTTATGAGAATATCATCCTCAAAAATAAAAGTTCCTGGAATGGGATCGATCCATATGTCTGTTTCAGCATCTGCGGCTTTCTGTGCTAAGGATTCAATTTCTAGGAGTTGTAAATAACCACAATCGCTGTTTTTAATAACTTCCCAGGTTTCTAAATCGGCTGGTTTTTCTTTAAATCTCCCCAGCTTTTTGAGTTCTGTCAGCTCACTAAGATTTCGAGTCGATCTGTCAAAACTTTTCTTAAGAATATAATTAATGTGAATCGACTGGGAAACACTGTGAATAAAGTAAATAAATAAAAACACGCAAAAGATACTCATGAAAACCCCTAAGCCTGCTGCGAGAGGTGGAAATACCGTGGTGTTATCACATGCCACTACAATTGATAAAATCATGGAGTAAATAATGGTACCACTGGTAAAGCCTAAGATCAATTGATGATTCCTTTCTGATAAAATTAGTGGTATGAGGCGTGGGGAATAATTATTAATACTTCTATTTAAAACATTCATGACCATCGTGTAGGAAAAAATGGTCAGCGTGAAGATTCCCCCTATAATAAAGGCTAATATGAATTGGACATCTGATTTACCAGTAACTTCAAGACCTTTTAAAAATTCTGGAAGGTTGCTGGATTCCAAGGGTAACCAAATCATTGCGATTGCTAGTAACGCAAAAAATAGCGCTATGCCTGAAGGCAATAGCGCTATACTATTATAGATTCTTCTAAAAACACTAAGCAAACTAGGCTGCTTTAGAGTCCATACCTATACGCCCTAGTGCTTGTTGCGCTGGAACATATCCAGCAGCAGCAGATTGCTGTATGGCGATATAGGTGATCATCAATCCGTAAATCACTTTACTAGAAATATCCGCAATGGTGAATAACAATTGTCTCAATACCACACCATCAGCATTGTTCATAAAAGCTGGTACTAGATATGCAATAGGATATAGCGTCCATGCAAACATCATTAACCAAAATACCTTAGTAATCGTAGAGTCAGTTCCACCTAACATAGTTGCACGATTCTTGAATATTTTTGTCCCTACAATCCAGTTCATAACCACAAAGAAAGCAGTACTTACCGCTCCCCATATCATCAATTGAGCTATATCATCAACCTCATAAAGTTGACCTACATATCCAGTGATGATCATACCCCAGGCTGCGAGAATCAACCAGGTTGCAGTAGAGAATAATTCTTTGCCTTTCAAATTCAAGACAATCAATAATTGTAACAATAAGCAAGGAATCGTCGCCATCCAATTCACGTAACGGTATCCGTTAGAGAAAGTGAGGTCTTGAAGCTGGTACGACCCGTCTACATATGCATAAGCATCAGTCCACATGACCGCCTGGCTGTTAAGTATCAACCCTGCAGATACCATAACAATACAAGAAAGCGCAGTTGCAATACGATATTTAGGAGCTACAAATTGTGAGACTACAAGGAAGAAGATTAAGGCTGCAAAATGTACCCCTACCCCCATGGTCAATAGGTGATCGATAAATTCGAATTGACCGGCGCTGTAGTCAAATAAGCTTTCAATATTTTTCATAATTTTTTAGTTGATTAGATTATAACTTTAAATTTATGAATGGAAACGAAGCCTTTTGTGAAATGATTCTGAATTATAGAATTCTTAACTTTTTGTGAAAATGATATGGATGAAACTCGCTTTCGCGAAAGCGAGAAAAACAAAAAAGCCCTTCATTACTGAAGAGCTTTTATGGTGCGGATGACAGGAATCGAACCTGCACGCCGTGAAGCACTAGATCCTAAGTCTGGTATATCTTGCACCAAGAAAACATAAATTAACTCATTTTCAATGATTTATGTTTTCAATCATTTTATTTAAAGTCATATAATATCAGTTAATATCAACTTTTGTTGTACCTATGTTGTACCCAAAAGTTCCAATAAAGTCGTATCTTTAATGTGAATTTTGGACAAAATGTTGTACCTGATTTGACTTTCGTACTCAAAACAGGTTTACAATGTCAACAAGTGCAAAAATAATACTTCGCAAAAAGCCCAACGCAAAGGGACAATACCCACTTGCGGTTAGGATAACTAAAGACCGTCGTTCTACTTACAAACACATAGGTCACTATATTGAGTTAGAAGATTGGGACACAAAAAATCTCAAGGTCAAGAAATCACATCCTAATGCCGAAAGTCTAAACAACCTTTTGACATCAAAACTTTCAGAAGCAAGAAAAGGTTTGATTGTTTTGCAGACCAACAATAAGGATGCAACCGCACGACAAATTAAAAAGGAAATTTACAAACCAACTTCCAAACTCACTTTCTTTGATTTTGCGGATGAACATCTCGAAGCTCTTGAAGCTGAAAATAAAATTAATCGCCATTCTACAGATTCTGCTTGGCTCAGTTACATTGAAAAATATTGCAAAGCGCGACACCTCACTTTTCAAGAAATAGATGAACGCTTTCTAAAAAAATTTAAAATCTACTTAAAAGGTTCTTGTTCACTTACTGAAACTACTGCTATGAACGTTATGGTTTTGATTCGATTGCTTTACAATCGAGCAATTAAGGATAAAGTAGTAAGCAAAGAACTATACCCGTTTGGGACAGGCAAATTTAAAATCAAGTTTCCTGAAACTACCAAGACAGGACTAACGGGAAAAGAAATACAAGCACTCGATAATGTTTCTGAGCTTACCGATATGGAAAAACATTCGTTGAATGTTTGGCTGTTTAGTTTTTATTTTGCTGGAATGCGCGTGTCCGATGTGCTCTTTACAAGATGGTCACAAATTTATGATGGTAGGTTGCATTATAGAATGGGTAAGAACTCAAAATTACTATCCTTGAAGATTCCGGAAAAAGTGGAAAAAATCTTGCTTCAATATATTTCCGATAAAAGAGGTGATGATGATTTTGTGTTTCCAGAAATGAAAAAAGCCGATTTGACCGATGCTAAGGATATCTACAGAAAAAAGAAAGTTGCAAATAAAAAGTTCAACGACCATTTAAAGAAAATTGCAAAAAGAGCTGGTATTCAAAAAAAGGTAACGATGCATATAGCTCGTCATTCCTTTGGTAATATTGCCGCAGATAATATCCATCCTCTAATGCTTCAGAAGTTGTATCGCCATACAGACCTTAAAACTACCATTAACTATCAGGCAAATTTCATCCACAAAGATGCCGATGATGCCTTGGATAGCGTGATTAATTTCTGATTGCTTATACTCGGAACAATCTTTGCACAACCTGTGCATCGATTAATTTGTATCTTTGTTAAAATTTATGAAAACACTTTTTTCCATATCAATGTCGCTATTATTCTTTTTTCAGGGAATTAGTATTGATATGGACTTTTGTGGACCCATTAAAGAAATTTCAAACATCGTAACGCATTACCAAGACCATAAAGTTTATGGTGACTCTTTCCTCGATTATGTAGTTGAGGATTACTTTGGTAAGGAAGCAAAAGATGAAAGGCACCACAATGACTCTGATAAGGAGAATGCACCTGTACATAGCCATCATCAATGTTGTCATCCCTTAGTTTTGTTTGCTGCAAATAAAAATACCGATACAACAAATCGGTTAAAGTTTGAAGATAAAAAGCAATTTAGTTTATATAAGGTAAACTTCACTTCCAGATATCTGGAATCCCTATTCCAACCCCCTAAAGTATAATTCAGTTTTTTTAAGGATAGCTATATCCTATCGTGATGCTTTTCAAAATAAGTATCACATCATAAACGTATTGCATCTATTTGCATTGCGAGGTTTAAACTGAATTAATACTTTTTCTATGATTAACAAAATCATTTCATTTTCCATTAATAACAAGTTTATTATTGGCCTATTTATAGTAGCGCTTGTGGGTACGGGCATTTGGTCTATGGCTACTATAAACCTGGGTTCTGTACCCGATATTACCAACAACCAAGTACAGGTTATTACCGTTGCCCCAAATTTAGGTACTGAAGATATTGAGCAATTTGTTACCTATCCAGTAGAATTGGCAATGGCCAACCTTCCTGACGTTATCGAGCTACGTTCTGTATCCCGATTTGGGCTGTCTGTGGTTACCATTGTCTTTGAGGATGAAGCGGGTACCTACCTGCCCCGGCAATTGGTGCAAGAAAAATTAACCGAAGTTTCAGGGGAAATCCCCGAAGGCTTCGGCGAGCCATTTATGGCACCCATAACTACAGGTTTGGGCGAAATATTCCAATATACCTTAAAAGTAAAGGAAGGCTACGAAGAAAAATACGATGCTATGGAGCTTCGTACCATTCAGGATTGGATTGTAAAGCGCCAAATGGCATTAGTTCCTGGAGTAGTTGAAGTGAATGCTTTTGGAGGCTACGTAAAGCAGTACGAAGTGGCCATAAACCCTGACAAACTAAAAAGTTTTGGCATTACAATGAATCAGGTTTTTGAAGCCCTTGAAATGAACAATGCCAATACGGGAGGTGCTTATATTGAAAAAAACCACCAAGCCAATTTTATCCGTGGCGAGGGTTTAGCGCGTAGCCTTGAAGACTTGGAAAACACCGTTGTAACCACTCAAAACGGAAGCCCAGTTTTGGTAAGGGACGTTGCCGAAAAAGTAGGCTTTGGCAATCAAGTGCGCTATGGTGCGTTTACCCAAGATGGACACGAAACTGTTGGTGGCCAAATTTTAATGCTTAAAGGCGAAAGCCCTGGCACTGTCATAGAAAATGTACAAGAGCGCATCAACGAAATTCAAAAATCGCTTCCAGAAGGTGTCTACATAGAACCGTTTTTAAGCCGAAGTGAACTCATTGGAAGAACCACAAGTACCGTAGAAACAAATCTTATTGAAGGTTCGCTTATCGTGATTTTTGTACTGGTATTACTCTTGGGAAGTTTCCGTGGCGGATTGATAACAGCCTCTGTAATTCCGCTATCATTACTCTTTGCATTTATCCTGATGAAGCAATTTGGTGTATGGGCCAATTTAATGTCCTTGGGAGCAATCGATTTTGGAATCATTGTGGATGGCGCAGTTATTATTGTAGAAGGAATGGTATTTCACATCCATCAACGGATGAAAAAATCAAAAGCAGCGATAGGTCAGGCCGAAATGGACGAAATCGCCTACGACTCGGCAAGTACAATGATGAATTCGGCATTTTTCGGACAGCTAATTATCCTTATTGTATTTACACCGATTCTCTTTTTGACAGGTGTTGAAGGAAAAATGTTCCGTCCAATGGCATTTACTTTCGGATTTGCAGTTCTGGGAGCGATTATCCTTTGTCTTACCTACGTGCCAATGATTTCGTCAATGTTCCTAAAACCTGCCAAAAATCAGAACAGTTGGTTCGCCAAATTTGAAAACAAGATTGACAGATTCAGTGATAAAATAATGTCCGGTTTAAACAGGGCGTATGTACCCTTGCTCAATTTTGCACTTCGATTTAGAGCAGGTGTTGTTTTAGGTGCAGTCGCCTTATTATTGATTGCGGGATATATTTTCAGCAATATGGGTGGCGAATTCATACCCAAATTTGATGAGGGCGATATTGCATTTCAGGCCTTGATAAAACCAGGTAGTAGTCTTACAGAATCTATAGAGGCATCAAAAAAACTTCAGAATTTAATCAATGAATTTCCTGAAGTGAAAACAGTGGTTTCAAGGATTGGTGTTGCCGAAATACCAACCGACCCAATGCCAATGGACATTGCCGATAGCTATATCATTCTTGAAAAGGATAAGAGCAAGTGGACTTCCGCAGAGAGCAAAGAAGAACTCATAGAAAAAATACAGGAAAAAATTTCTGTAGTACCAGGTGTGAATTTTGTATTTACGCAACCTGTAGAGCTTCGTTTTAATGAATTGCTTACTGGTGTTCGGGAGGACGTGGCCATCAAATTGTACGGAGAAGATTTGGACGTGTTGGCAGACAAGGTTCAGGAAATCGCAGCGGTTATCAGAAGTGTTCCCGGAGCGGCCGACCTCAATGTGGAAGCTACGAGCGGTTTACCACAGATGACGGTAGAGTACAATCGCGCAAAAATGGCACAGTACGGAGTAACCGTCGATAAACTAAATGATTATGTAAGTGCTGCCTTTGCAGGAGAAGTGGCAGGTGTGATTTTTGAGGGTGAAAAACGCTTTGATGTGGTTATTCGTTTGGCAAAGGAGTTTAGACAAGACATCAACAATCTTAAAAATCTGTATATCGATTTACCCAGTGGTGCACAAGTACCGTTGAAAGAGGTTGCAAATATTAGTTACAAACCAGGGCCGATGCAAATTTCAAGGGACAACACCTCGCGTCGTATTTCGGTAGGGGTCAATGTTCGTGGACGTGATGTAAAATCGATGGTCGAGGAAATTCAGCAAAAATTGGAAACAGATGTAAAACTGCCACCTGGTTATTTTGTAACCTACGGAGGCTCGTTCGAGAACTTACAGCGTGCATCAGACCGATTAATGATTGTAGTGCCTATCGCACTTTTCCTAATATTCATATTGCTCTACTTTGCGTTGAGCTCGTTCTCGCAATCGCTTATGATTTATATGGCAGTACCTCTGGCAGCCATTGGCGGTGTGTTTGCCCTTTGGATAAGGGGAATGCCCTTTAGTATTTCGGCAGGAGTCGGTTTTATTGTACTGTTTGGGGTAGCGGTATTAAATGGATTGGTACTGATAAACAAATTCAACGAATTAAAAGAAAGTGGAATGACAGACTTAAAAAAACGAATATACGAGGCAACGCACGAGCGCCTACGCCCTATTTTATTAACCGCAACGGCGGCCATTATGGGCTTTATCCCAATGGCGATTTCTACCTCGGGCGGTGCAGAAGTGCAGCGACCATTGGCAACGGTGGTTATCGGCGGATTGCTCACAGCAACATTTTTAACACTTGTGGTCCTTCCAGTATTATATTATTGGTTGGAAGCTCGTAAGCAACGAAAGGATAATGGAAATGACCCAAGTTATATTAACAAGAGCACTACTGTTTTGGTTGTATTATTGAGCTTAGGGGGATTTTTAACCTCGAATTCAGTAAATGCACAAGACCGTGGTATCGCACAGACTATTACTTTAGAGGAAGCTATTTCTTTGGCAAAAGAAAACTATCCTTCCCTTAAGGAAAGTCAGTCTTTTATAGACCGTGAGCGGGCGATGAAAGGAACAAGTTTCGACCTTGGTAGCACACAAATTTTTACGGGCAAAGAAGAATTCGGTAATGACCTGCCCGGTGTGCAAACTACCATTGGGGTGCAGCAGGGAAATATCGATTTGTTATCTGGTTTCTCAAAATCCAAGTTTTATAAGCAACGTGTTCAATTGGGTGAGAAGTTTTATGCCTTGAGCGAGCAACAATTGGTGCGCAATGTGATGCAGGCCTATGACCAGATAAATTATAATAAAGCCCAGTTACGCTTCGCGGAACAATTGGATAGTGTGTATAACAACTTCAAGACAGCTGCAGAACTGCGTTTTGATACAGGTGAAACGGGGAAGCTGGAATTTATCGCGGCTTCTTCTGAATATCAACAGATACAGGTCTTGAGACAACAGGCCTATGACGATATCGAGATTGCCAAAAGGGCGTTGAAACAGTATTTGGGGATTGACCAAGAAATTGAAACTGTTGGAGGCACCTACGAACCGTTGAATTATATGAACGTTTTAGATTCAACATCCATAGATAACAATCCATTGTTGCAATATTCTATGCAAAATGCCGAGGTGAGCAAAGCCAACGTTGGCGTCGAAAAATCCCAGTTTTTGCCAAAGTTCAACCTTACCTATGGAAGACAAATCGTTGACGATGTTTCAGGGTTCAACACCTATCAAGCAGGTATAAGTATCCCGTTGTGGTTCTTCCCTCAAAAAGCAAGGGTCAAGGCTGCTAAGGCAGATGCAATGGTAGCCGAGAACCAATATTTGGAACAAAAGGCAATAACCGAAAGCAGGGTATCACAATTGTTAAAATCATTGGAAAAAACCCAAAAAACGCTGAATTATTACCAAGAAGGTGCATTGGTTTTGGCCGAAGAGCAAATTACAACAGCAGAACTTGCTTCCAAAGAAGGCGAAATAGACTATGTAAACTATATCACGATTTTAAACAGTGCCATTCGCATAAAGCAGAACCACTTACAATTTATTAACCAGTATAATCAACAAGCCATTGAGTTACAGTATCAATTGGGCAATCTATAAACCTAAAAAAGAAGAATATAATGAAAAATATAGCAATAATTACAACATTACTATTAACCTTCTTATTGGTAGGCTGTAACGATAAGCCCGATTCTGAATTGGGTCATAACGAAACTGAAGGCGTGTCAAAAACCGAAGCTACGCACGGCGAAGAGGGTCACGACGAAGAAGAAGGTGGCCACGAGGAAGAAGGAGAAGAAGGCGTGGTAGAACTTACCACACAACAAATAGAGACCATTGGCTTGGAGACCAAGACCTTGGAAAAAAGAAACCTTGGTAATAATATAAAGGTTACCGGGATGCTGGAACTTTTTCCACAGGATAAGGCGAATGTCAGTCCGTTTGTAGGAGGTAATGTAAGCTCTATCAGGGTAATACCGGGCGACAATGTGCGCAAGGGTCAAGTGTTAGCTTACATAGAACATCCCGATATTATCGCAATGCAGCAGGAATTTCAAGAAAAAAACGATGAACTTGTGTTTCTCAAGCAAGATTTTGAGCGAAAACAGACCCTTTATGATAAAGGGGTTTCCTCTGGAAAAGAATTTCAAATGGCACAATCAAAATTCCGTTCCACCACCTCAAGTGTAAATGGTTTGAAATCTAAACTTAGGTTATTGGGGCTTAATCCGTCTAAAGTTGCACAAGGAGAGATTTACAATGCAATTCCTATCACTACACCTATAAATGGTTATGTGGGCGAAGTGATGGTAAGCTTAGGAGATTATGTTTCCCCACAGGCCAAAATGTTCTCTATAAGCGATAATTCCAAAATTTATGTGAATTTCAAAGTTTATGAAAAGGATATAAAACAAATCAAGGAAGGCCAGCAGATTTATTTTTCAACTGCTTCAAAACCTGATGAACTCTTAAAGGCCACCGTACGTTCCATAGGCCAGACCTTTGAGAGCGACCCAAAGGCCATAGAAGTATTGGCAGATATTGAAAATAAGGACAAAGACCTTTTACCCGGAATGTATGTAGAGGGAAGGATCGTACAGGGCGAAAAATCGGGCTTTGCAGTTCCTGAGGAAGCCATTATTAAAGAAGGTGAGCAATCTTATCTATTTATCGTGGATGAAGATGAGGCACCAGAAGAAAATAAAATGAAGTTTAAGAGAATACCTGTAAGCATTGGCGTGCACGATTTAGGGTTTGTAGAAGTAAACCTTCCAGCTGAGATTACCAATGACATAAAAATAGTAACAAAAGGAGCCTATACCCTTTCTTCGGAAATGGTCAAGGGCGAATTGGAACACGGTCATTAATTCAACAATAATTAAAGGTTTTGATTCCGAGTTTGTTTATCGACTTAATTTAGTTAGTTAAAAATTAAAGAACAAGCTCGGTTCAAAATCGATTAAAAATCTAAATAGCATCAATATGAAAGAAATAAAAGCATTTGTAAAACCAAACCGCATACAAAGGGTCATCGAAGCCCTAAGCGACAATGGTTTTAAAAGTATGACCCTTTCACAAGCAGAGGGTACTGGCGCATTCAAAGCAAAAGGAGCAAGACCTTCCCTCGATTTTAATATAACCGATAGCCCAGTTGTTAAAGTGGAATTGGTATGTCAAAATGAAGAAGCGCAATCAGCAATCGACATCATCTTAGAAAATGGTAAAACGCCCGAACCTGGCGACGGAATTATTTATCTATCTGATATTGAGGATGCCTTCCAAATCAAAACAGGTGAATCCCTAAAACGGTACGACCTCTAAAACCCAGTGATAGAAATGGAAAAAATAGTCCAACTTCTGGAAAGCAAAGGCATACGACCTACGGCTATGCGGCTAATGACCTATAAGCGCTTGGCAGAATTAGAGGTGGCAATTAGCCTTGGCGATTTGGAAAAGGATTTTAAAATATCCGAAAGGAGCACCCTATTTAGAACAATGAAAACCTTTGAAGATAAGGGCATTGTCCACCAAATTGAAGATGGCACAGGAGTATTAAAGTACGCGCTATGCGAAGAGAATTGTGAATGTGAGGTTGGCAACGACCTGCACCTGCATTTTCATTGCAGCAACTGCGATGAAACCGTTTGCCTCACAGAACATAAAATACCACAAATCAATCTACCGGAGGGTTATATCACAGAAGATATCAATCTGGTTGTAAAAGGTGTGTGTGAGAAGTGCAGTAGGCAATCAGACTAGTTAATATCAAGAAATATAAACCATAAAAAATCCTATTATGTTAGCGATTTATAAAAAAGATAATATTCTATACGCATTGGCAGAAAATGGTATGGACAAAGATGATGCCACAATGTTATTAACGGCTGTTAGTGAGCATCTTGAAAAATACAAAAGTGCTGCTTGGTATATAGAAGTCAGTGAAGTCAAAAATACAAGGCATCAAACTGTAGAAAATGAAATGGAATTCAAAATTCCAAAACAAGACCATTTAAAAAAAGTGGCACTTGTAGGTAGTATAGAATGGCAGGAAGAATTTACCAAAAATCTTTTGCCATTCTCTGAGGCACATATTAAATATTTTCATTCGGAAGATAAAGAGCTTGCTAAAAGCTGGATTGAAAAATAACGATGGCGAAATAAAATATTGAATTTTTTAAAATGAAAAAGCGTGTAATTAGAAATTCAGAAGAAAAATGTAAGAATCCCAAGATTTAGATAGTCAAGGTTTAAAAAAAAATGGTTTACAGGAAAAAAATAGCGTTTATAATAATAATTGGCTTTCTCTTTGGACTGTTCATCATTCAGCCCTTGGGACTATCACTTTACTTATATGATGAAAAAGGAGATACTGGTAACTGGTACGTACTTTTTTTAGAAACCATTAAAAACACGATACGCTTTGGTGATATAGACCAAATATTCAAAAATATTTTGTTCGGGATTATGGGCAGCAGCCTTGCCCTTATGGTTTTTCTTAGAAATAAAATTTTCATTTTAACAAAGAAAAGAAATGACGGCAATGCAATTATAGCGCTTATCAAAGACGGCGAAAATCAGTTTGTAGAGTTCAAGGCTACCTTGAGGTGGGATTTACGTCAATCCAAAGTGAATAAACAATTGGAATTTGTTGTTGCCAAGACCATTGCGGGCTTTATGAACACCAACGGTGGTAAATTGCTTATAGGAGTAGACGATAACGGCAACATCCTCGGTCTAAACCAGGATTTTGACACCTTGAAAAAACCGGGTACAGATGGTTTTGAGCAATACCTGATGCAGTTGATATCTTTAAAATTGGGAACCCATTTATGTACGGCTGTAAATGTATCTTTTTACAGATATGGAGAAAATGACGTGTGCTACATAGAAATAGACCCGGCCAAAACACCAGTCTATCTAAGTCAAGACGGGAGGTCACGGTTTTATATTAGAACGGGCAACGGAACGCGCGAACTCGATTTGCCCGAAGCCATCTTGCACTTAGGAAAAGAGAAGGCGCTTTATAATTAAGAAAAGTAAGTGTAGGCCAATGGATATTTGTACATACAATGCAGTAATATTTTAAATAGATTAATATAAAGATATACAAATATGGTACAGATTATAAACTTGGAACAGGAACACCTAATTGCCGCTAAAATCAGCGGGAAACTTACGGAAAAGGATATGGAAAAGATGCATCCGCTTATCCACAACATCATAGAAAAAGGGCATAAAGTGGATTTCTATTTTGAAATGGAAGATTTTAAAGGCTATACCCTTAAAGGCTTTTGGGAAGACCTAAAGATTGATTCGGCACACTTGGGAGATTATGGCAAGATGGCCTTTGTGGGCAATAAAAAATGGCAGGAATGGGCCGCGAAGGCCACTGATTTTTTCATAAAGTCTGAAGTTAAATTTTTTGATATTTCTGAGAAACAACAGGCTCAAAACTGGATTAAATCTTAATTAACGATAACAAAACCATTAATAATATGAAAGACAAGGAAAAACACAGCAAAGGCGATGGCCACAATCACGACCACGGTGGCATCTTCGGTAAAAACACGGAGCTCTATTTTGCAATTTTAAGTGGGGTCACACTAATTACAGGTTTCCTGTTGGAAAAATATACAGGGGTTTCAGCTAACATCCCTTTTGGGCTCTATATTGCAGCCTATTTTTTTGGAGGTTATTTTACCCTAAAGGAGGCCATTACCAAAGTGTCCAAAGGCGAATTTGAAATCGATTTCCTGATGCTGGTCGCAGCTGCAGGAGCCGCCTATTTGGGCGAATGGGCAGAAGGTGCCTTGCTGCTGTTCCTTTTCAGTTTGGGTCACGCACTGGAAAACTATGCAATGGGCAAGGCAAAAAAGTCCATTGCAGCGTTAACAGACCTTGCGCCTAAAACCGCACTATTAAAGAAGGATGGCGATACCGTTGAAGTGGGTATTGAAGAGTTACAGATAGGTGATACTATCGTGGTACGCCCCAACAGTAAAATATCTGCTGATGGTGTTATTGTAAAGGGCAATAGTAGTATAGACCAGTCACCCATTACCGGGGAAAGCGTTCCAGTGGACAAAACACCAATAGAAAATCCAGATAAGGAATATACAGCAAAAAGCGATATTCCCGACGAGAACCGTGTATTTTCAGGAACTATCAATGGCAACAATACCCTCGAAATAAAGGTGATTAAAGAGGCAAAAGATTCTACCCTCAACCGCTTGGTCACTATGGTTCAAGAGGCCCAGGACCAAAAATCGCCCACACAATTATTGACAGACAAGTTTGAGCGGTACTACGTGCCATCGGTAATCTTATTGGTCATACTATTGAATTTTGCTTTTCTGGTCATCGATGAAACGTGGAATGAAAGCCTGTACCGTTCCCTGGCGGTACTTGTGGCAGCCAGTCCTTGTGCCCTGGCCATTTCTACGCCATCTGCTGTATTGAGTGGTGTGGCAAGAGCAGCACGAGGCGGGGTTTTGATAAAAGGCGGTCGCCCCTTGGAAGACTTAGGGGTACTTACCGCTCTCGCTTTTGACAAAACGGGAACACTTACCGAAGGAAAACCAAAGCTTACCGATGTCGAAAGTTTTGGCAACATAGATAAAAAGGAACTGTTGGAAATCGCGATTGCTGTTGAGGAACTGAGCGACCATCCCCTGGCAAAGGCTGTTGTACGTGACGGAATGGAACGGCTCGGGAAAGACACCAAAATTCCCGATGCCGATGATTTGGAGGCCGTACAGGGCAAGGGCATAAAGGCAAACTATCAAGGGAATTCCATTTACATAGGCAACCTTGAGCTTTTTGAGGATATTGATAAAGGTGTTCCCAGCGATGTATCAGAAAAGGTAAGAGCGCTTGAAGGGGAAGGTAAGACCACTATGCTTATCAAAAGGGGCGATGAATTTATAGGGATGCTCGGGCTAATGGACACCCCACGAGAAAAAGCTAAGGAAACCCTTGCCCAACTAAAGGAAATAGGCATCAAGAAAATGATTATGCTTACCGGTGACAACCAGAAAGTGGCAGATGCCGTAGCCGAAGAAATTGGGTTGACCGAAGCACGCGGAAGTCTGCTTCCCGAAGAAAAAGTGGAGGCCATCAAAAAACTTGCGGAACAGGAAAATAAACTGGCAATGGTGGGGGATGGTGTTAATGATGCCCCTGCAATGGCAAACAGTACCGTTGGTATTGCAATGGGTGCAGCAGGCAGCGACGTGGCCTTGGAGACCGCAGATATAGCGCTGATGGCCGATAAACTGGAAACCCTTCCCTTTGCCATTGGTTTGAGCAGAAAAGCAAAAGCGATTATCAGGCAAAACTTATGGGTAAGTTTGGGGGTTGTTGCCTTTTTAATCCCTGCGACCATAATGAGTTGGGCAAGTATCGGCATAGCCGTTGCGGTTCACGAAGGCTCTACGTTGGTAGTGGTGGTCAATGCATTGCGCTTGCTCGCCTATAAGAAATAAATGTAATAAAGGAGATTGCCGTTGAATCAAGATTAAAAAATGAACAAAACGGAAAAAATATTGTCAAGTCACGGTATTCGCCCTACTCAAATGAGGTCCAAGATATACCGGTATCTGAGAAGGAAGCAAAGTGCCGTGTCCTTTTCCGATTTAAAAAAGGTCTTTGCTGAAAAGAGCGAAACCAATAAGACGGCAAACAGAACGACCTTTTATCGCAACCTAAAGATTTTTGAGAATAAAGGACTTATTCATCAGATAAATGATGGAACCGGAGTGGCAAAATTTGCGATTTCTAATGAAAACGTTAAAGGTAAGTATGGTTCAGATTTACATCTGCACTTTCATTGTACCGAATGTAAGAAAACAATCTGTTTGCCAAATAAAATACCGGAAGAAAGTTTGCCAGATGATTATAAAATAAACAATGTCAACCTGGTATTAAAAGGGATATGTGTGAAATGTAAGAAAAAATAACAGGTGGGAGTTCCAGAACATTGAACCCTTGCGCCCAAGAGTCAAGTTCAAGGTTCTTCCACCTTATTTAACCAAAAAAATACAATTATGGAAAAATATGATATAACAATTATTGGTTCCGGTCCGGGTGGCTATGTGTGTGCCATTCGTGCTGCACAACTGGGCTTTAAAGTGGCCATAATCGAAAGGTACAGTACCCTTGGCGGCACTTGCCTTAACGTGGGTTGCATCCCTTCAAAAGCCTGGCTGGAAGCATCGGAACATTACCACAAGCTCAAACACCAATTCGAGGATTTCGGCATTGATGTCAAGGAGGCGAATGTAGATATTGCAAAAATGAACCAAAGGGTTCAAGACGTCGTGGGGGAAATCATCAACGGGGTAGCCTACCTGATGAAAAAGAACAAGGTTACCGTTTATGAAGGCCACGGAAGCATCAAGGATAAGAACACCATTGAAATTAAGGGCGAGGACAAAACACAAACCATAGAAACCGATAAGATGGTCATCGCCACCGGGTCGAAACCCGCATCCTTGCCCAACATAGAAATAGATAAAAAGAGGATTATTTCCTCTACGGAAGCCCTTGCCCTTAAAGAAATCCCCAAACACTTGATGGTTGTTGGAGGTGGTGTTATTGGGGTCGAGATAGGTTCGGTCTTCGCCAGGTTGGGTTCAAAAGTATCCATAGTAGAGTATTTTGATGGGCTTATCTATACAATGGACAAATCCGTAGGGCATCAATTGTACAGGTCCCTAAGAAAACAGGACATCGAGTTCTATCTGGAACACAAGGTCACAAAAACTGTGGCAGCAGATGATAAAGTAACCCTTACGGCACAGAACAGGAAAGACGACAAGGAAATGCAGTTGGAAGGAGACTATTGCCTGATGGCTATTGGGAGAAAACCTTTTACATCAGGTCTTGGCCTTGAAAACGTGGGAGTGGAAACCAACGAAAAAGGACAATTAAAAGTTGATGATAACCTGGAAACCAATGTAAAAGGGGTCTATGCCATTGGAGATGTAGTCCGAGGTGCGATGCTCGCCCATAAGGCCAGTGAAGAAGGTGTTTTTGTGGCCGAACGCATTGCGGGACAAAAGCCGCATATCAATTATTCCCTCATACCAAACATTGTCTATACACAGCCCGAAGTAGCCGGCGTGGGACGTTCCGAAGAGGAACTTAAAGAAGCAGGAAGGGCTATAAAAACGGGCTCGTTTCCCTTTAAGGCCAATGCACGGGCCAAGATAAGTATGGACACCGATGGCTTTATAAAAGTGATTGCAGACAAGGAAACCGATGAAATTTTGGGCGTTCATATGATAGGTCCGCGCATAGCCGATAGTTATACGGAAGCTGTGGTGGCGATGGAATTTAGGGCAGCGGCAGAAGATATTGCACGGATGTCCCACGGACACCCCACATTTTCAGAAACCTTTAAGGAAGCCTGCCTGGCCGCTACCGAAGACAGGGCGTTGCATATATAAAATTATAAAAAAACGAAGATGAGGAAAATTCAAAAGCTAACCCAAGAAATCAACGAATTGACGGTAAGGATTGAACACGAATATCCCGAACTCTATCGCTATTTAGATGAGAATCCCATAACTATTCCCGTAGATGATGAAGCAAAACCGACCATTAAATCGTTCGCTGATTATTTGGAGAGCTTAAAATCGATTTTGGAAAAATATATGGAATCCCATAATAAGTAAAGATTTAAAACACCAAACTTAGAATTTAATACAGATTATTTAAATGTCCACTATAAACAAAAGCACTTTTAAGGTAAGTCAAATGGATTGCCCTTCCGAAGAACAGATGATACGGATGAAACTGGAGTCAAACCCTCAAATAAAATATCTGGACTTTGACATTCCAAATAGAAAGTTGGATGTGTACCATCAAGGGAATGCCCAAGAAATAAATGTGGCATTGGGGGCATTAAAGTTGGGAGAAAAACTCTTGGGAACAGAAAAGGCGGAAACACCTATTACCGAAGACGAGACAAAACAAAAGAAGATACTCTGGTGGGTCTTGTACATCAATTTTGGTTTTTTTGTTATCGAAATGACTACGGGTTGGATTTCTTCCTCAATGGGTCTTATTGCCGATTCGTTAGATATGTTGGCTGATTCCATTGTATATGCATTGAGCCTTTTTGCCGTAGGCGGCGCTATTTCCAGAAAAAAGAAAGTGGCGAAATTCAGTGGCTATTTTCAGATGGCGTTGGCCCTGCTGGGATTTTCGGAAGTCGTGAGAAGGTTTTTGAGTAGTAGCGAAACCCCTTTGTTCCAATGGATGATCATCGTTTCCATTTTCGCCCTTATCGGCAACCTCGTTTCCCTATGGTTGATAAACAAGGCCAAAAGCAAGGAAGCGCATATGCAGGCAAGTGCCATCTTTACCTCAAACGACATTATTGTGAACGGCGGGGTAATACTGGCAGGGGTGCTGGTTTATTTTTTAGACAGTAAATGGCCCGATTTGGTCATAGGCGGTGTTGTGTTCGCGTTTGTGATGCGCGGGGCTATTAGAATTTTAAAATTGTCCAAATAATTTAAATAAAACATTTGCAATGCATAAACTGATGAACATTCAACAGGTCGGAATTAAAAACCCAAGCTAAACACTAAAATTATTAATGGAAAAATCGAGAAAAAAGAATCTTAAAGAAGCAAGGACACTTCAAGTATGGAACGTCATTTATGACGTTACTGAAGTGGTCATTTCGCTAATTGCGGGAATCACAGCAAACAGTTCGGCACTTATTGGCTGGGCATTGGACAGCACCATAGAAGTAATTAGCGCAGCAACATTAGGCTGGCGCCTTCACGGTGAACTCAAAGGTATGGATGAGGAAAAGGTAAAGCGCCGAAAGAAAATCACATTGTATGTTATTGCGGCATCCTTTACGTTGGTATGCCTTTTCATTTCCTACGATTCAATCACAAAGCTCATCAATCAAGAAACATCAAATTGGAGTACTTTGGGGTTAATTATTTTGCTTGTTTCATTGGTAGTTAATCCTATTTTAATCTATTACAAAAGGAAATATGGGAATAAACTTGACAGTCCAGCATTGCTGGCCGATGCCAAAGACACTTTTATTTGCCTATATCAAACCGTAGTGGTACTTGCTGGATTGCTATTGGTCAATTGGCTGGGCTGGTGGTGGGCAGACCCTGTTGCAGCGTTATTAATTGTGCCCTATGCGGCAAAAGAAGGTTGGGAAGCATACAATAAAGCTAAAGATATAAACTATAACGCCGAGTAAAAAAAGACCAAAATGGAAAGAAGAACTCTAAGTGTATCGCACCAGTTTGCTGGTAATGGTTTTTTTCGTGTTGAAACTTTTTTGATAGATGAAAAAGGAACTTTTTAAAGATTGCTCGATGAGGCTCAATATGCTGGATGGAAACATCCACAAATTGGTCGTAAAGTATGCTGAAGAATATTATACAACAAACCAATGTTCCAAGGAGGAAGCCCCTGAACGCGGCATTGTAAAAGCAGAGATGGGAATTAGAAAAAATTAATCATTTTAACTAAAACAATTCAATAATCAGATGGACTGGATGTTTGAAGACTTTAAAACAGATTTGGATAAACTCAATCCAACTGTAAGAGAAAAAGCTATAGAAATTGCGAATAAATTAATTGAACAGGATCATTTTTCTAAAGAAAAGGCTATAACGGAAGCAATCGTGCGAGCTGAAGAGTGGTTTTATGATTTAGGAGGATAAATAACAAAAAAAATTAAAATACTTATGTCCATTAAAAGAAGAGAAAGAAGAAAGAAGAAAAAAAAGAAATCTAAAAGCAATATTAGTAAAAAAGAGAAAATTATAGGAATTTTTGCTTTAATCGCTGTATTTGCCGCTGCCATTCTTTTTTACTTTTTTGTTCTTATCAACCATCATCATTAAATAAAACATAATCTATATCTAAATATCAATGGGTTATGTTTCGCATTATACATAGTTTAATTGTTAATTGATTTAAAATAAATGGCTTAAAATAACTATTAAAATGACCAACTCGGAAGAGAACCATATAAAAGCTATTTTTCATTTAAGCGAAGAGGGAATTAAAATCGCATCGACAAATGAAATTGCAAAGCGGATGAACACAAGGCCGTCCTCTGTAACTGATATGATTAAGAAGTTATCAAAGAAAGGTTTGGTCAATCACAAAAAATATAAAGGAACTTTTTTAACAACGAAAGGGAAAAAAAGAGCACTTCAGATTGTGAGAAAACATAGATTGTGGGAAACATTTATGGTTGAAAAGCTCAAATTTAATTGGGACGAGGTTCACGAAATTGCAGAACAATTAGAACATATAAATAGCGAAAAATTAATTAATAAGCTTGATGAATTTCTAGGTTTTCCAAAAGTTGACCCTCACGGCGACACTATACCCAAACGGGATGGTTCGTATGAAAAACAAGAAAAAATACGTTTAAGCGAATTACCTATTGGTAATGTTGGGGTTTGTGTTGGTTTAGGAGATTCTTCAACAGCTTTTTTCAGGTTTTTGGACAAATATAAAATTGCCTTGGGTAGTACAATTAAAGTATTGAGCAAAGAAGAATTCGACAAATCAATGGACATTTCCATTTCGGGCAAAAGTTTTCATATATCACATCAAATTGCGTATAACCTATACATTAATATCAAACATTAAATGGAATATATAATAGATTATTTTGAATCTATCAACCCCATTGTAGCAGCACTCTATGCAACCTTATTTACGTGGGGATTAACCACGGCTGGTGCTTCGCTGGTTTTTTTATTTAAAGGTATGAATCGTGCAATTTTGGATGGAATGTTAGGATTTACTGGAGGTGTAATGGTAGCCGCAAGTTTTTGGAGCTTGTTGGCACCAGGAATTGAAATGAGTCCCGGAGAAGGGTTCGTTAAGGTATGGCCTTCAGCAATTGGATTCTTTTTAGGTTCACTTTTTATTTTTGGATTAGATAAAATTCTTCCTCATTTGCACATCAATTTTAAAGAAAGTGAAAAAGAAGGTTTACAAACATCTTGGCGCAGAACTACGCTTTTAACATTAGCAATAACGATGCATAATATACCTGAGGGCCTAGCAATTGGTGTACTGTTTGGTGGGGTCTCTGCTGGGTTTGAAGGTGCAAGTATTGGGGGTGCAGTAGCTTTAGCATTAGGTATAGGCCTGCAAAATTTTCCTGAAGGCTTTGCTGTTGCTATGCCATTAAGAAGACAGGGATTAAGCCGACGAAAAAGCTTTATGTTTGGGCAAGCTTCTGCCATTGTAGAACCATTTGCTGCTGTTATAGGGGCCTGGGCAGTTTCAACCTTTCAGCCCATTTTGCCTTATGCTCTCTCTTTTGCTGCGGGTGCAATGATTTTTGTGGTAATTGAAGAGGTAATTCCAGAAACACAACGGGATAACTATACTGATATTGCTACAATGGGTTTTATAGGCGGTTTCATTATAATGATGGCATTGGATGTTGGTCTAGCGTGAAACAGTAAAAGTATTGAGAGAGATGATTGTATAATCTATTGATTTTTAATCCCGAATTATAATTTTGAGATGGGTTTGATAATTAATTAAAACCATTAAAAAATTGAGAAAAAAAGTAAATAAGATTTTAAATAAATATAAAGAAGAAATACAAACAATTGAAGAATCTAATCTTAGCGATTTTAACAATGTAGAAAAAGGAATTTCGATTTCAAGAAAATACTTGCAGAAATTACGTGTATGTGTCAGGGAAAATGAATTCATCAATCAAAAAAACGAAATAATCTTTTTTAAAAAACACAAACCCTATGTTTATAGTAGATTGAAATTTTATGTGAAACTATATAACTTCTTAATAAATAGACCTGCTGGAACCATAAAATCTCAACAGGAATTTATTGATTCAGAGATAAATAGTTTACAAGAAAGCAATAGACGCAATATCGATTTTATAAAATACTATAGAGAGGACTCTGAGCTTTTGGATGAATTTTATTTTCTAAGAGGAAACGACAAAATAAGTTTGGTTTCTAATACCTCTCATTTTTATACAGATGCGGAATTTTCAACAAGCCACGATAATGCAATTGCTAAAATTATGGCCTATGACCTGCTTATAAGTCATTATGTTGAAGAATTGCACAATTTGAGAGGCTTATCCTATGGCATACCAAACAAACTAAATACTTTATCAAACGGTGAACGATTAGGCTGGACAGCTTCAAAAACAGATTTGATTGAATTGATTTATGCCCTACAAGCATCTGGTGCAATTAAAAGTGGTACAGCTGGAATTAAAGAAATGGCATCAGCTTGCGAAGAGATTTTTGACCTTAATCTTGGAAACGTATATAGAACCTTTCTTGAAATAAGAGAACGGAAAATTGACCAAACAAAATTTATAGATAGACTAAAAGCAACATTGTTAAGGCGAATGGAAGAAACGGACGGGTAATCTTCTTTCGTAGAGAATGTTAAATTTTTACCCTACTTGGGTATGACTTGGGAAAAAATAAAATTAATTTTAGTTATCATCATTTGACATAGATGATTTAAAGAACGACCCCTAAATCAAACCAATTTAAACCATTGAAAATGAGCATATAAAATCACCCAACTTGGGTGCAACTTGGGAATAAAATTCAATAAATCTATTCAAATTTGTAGAACGAAAGTCAAATCGACAGATTCACGAACACTTATTTATTAAAATATTTTAGTGCGTGAGCTAAATCAGGTCAGGGGCTATCAATTAAAAGTATGAACCCAGATAGTCCCTTTCTATTAAAACCGTTCTATTATGCCGACAAGTATTATTACCACAGACGACCTTCGGGAATTCAAAATGGAATTGCTCGATGACATCAAAAAACTACTTACCAGACAAGCCAGCGGGAAACTAAAAAAATACCTCAAATCTTCTGAGGTTATGGACTTATTGCAAGTCAGTCCGGGCACTTTGCAAAATCTTCGTATTAATGGCACCTTGCCTTATACCAAAGTAGGTGGGATTATCTATTACGATACAGAGGAAATACAAAAAGTGATGGATGCCAACCGTGTGCATCACGGTCTAAATTCTTAAGCGATGAACTATATAAAGCTACTTAATGCGGCTTTTTCAACCTTCTATTTTGATGACCGCCTAAATCCTACCCATATCAGTTTGTATATGGCGCTGTTCCAAGAATGGAACAGCTCTCGGTTTATGAACGAATTCTATGTAAACCGAAGGGAACTGATGCGCGTTGCCAAGATTGGTTCAAAATCAACATACCATAGATGCATTGTGGAATTAGATTCTTGGCAGTACCTATCCTATTTCCCATCAAACAATCCATACAAAGGCAGCAAAATCAAGATGGCCATTATTGGGACAAGTGATGAACCAGTTGTGGGACAGTACAATCCCATTTTAGAACAGCTTGCGGAACAGTACCACCCCAGAGGTGTACCGCTTGAGGGACACCACCATCCCAAAAACGGACAAGTTGTGTACCAACACCGTCCCATAGATGGACAAGTATTGGTATCTAATACAAACAATAACAAACAAGAAAACAATATAAAACAGCCAAAGGGCAGGCAGGCCGTTATTTTATTTTTTGAAGAAAAAGGTTTTGATGCTGATGAAGGAAAAAAATTCTACGCCTATTACGCAGACAGAGAATGGAAAACGAGCGACGGAAAACCGATACGGGATTGGCGCTCATTGGCCACAAACTGGATGGATAGAACTGAGCTTTTCGAAGAAGAAAACAAATCAAACAAAAAAGAAGTGTCCCAAATCAAGGACAACTTGCGAACCACTAAAAACAAAGACTATGGACAACCCCTCTAAAATTATCGAAGGTGGCGTGGAATATTCGCTGGGAAAATTTGATGGCAAAAGCGTCCTATACGATTTTCCAAAAATTCTGATTTACCTGAATGCCAAAGGCAAACTATTGTTTGGTAAAAAGTTTAGAATTTACGATGAGGATAAGGATATTCTACTGAAGCTCTGTTCTTACTTCATCAAGGACAAGGAAAATTGTAATACCTACGGAATTGATATTGACAAAGGCATTTTACTTTCTGGACCGGTAGGTTGTGGAAAGACCAGTTTGATGAAATTATTACGCCATTTGGTTCCCTTGCAACGCCCTTATGAAATGATTCCCTGCCGCAACGTAACATTTAGCTTCAACCATTTAGGATTTAAAACAGTTGAGGAATATGGTAACACCAAATTCTATTGTTTTGACGATTTAGGCGTGGAACCTTCTGGTAGGTTCTACGGAAAGGATCTGAATGTGATGGGCGAAGTGCTCTTATCTCGATATGAACTCTATCTTGACACGAAACGCAAAGTTAAGACCCACGCCACGACCAACCTTAATGCCGAAGAATTGGAAGTGCGTTATGGTAACCGTGTCCGAAGTAGAATGCGAGAGCTCTTTAATTTGATTGCTTTTGATACAAAGGCTGGGGATAAGCGGAAATAAATAGATTATATTTTAATAGGCAAATTATTTATCAAAGACTGAAATTGAACTTCCTTTATAATTTACAACATACATTTTATCATTGGCAGTTTCAATATCTGTTGGGTGATTGAATTTCTCAGTAAGAATTTGTAAAAGTTTACCGTTTAAATCGTAAACCAAAACTCGGTTACCTTCAAAATCGGCAACAAGAACTTGTGAACCTGTTACTTTTACACCTGTTGCGACCTTAATGCCTTCTTTCCATCCAATCATTCTAACGTAGTTCCCTTTTAAATCAAAGACTTGAACACGATTGTTATAAGCATCTGCAACGTAGATTAAATCATTGCTTATTTGTATATCAGTTGGATAGTATAATTCGCCATCGTTATGACCTTCCTTTCCTATAACCGTTACTTTATCATCTTGCTGTAAAATGATTCGATTATTATAAAAATCAGCAACGGCAGCAGTTTTTCCATCAATGCTCACACCAGCAATAGCATCTGGCTTTTCCTTTAGTTTATAGGTTGAAACCTTTCCATCTTCAAGAATTTTTAAGCTGTCTGATGTGTATTCGGGAATATAGATTTTGTCTTTTTGAATCGCGATGTGCATTGGACGTTGAAAACCATCAAATGACTCAATGATTTTTCCATCAAGGTCAATTTTTACGATACGGTTATTGTCCACATCTGAAAGCCACAAGAAATTTTCCTGCGCCACAATACCTATAGGGTTAACGTTATTTAAATCGATACTCTTTACAAATTTCCACTGCGCACCAATTTCTGTCTTTTGTTCTTGCTTTCCTCTACAAGAAAAAAGAAATATCGTTCCTAAAAAAGCTGCTATTAGTATGAATACAACTTTATTTTTCATCTTTTTTCATCTTAAATGGTGTTGAAGAAAAAGTTATTTCTTTAGGGGTAAAACCAGCGTCTTTAACGATTTTCTGTAATTCTTCTTCAGTTGGTTGTTGGTCTTTTGAAACACTCATCGTTGCTTCGCCTTCTTCTAATTCGATAAGCACATCTTTAGACCCTGCTTGCACAAGTTTTTTTTCTAAACCATAGGCGCAAAAAGGACAGGAAAGCCCGTCAACTTCTATTTTAATATAGGTCTTGTCTGTTTCGCTTTTAGACTGTGCATTTACATTTGTAGTAGACAATAAAAAAGTCGCGAATGCAAATAGTGTAATTATTCCTGTTCTTAATAAGGTTTTCATAATAAAGGTTTTAAAAAATTAATATTCGTGTACCAAGAGTTAATACATAGTTTGTTTTTTGAGCTTCAGGTACTTCTTCAACTATTGGAATTTGTAGACCAGCTTCAAACAATGCTGTTTTACTGGTAATCCATTGTATTCCACCCGAAGCCAAAACAGTATTACCATTTACATCAGTAAAAAAATTTCCATTAATTCCAATATTCAAGTTCAGTTGATTTGGTGGATATTTTTGTGGTAAAAGCGGATAAACAAAAGCAGCATTGTAAATCAAATTATCTGGTAATCCATTTGACGTTATATTATAACCAACCTGACCGTAAATGCCATATTTTAAGGTTACATAACCCGTTACTAAACTTAATTGTGACTGCCAAGAATCACTTCCAATTGATGGTGTACTGTTTGTTTTTCCTGTAGGAAACACTTGGTCTAATTTTGCTATAATTCTAAATGTCTTGGCTTTTCCATCTTTTTGATAAAGCTGCTGTTTGAGGAAGAAAGTAAGGTCGCCAAAACCAGAAACAGATTCAAAATTATCAGCATTAATATTTATAAATCTTCCTGCAATTCCTATTTGAGTTTTGCTTCCTAAATTATAAGGTATTGCTAAAGGTTGAACATAAACTGTTGCATTTTCTTTTACTATAAACCTGCCAAAAGTTCTCATTCCTCCGCCATCCAGACCCAGTAAAATTGGTGTTTCCGTATAAATTGGTGGACCTTGGGCAAATACCGATGTTGTTGCAAGTACACCTATTAATATCATTATCAGTCTATTCATTTTTACTTTTTTTTGATTACATATCCCTTTGATAAAATCACTTCCTTTATGTTATTGATGTTAGTTTTGCTCGAATCAAATTCAATTACTGAAACACCTTTTTCAAAGGATGTTTTGATTTGTATTACACCATCAATTTTATTCACAGCATTATTTATGTTTGTTTCACAGCTTTGACATACCATTCCTTCAATATCTAACTTTACAGATTGAATGTCTCTTTGGTTTGCAATCACTACTTCATTCCCTTCTGTTTGATTAAATATTTGGGGGTAATATGAAACCAATGTCATTGTAACCACAAACACAGCAACCAGCCAAACATAGATTTTTGATTTAAAAAATGATGGTTTATCAGTTTCACAGTTGCCGCAACCAAGCTTATTCTTTTTATAGACTTGATAAAAAGCAACTCCCAATGACAAAAAAGCAATTGCCAACAAATAAGGTTTTAAGGCAATGAGCCAAGAGAAATACACCGAGCTACCACTCATACCTGCAACTCCTGTCAACAGTAGAGGTCCCCAACAGCAAAGCTTTAAAGAAACTGCTGAAAATACAGCAGTTCCCAAAGATGCTTTTTTGTTCAATTTAACGATGGCCATACCTAACAGCTTCCTATTCCTGCATTAGTCAAATCATCTTTTGTTATTTCGATGTTTGTACAGCAGTCTAATAGTTTTCCGTTAACAGCAATTGCAGGAACTCTTTTAACTCCATATTCCTTCATTTTTGAAATACAGATTTTACTTTCGCATTGCTCGGATAGATTATGAAGTGTGATTTCGCAGTCTTTTCCAGCTGTCTCTTTTACCAATTGTACCACGGGCTCGCATACTGGGCATACTGCCGTAAAAATTTCAATTTGTCGTTTCATCTTATTTTGAAGTTTAAATTAATAATGGAACAAAGATGAGCACGGCAGGTAGGGGGTAACCTAATTTTTTTTAATCTTTTTTTTCGTTGTAGTCTTTTAACCTGTTTTCTATAGTTTGGATTTCTTTCAGTTTATCTGTCAAGTCAGACAATTCCAAGTTAGGAAATTCACGTTTTAAATATTCAATTTTATCTTCATTGCCACAATTTCCAGGACAAGAGTCAACTGCCTTTACGATTCCAATGGCGAGTGCCTTACGATACACTTCATCCAACAGTAAGTACTGTGCCTTTTGAATTCCTTTATCTATGGATTTAAATTGAATATTAACTTGTTCAGGGTCTTTTCCTTCATCAAGCATTTTTACGATTCCATTTATCTGACCGCTTAATGTTTTTAGTCTGGTTTTTATATCTGAAATCAAGTCAGATGGTAATTTATGTGGTTCTGTTTTCATTTTCAAAAGGGTTAAATTATCACACTTTTATTAACAACAACTTTTATTTTCCTGTATCGGTGGACAAGGTACAGATCCATAAGAGCAATAAACGCAACAATCCCCTTCGTTTGGTTTTAGAACCGTTTTACAGTTCTCACACTTGTAAAAGAATTGACAGGCGTTTGTTGGCATATTTTCTACTTTCTTATTTCCGCAGTTGGGGCAGGTAATTTCAGATTTTAATATAGTTTCCATTAGTTTTCCTTTTTGTCGGTTACCTTATAGCCTGTTGAGTTAATTGCGTTCTCGATTTCCGTTTCATTCGTTTTGGTTTGGTCAAATTCAATGATGGCATTCCCATTTTCGTAGGAAACTTTTGAGGCAACAATTCCGTCGAGCTTGTTTACTTCGTGGTTGACGTGCTCTTCACAACCTGCACAAGTCATCCCTTTGATATCAAAATTTACCGTATGGATATTGGATTGATTGACTATAACCACTTCTTTCTTGTTATCCGGATAAAAAGTGTGAGCGTAATATGGAAAACTTATGGATATAGCCGCAAATAGCGTAATACCAATTAAAAAACCTTTAGTTTGAAACCACTTTGGCTTTGCATCTACTTCACAACAATCCTCTGCTTTTTTCGGTTTTAGATAATCATACCACGCATAACCAATTGCTATGACAGCTATACCAATTAAATAGGGTCTAAAGGGGTCCATCCAAGATAAAGCGGATGCACTTCCCCCAACGCCAGCTATTAATGCAATAACTGGTGGTATGCAACAAGATGATGCAGCTACAGCAGCAAACAAACCTGTATAAGCTGCATTTTTCGATGTTTTTACGGTACTCATTATTAAAAATTTATGCTGTTTTTCTTTTTAATTTAATTGACTTAAAAATACTATCCAGAATATCCGTCTCATCTTCGTTCAATGAATAGTATAAGGTTTGCCCTTCTCGCCTTGAGCTTATAATATCTGCATCTTTCATTTTTCGTATATGCTGTGAAACCGCGGGAACACTCATACCTAAAATGTCGGATAAATCACAAGGGCACAGTTCTTTTTCCATATTTAAGAGGAATAGAATTTTTAAACGTACCTCATTACCTGAAATGGACAGTAGTTTTGTTATTTTACTAAAATCATTGGTCATACCATCAATGACAGTTTTGCAGTTTAGCAACTGCTTATGGTCAGCTTCAGCTCTCGTACAAGAAATTTCCATTTTCATAATAACTATTTAGACGAACAAAGGTATAATTAATTACGTATTTAAGCAAATACTTAAATATAAATATTGTTTTATCATAGTTCTAAGTATAGTTGTATCAACTATAACCGCTGATGCTATGCTTTAATGATTTAACTTCTGAACGATTTATACAACAGAATCACTTCAGAAATAAATTGTACTACAATGGCTTTCAGGCTCTTTGTCAATTCTAAAAAAATGTCTTTCATAATACTATTAATCTTGAAGGGATTGCAAAACTGTCAATGCGATACTTTGGATGTTATTGGAATCTGAAATATACTTGCCTTCATCCTCATTACTCAAAAATCCCAATTCCAAAAGAAGCGAGGGACAATCATTAATAGTTTCCCGAAGCACTTGAAAGTTGGCAAACTTTACACCTCTACTTTCATATCCCAATTTTTTATTTAGTGCAGCTTGTAGCTGAAATGCAAGCCAAGTGGCATCATTAGAATATTTGGATGTTGCACCTGCCACATAAACTTCAATCCCTCGCGCATTTGGATTATCCGAATGATTGCAATGCAAGGACACAAACAAATCAGCTTTAAGGACTTTGGCCAACTTCGTTCTATCCGATAAAGAAATGAGGTTATCGGTGTACCTTGTCAAATAAATGTCCAAAGGCTTATCTAATTTAATATTTAGCTTTAAAATTGCACTTGCAATCTTGAGCGCAACATCCTTTTCTTGGATGCCATTTATACCGATTGCACCCGAATCTTTTCCACCGTGTCCAACATCAATTACAATTCGTTTTTGAGTACTCGTTTCCTGTCCGAAAACGATGCACATTTTCAAAAGCAAAAAGACAAAACTGACGTTTTTGAGCACTTTTTTCATTTTCAATTTTCGGGTTATCAACAACTTCACTTGAAAATTCCATAGCATTTGATACCAAATAATAGCAACGGAATTCAAACAAAACCAAATAATATTTTATTCACAAATATTTGATTTTCAAGTATTTATATTCAAATATATGTAAATTTCCCATAACGAAAACAACACAAAAATTTAAACTGTTACGTTATGAAAAAATCACTCTATTTAGCATCCATTCTTTCGCTATTATCCACTTCGCTATTTGCTCAAATTGGTGGCATTGAAGATTCTGTTAACGATGTGGGCGATACTATAAGAACCGTATTTCCAATTTTGTTAGGTGTCATCTTCTTGGTAGGCTTCCTTTTTAATGCAGGACACTTCTTTGGCGAAAATGCTGACCTTAAAAAAGGGATTACCCGAGTTCTCGTCTTTGTTTTGATTGCAGGCGCAGTAGTCGGCATCTTCACTTACCTCATAGGAATTGTTGTATAGATGAAGCGGTTCGAGGTCTATAAAAACATCAGGAAAAGGGCAGTCATTTTTGGCTTGCCCATTTCCCTGTTTGCCTTAATGATGGTTTCCATACTCGCATCCCTTTTGGTCATTATTTTCTCTTTCAGCTTCGGGATAATTATAGGTGTACTGGTTTTTAATGCTGGGCTTTACGTGGCATTGACGAGAATAACCCATAACCCACAGCTATTTCAAACTGCCAATGCATTCCCTAAAATTATCAGCAACAAAAGAAATTCAGGTTTCAACTATGAACAAGATTAACCTTTCTAAATATCAACCCATTGTAGATATTCAGGACAATATCGTCTTTGCCAATAATGGCAATGTCGTTTTGTGTTATGAAGGGAATTTGCCAGAAATCTATTCCTTATCTGAAAAGGATTTTGAGGATATGCACGGTGCTTGGTTTCAGGCACTGAAATCATTGCCTGTGGGAACGGTGGTTCACAAACAGGATATCTACCTCAAGAAATCCTATACTTCAGAACAGCTTCCTAAGACAACTTTTCTAGAAAAAGCAACCCACGAGCATTTTAAAGGACGTGGACATATAGAACATAAATGCTATCTCTTCTTCATACTGACCAAGAACAAGGCACTTAATAATTCAAAATATGTCAACCCGTTCCGGAAGGTTTCAAAGGGAATCGTGCAAGAACTGGATGACAACGTTAAGAGCTTTGTGAATTCAGTTAGTGACTCTGTTTCCTTCATCAACAATAGCCGAAAGATGGAATTTGTTTCGCTTAAAGCGGAAGAGATTCAAAAGCTTACAAATGGCTATTTCAATGGTTTCAACGAAGGTTTTGACACGGACATCATATTAGAAAAGAAAAGCGTCAATATTGGCGAAAACCATTTTGATGCCCTGGCCATCAATAGCGAACTGTGCTTTGGCGAAAGTGTACAGAGTAGCAAGACCAATGAGAAATTCACTTCTGACGATTTTGTGTTTCATCAAGGGTTTATTGATGGTTTTGGGCTTACGCTTAATGAAAATCATATTGTTAATCAGATTCTCTATCTCGACGACAAACAAAAGTGGCGCAAATTGCTGGATAAGAAAATTGAAGAACTGAACAAAAGTTCAAATTTCGGTTCGCAGAACAAAGTAGTGCTTGGAAAGATTCAGCACATCCTGGATCAAATCAATGCCGATGATAATGCCAGAATAATTCGTGGGCATTTAAACATTGTGTATTGGTCTAAAGATGCCAAAGAACTCGATAAAATAACATCAAAGATAAAGACAGAATTTAAGGAACTCGACATTATCCCATACTATCCACGAGGTGAGGAACGAAAAAACTATATCCTAAATAGCTACTGCTGTTTTTCTTCTAATTTCTCGAATAACGATTTATATGTAACGGATTTAAAGCACGCACTTTGCCTATTCATCAATAACACCAATTACAAGTCCGATGCAACCGGAATCATCTTTAATGACCGCGAACACAACATTCCCGTTCTAAAGGATGTCTGGGACGAGCGCAAGAAACGCATCAAAGCACGGAACTTTGCCATTTTTGCACCAACAGGTGAAGGCAAATCCTTTTTGGCCAATAACATTCTGCGCCAATATTTTGAAAGTGGCGTTCGCTTGGTCATTATCGACTTGGGCGGGTCCTACACCAAGTTTGCCAAACTCTATCCTGAAAAATATAAGGTGCTGCGCTATGAAAGCGGAAAAAATCTTGGTATCAATCCATTTTATATCAGCAATGCAAATGACCTCACACCCGAACGTTTGGAAGACCTGTCAGTTTTCCTATTTGAGCTGTTCGCATCGGACTTGAAAGTTACCAAAGCACAATCGGTTTCCGTTAAAAAGATACTGCGCCATTATTATGACAGCACTTCAGAAAACCACTCTTTGGATGGCTTTTACAGCTTTATAGAAAGGAATCAGAAAGACCTTCTGAGCACCCTTAAAATCCATCCCGACTATTTCAATGTTACGAGCTTCTTGCACGTAATGTCCGAATATGTCGGCGATGGTCTATATAGCTTTCTGTTTGAGGTGAGCGAAGACCAAACCTATAAAATCGAGGACAAACGATTGATTGTTTTTGAATTGGACGAAGTGAAGGACAACAAGGAAATTCTGTCCGTAATGTTGAAGCTGATTAAGTCAGCTATCCAAAGAACGATTTGGAAGAACCGAGCTGAAAAAGGCATCATCCTTTTCGATGAGTTTGCAAAACAGTTGAAGTTTGAAAACGTTTTGGAAAGTGTCGAGTTCTACTATCAAGCCATCCGAAAACAGAACGGTGCGATTGGGATTATCCTGCAATCTATAAATCAACTACCGAATAATTCAACTTCCGCAAGTATTCTGGAAAACACCCAAGTCATTTATAGCCTCAACAACGAAAAAGGCTATGACGAATTGGTCAAAAGACTCAATCTGTCCAGCCACGACCTGAACCAGTTAAAATCTATTAAGAATAACCTTTCCGGACCACGGAAGTACACCGAGATGTTCATCAAAATAGGTAGGGAAAGCAACATTTTCCGTCTCGAAGTTCCGAAGGAAGTATATGCCGCTTACCTCACAGACGGTAAGGAAAATGAGGAAATAATAAAGCTCTACAACGAGCATCAGGATATGCAAAAAGCAATCATTCAATTCACATCTAAAATATAATATTATGAAGACAAAAATCAAAACAATGTTATTCGGGCTAATCTTAGCGATTTCCCTTTTAATGCCGAAAGATGCTTCCGCTCAAGGAATGCCAGTTTATGACAACACCAACTTTATCAGTTTGGTAAAACAGCTATTGGAATCCGGTAAACAGACGGCAGAAATGATTAAGTCCGTCAAATTCTTGAAGGATGCCAAAGAAGCCATCGAAAAAGTATCGAGCGTTGTCCAACAGCTTAGAGCGGTTGAGGAAATCGCACAGAACAATCAACGCCTTATCAATGTAATGCAGAATGACCTTCAGTATATTCTCAACTCGCCCTATATCAAACCCGAGGAAATTGATAGGGTTGTGGCCTCATTTGAAACCATTGTCCAAAATTCATTGGACACAGTGGACTTTATAGACGAAGTCCTCTCAAGCGATTACCTAAAAATGAGTGATGCCGAACGTGCCGAAATCCTAAAGGCAAAGGAACTGGAATCCAAACAAATGGTGTCCAACATCACTACGAAAACGAAACGCTATCGTGATATTATTTCTTTCAGAAAGATGCAAGATAAAGTCAATAACCGCGAAACAGAATATTAAGGATGACCGCGACCATCATTTTAGGGATAGGATTGGAATACATCGATACGGTGTTCCAGACCATACAAGCCAGCGACTTTTCGCAATACACCATTGCAGGAATGAAAACGCTCGCTGTCCTGTTTTTCTTGGTCAATATCCTTAAAAAGTACAATGAAGGGATTGCGGCCAAAGATGGTTACACTTGGGGATTGAGTCCGGGTGAACTGGCAAAGAATTTTGCCATTGTCCTTTTGGTCATATTTTCAACGCAGGTGTTGGGATTCTTTGATGGGATATTGGTAGCCATCGAGGGACAATATAGGGGCACCGCACCTGCATTACTTCCATTGCAAATGCAGGACATTCCCATTGAAGAAGACGTTAGCATCATTGAAGTTGCGCAAGCAGCTATGACGCTCTTATATGAAGCTTTAGTAACACCACTTTACGGATTCAAAATATTTGCATTTATCATTAGCCTTTTTCTCTGGATATTGGATTTGTTCATCTATCCGTTATTCTTGGCAGAGCGTTTTTTCCTTTTGGGAATAATGCAAGCGTTCTTCCCGTTGGTCATTAGTTTGGCAGTATTTGAAAAATTCCGTTCGCTCGCCTATACCTTCTTTAAATTGTACGCTGCCGTTTATATGCTCGTACCAGCCTTCTTTCTGGTCAATGTGTTTATCAATGCCCTTTATACTGAAATCAATACGAACTTTTGGACCAATTTATTCGGTACCGATGTTGGAAGTGGATTCTTCGCACCTGTCGTTCAATTGGGTTCTGTTGGCTTTATCGTCTTCCTAAAATTCAAATTGTACAGACGTGCCACGTCCTTTACGCTCAGACTGTTTACTGCTTAAGGCAGATTAAAAATAAAATTATGAAAACACCTTACAAGAATATTTATAACGTCCTAAAATTAAATCGGTTTATCGTTTTGGCAGTCGTTTTATGTGCCTTATTGTCCAGCACCTTTTCAGTTTGGATGGTATTCAACACCAATCAAAAGGCACTCAATAGTGCATTTGCGATTAATACCGATGGCAGTATTATTCCGCTGAAGCTCGTTACCCAAAAAGAGAATTTCAGGGTAGAAGCTTTGGCACATTTAGATCTGTTCCACAATTACTTCTATAATATCGATGCCAGCAATTATGAACGGAATTTGGAAAAGGCGCTTTGGTTGGGTAATAGTTCCGTGGACAATCTGTACCGTCAGAAAAAAGCGGATGGTGTCTATAATCGGTTACTACAATATTCGCTCGTTCAAAAAGTATTGAGTATTGATTCAAAAATTTCAGAAAGCAATGGCACGTACAGTTTCACTACCACGACCATTTTTGAAATAAATAGAGGCTCAATCATCGATACCTACGAACTGGTTTCCACCGGAAACCTGATTATGGTGGACCGAAACTTTCCCAACAATCCCCACGGACTTTTAATTACGAATTACTTCGAAAACACCTTAAAAAAATTAAATGATGATAGTTGAGCCGATAATCGGCATTTAAAAACCACGATTATGAAAGTAGAAAAGAACAAAATAGTATTTGCAGCAGTATTGGCTGTTATTTTCATATTCCTTATTTCCTATTCCGTAATGGTAATGGGCGATGATGATAGCGAGAACGAAAGCTTACAACAGACTTTAGTGCCTGATTTAGAAGAAAACCAAAAAGAATACGAGTCCAAGCTCGATGCGATTAACGACCTCAAGGAAGTGCGTGAAACCAACGCGCCCAGCATCTATGATGAAAAGCTAATTGATTCCCTGGGCTTTTACGACCCAGATTTACCGCAACGTGAAAAAGAACGCATTGTTGACAGTATCTATGATGCTGGCAAGATTAAGTATTCCGAAAAGCGGTATCAAAATTTAGGGCAAAGGCGAGCTGTTCAACAAACAGCACCAAAGGTGGATTCAGCTGAAGTTAAAAGAGCTCAAAAAATCGAATCTAAAGAATTGGGTCTGGAACATCAACTGTTCTTTGCGGCTTCGCCCAAGCCCAATGAAGTTTCAATTATTGGCAATACAGATGAAACGATTTACGTGGTCGTGGATGGCGACCAAATTGTTCAAGCCAATACCCGATTGCGGATGCGCCTTACCAAAGCTGCTACCATAAATGGCAAACTGATGCCAAAGAACACACCCATTTTCGGCTTTATCAGCTTTCAACCCAATCGTGCCTTAATTGAAATTGAAAACATAAAGCACCATCCCACAAAGCTTAAAGCCTACGATTTGCAAGACGGTAGCGAGGGCATCTATGTTGAGAACAACTTTAGAGAAGAAGCTACGAGAGAGGTGCTCGATGATGTTATTGGTGATATAAATATCCCGAGTGTCCCACAAGTTGGCGGACTTACCCAAGTTTTCAGGCGCTCTAACCGAAGGGTAAAAGTAACCGTCCTGAACAATTACAGATTAATTCTAAAACCAAAGTTATGAAAGTGACAATTTCCATATTAACCGTATTTATTTTCGCTTTCGCGAAAGCGCAAACAACTATAAAATTAGATACCATATATGCCAACGATACCAAGAATGTTGCACTATTCTTTCCAGAACCTATTCGGCAAGGCATAACCGGTTCAGATAATTTCGTCTTTACCTATAACCGTGAGAAAGAACAGTATTTCGGCCTATTACAAGCCAAGCCTGGGAAGGAAAGTAATTTACTGGTAGTCAACCGAAATGGCTCAATTTTTTCGTATATTGTAAGGTATAAAAAACAGCTTTCTAAGCTCAATTATTTCATTCCAGCATCAAATAGTATCGGGAATGAAAAACCGATTGTAACTGATTCAATTCTTGCTGAATCCTCTGAAGAACGTGTAGATAACAGAACCTATTATTACCAAAAATTCTGCTCGTATCTGCTCAATAGAAAACAGCGTATAGGTCGAATCAAAAAGCGAAATGAAGGCATTGTTTTGAGCGTTGAGAATATCGTTTTTGATAAAGAAGAGCTCTATTTCGTTATCCAGATCGAGAATAATTCTACCTTGGATTACGATTTGAATTTCTTGAACCTTTCGATTGAAACACGACAAAAGGGAAAAAGAAAGTCATTGCAACGTCTTTATCAAGAGCCGATTTACAAACATAATCTGCCTTCAAAAATTGTAGAAAGTGAAACGGTACGATTCGTTTATGTGTTGCCCAAGTTTTCATTATCAAATGACCGTAGGGCAATTTTAGAACTGAATGAAAAGGACGGCGAACGAAATATTGAAATGAAACTATCGCATAGATATATTAATAACCCAAATTAATACTGTTATGAAAAAAATCGTCATTTGCTCACTCGTACTTCTTTTCATTTCCTGTTCAGAAAACAAGAATATGTCGCCTTCAGAAACTGCCAAGATTGTTGCGGAAAGCTTCTTCTCAAAAGATGAGTCAGTTCTAAAAAAACATACCACATCAGAAGGGTATGCCAGTTTGATTACTGTTCAAAATATGATGCCTGATTCTGATAAAGACATTGAGGTAGAAATTTTAGATGAGGCTGTAGATGGGGAAACTGGTTGGGTAAAATATACCACCTCTTATGATGGGAAGTCTGGTGTTTTCAAATTGGTAAAGGAAAATAGTCAATGGAAAGTCACGAATAAAGGTCCGAGAGAAAAAGGCCCTTTTTGAAATTAAACGGTAATAAATTTTATTGCAACATTATTAGTTGGCTGTTTTTTCGGCTCTTAATAATGGTTCAATCCATTTATGCATTTCATAAATGTCATTAAATTCTGGGAATGGATTTTCATCCCAAGGACTGTTCATTAAATACGCATCAAAGAAAGCATCTGTACTTCTTCTTGGATGATGCCACAAATAACTTTCCTTTAGGTTTTTGATAACAGAGTAGTGATGGCTATGAATGAAATCATACCAAATATCCTCAATTTCTTCTTCGGATTTAATGTCAATAATTTCCAATTCGTAGAAATTACGTGACTTATTTTCCATTGATGCATCCAACATAAGTTTCTTTGCATCAATATCCGAAACTGGTGCACTATAACCAAAAATTGTTACGTATAGTGATATTTTAAAGTAAGCTCTTAGCATTTGCCACTCGTCGTTAATGGATGCGTTGGAACTATAATTCTTTTTCTCGACCGGGTAGAGCAATTTCATATCCGAATATGGCTTTCGACAACGATGACAGATGATGTTATATTTGAAACCTTTTATATTGCAGGTATTGCACACACCTACCGCTACGTTTCCGTGAAGAAATGCAACATTCGGCAAATTTTCTATAGATGAATGCCTTCTCATCGTTTTAAGTAATAGCGGATCCCAATTAAATGTAGCAATGAGGTCTTTTTTCCTAAGGCTTAGTATCAGATAATCATACAGCGTAGGTTTATCAGGGATTTCCATATCGTAGAAGTACTCATATACCTTTTTGTCAATTGAAGTTTTTGCAAGCATTAAAGAATTATCATTTGCTAGCTTGCTATATAGTTTTTCAAAATCAGAGGTTAGATTTTCGTATTGCTTTGGGATGAATTGATGTAAATCTAATTTATCAACCAATGAATTCATCAGAGGAAGTTTAACCCCATTTTTATCGCCATTTGGGAATGAAGCTAAGCTTGCACCAGCACCCAATAGGACTAGGTGTGGCATTTTTTTATCGGGTAAGGCGCTTTTTTTTGCTTTGCTCAAATTTTACTTATTTTTAGTCTTAATACCTAAAAGCCCCTTCCATCAATTCTACCTCACTTCTTTTTATTCCTACTTCTTCGGCAATATATTTCCAATTTTTGACAACTGTTAATACTTCAGAAAGTATAGTTACCATTTCGCTTTCGCTTAAACGAAAATATTCGCCAACACTTTTAGCCAAATCAAAGTTTAAAGCATTATCATCCATATCTATATTTAGCGATAAACCATCTTTTTCTATGGATGGGTTTAGGTCGTAGGCAGGCGATAATATCCATCCCTTATCGGTTAATATAAAACCGTGATTTCGCAAATGGTCATCCGTGTTGGAAATGGCTATATTAAAAACGATGCGTCGCCAAAGCTGATGCAAATTGGCTTCTACATCTGCACCATAATTTTCTATAAATTCTACGATTTCGAGATAACTAGGTGCAGACTCTTTTATGATATCTTCGGTATTTCCGGTCATCGTCATAGCGGATGCAAAGTGAATGCGTTTTCCATTGTTCCTATCGAACCGTCTTGTTAAGAATGTGTGATACTGACCGCTAATCTTCTCTATTTTAGAATCTGCCATTTCTATACCCGACGCAGTAGCTAATTGATAGGCTAAAAATTCCCAAGCAGCTTTGTCAACTGTATCTGTTTTTGACGGAAATTTGGCAATCCATAGATTTCCTTGGGTATCAAAAATGTTAGCTTTTGGTCTGGCACCACCTAATGAAGAACCTGGCGCAATCAGTACTGCAATCCATTTTCGTATATCATCATTTTGTTCGTCACTTTCTAACTGTTTGACGGCTTCTTGTAAATCGCCCAATGATGACCAAGGTGGTGTTGGCGTTCTATCATCATTATCTAAAAAAGGACCTTCCAGTTCGGTTTTAAAACGCAACGCACCCATCCTACTTTCGTCAAAAACCCCAAGTAAATAATCTATTTCATAGAGTGTACGAGCCTTTTCATTATTTGTTCTAGCATCTTGGACAGCCCTACGTTTCATTAAAGTCTTACCCCAAGTGTCTGGCATACTATCTAAAAAGATTCCAAAATTCTCTTTGTTGGTTGGATATTGCGGACCAGAATAAAAATCGATGTCTGGGTCTAACAATCTCTGTGCATCGGTTTTTAACCAGTCTTTATCATACTCAAAACTGAAGGCTTTCTTACCCTTGGCAAAATGTGCCGATAAGATTCCTATTAGCGTAGGTTCTTCAAGGCCGACCCAATCTGCAAATACGTATATGTCAAATTTTCCTCGTGCCATTGCTCTTATAATAAATCTAGGTCTTGTAGCTTTCTTCCAAATTCATCATCCACAGCCAACTTTTTAAAATCATCTTCTAGATTGAGCACTCTGAACACATTAAAATAAGAGCCTATGGCAACCGCCGGGTCGCCTTTTTCGATTCGATACAATGTAGTCCGATTGATACCTGCACGTTCAGAAACCTGCTCTGTCGTAAGCTTTCTTCGCTTTCGCGAAAGCTTTATATTTTCGCCCAATTGCTCAAAAATCTTTTGATATTTTGGTAGAAGAACTGTTTTCTTAGAATTCATTATGTTGCATATTTACCACAAAATTACTATTTTTGTTGATAATATACAACATTTTACATAATTTCAGGTTTATGCTCAATATTTTTAATCAAGACCACGACTTAGCTATACCGATGGGAATACCACACGTATTTCGATTCCGTCCACCCAACGAAAATACCTTAAGCGAGCTTAAAGAGAATTATATTTGGTTTTCAGATAGGGACTCACTTAACGATGAATTGGATTCCAATCCTGAATTTGTAAAACTTTCAACAAATCCAGAAGAAGTCAAATTACTTTACAATACAATAGCAGAAAATATACTTGATCCGCAAGTCAAGGCCTATTACGATGAAAATATGACTGAAGAAAAGCTTCAGGAATTTGCCGCTACCAAGATAAAACCCTTTGTATCTAGCTTTGGTATTGCTTGTTTTACGATGTACCCTATGAACGAAGACTTATGGAAAATCTATTCAAGAAACGACAAAGGGGTCTGCCTTCATTTTGATAGTAGTGCCGACCCGACTTTTTTTCATAACATACTTCCTGTCCATTATGTTTCCGAAATAAAGGAAAGAGAATACAGCGCCATTTCCCAGCCTAATCATATCATTGACTTGTTCTACAAAAAAACAGAAAAATGGGCTTATGAAAAAGAGCTTCGGCTTCTAAAAGAAAGAACGGGAAGGGTCAAGTATAAGCCTTCCTCTTTGTTAAACGTGCTCGTGGGTTATAATGCTGAACCAAGCTTTGTTGGGGATGTTGTAAATGCTGTAAAAGAAAACTACGATAGCGTAAAGGTTTTTCAAGTCACCGAGCCTGTGTCGATAGGAAAACTTTCATATAGACCGTTATACATTCCAAAATAAAATTTCATATAATCGACACCCAATTTGACCACCTATTACACCACCCATTACACCACCTATTAGACCACCTATTAGACCACCTATTAGACCACCTATTAGACCACCTAAATTTATCCAAATATCGACCGCACTTCATCATAAACCCGCTCAAAATTGGCATTTATATCAGCACTTGAATATTGCTTAGATTCTTTTGGTAGTTGCCTGTTGATTTTTGATAGTTTGAATTGCACTTTCTTGTCCTTCCCATCAGCGTAGGTAATGAATTCACCTTGCTTTAATCTAAAGAAAATATCAGCCCTAATCTTTGGTATTTCCTTTTCGCCCGTGGTAATGCGAGTATCAAAATCGAGGTTATGACCACGACTTATACTCTTGGTTGGATCCTTAATAATTTCAAAAAAGCGTTCATAATATTTGGCGGTATCTGGGTCGTTGACCTTTCCGAAAAACTGGTAGGATAAATTGCTTAATATGGCTTTACTGGCTTTATCGCCATACATCATATCATTTTGGATTTTGTCCTGCATAACGTAAATCGTGGCAATGTCATAACTTCTAAGTGTTGCCGGAATACGGTGCATATTCAATAAACGAATCGTTGGCGCTTCTTCCATCAGCAGAAAAGATGGTTTTGAACTACGCACACTCATCTGTTTTGTGATGGTGTGGATAATGGTAGCAATAACAGGCGAATATGATGTTTCGAATTTCGGGTTATTGACTATTGAAATGACCGCTGGATTTTCCTCATTATTTATATTGAGTGGCACTTCATCTGCGGATAACGCCATAAAAATGCGTTGTGTACTAATTCGTTTCAACGCATTGGCCAATGTGCTTTTTACACCAGCCGTCTGCCTGTCAGAATCCTTGCCACTTATAAAAGCATCTGCCATAGCTCTTGATGTAGTATTGGTTTCCAAGAACTGGATAAGGCTGTCCGTGTCCAGATATTGGTAAATAGCAATTAAATGAGGAAGTGTACAGAATTGTGGATAGGTGGTTTTAAGTTTCCAAATCAACCCACCAATCAAACCTTCAGCTGCATCATTGAAAAATTTTGTTGTGCCGGTCGTACCACTTTCTCTTTGCTCTAATAGGTTCTCGATTAATACCCGCGACACTTCGTTTACGCTTTCCTCGTTCTCTAAATAGCGTGGTGCAATAGGATTTACCCTGTGGATGATTTTATCAAAGGAAATGACCTTAAACGGGATATCACTATCCTTGAAAAGTGGATATGCCATTTCGGTCAGTTCAAAATCCTTATAGTCGTGGATAATTCCGCAAAACCCTTCTTTCCAGAAGTGTTTCAAAAATCCATACACAACGCTTTCGGTCTTTCCACTTCCGGCAGAACCGATGATGGATGCACCACGTTTGATGTTATCCAGTTTGAAATTGCCCTTAGTGGTGGCAAAGCTGACCTGATATTTGCTATCGCCATTTGTCGGCTTGTCAGTTTTATGCAGGAACACATACATTCCTATGTTAATTAATATGAGAGGGCAAACCAGATAGAGAGAAATCAGAATCAGTCGGTTTTCCTCGTTCAAATAAAATACCATCGCACCAAGCACGAGAAAATTAATGATGAATGCATACCGACTTATCCGAAAAATTGCATAGAAAATACAACTGGCCAGACCAATAATTGAAAGTGTTGTTATGAGGTTATCTATTTGCATAACGATTAGATTCCTATGGAACTTGATTTGATGGCCACTTCGGCACCACGTCTTAACCGTTTAAGAACCCGCAGTGCAATCTGTGTTTGACTAACTGGAATATTTGGCACTATCGGCAATCCTGTTTTTGCTATCATTTTAAAAGCCAAGGCTTTTTCGTTAGCTGGTAGTTTCATCAAGGCAGCGAAATAGAGATTGGGATTCTTCACAAAATCTTTTCGAGCTTTGTAGGTTTCGGCAAAGTTTCGTTTATAGCCAAAAGTCTTATCGAATGTTTTTTCTGCTCTTTCAAAAAACTTGTCTCGGTCAAATCCCCGTTTTACGGTTTCCCCATTCAACTTTACATCAGATGCTTTGTATTTGCTTCCCGGCGATAAACTGAATCTATTGGACGCATCCTTACGGCTCACGATAATATGGATGTGGCTTTGGTTTCCATCTTTTTGCATTCCCTGGACAATCCGTTTTCCATTTTGCTGTTGGGGCGCTTGGCGTTCCAGTTTGGCGATTTCCTTTTTCATCTTTTTAATATTTCCTTCTGCTCGTCCATCTTGAATATTTCGGATTTCATTTTTCAGCTGAAGTATTTTTGTTGCGAAAGGTTGGTTCTCTTTTACCTGAAAATCTGTTCCCTTAAAGGTGCGTTGATGCTCTATTTTTGCATAGTACTTTATATCATCGATTTTAACCGGTCGCCCTTTGATTTCCCTATTGAATGAAGCCACATAATCTTTCATCAGCTCTTTGGTGTATCGTTTTAAATCTTGGCTACTGTTCTGAAGTTTTTGCAATTCATATTTTGAAGGGCTAACAGTAATTGAATAGAATCTTGGTTCGTGTTTTTCCAATTTTGCGGTATTACCATCGATTTCCCTGATGACTTCCTCAGCAGAAATCTCATCGCCATATTGATTGAAAAAATGTTCCATATCCTGTTGTTCCAAACCTTGATTTTCTTTCTCTAAATACCCAACAAAATCTGCCGAACTTTTGGAAAAATTACCGCCCATCTTTTGGGGTGTTATTGTGATGTACATAGCTCGAATATTAGAGTTCGTTTTTTAGATTTCGCTTTTCGCGAAAGCGCACTTCTTTCTTTTCCTCGGCATATTTCTTTTCAACTATCAATGGTTTTTTGTTGGGTTCGTCTATCACAAAAAGGGATTGCAACATTGCGACCGTAGGTTTGGTTTGGGTCTTTTCTACATCACGCATTATGGCGATGACCGCATTGATTCTTTTGAGCAATTTCGCTTCGATGGTTCGCCCCGTTGGTCCTAATTTTTCCTTTGGGGAAATCTCGTTATAGAGGAAAAAATCGAGGATGTTTTCCATCGCTTCGGTGTGCGTTTTAAAGTGCATTTTTGAAAATTCTTGAAACCGCTTGGCCGTTTTTCGTTTGAACCTGATAGTGATAAATGAATCCATTTCCTTTCGCCTTTTTAAAGATTTGACGTAAATCCATCCCTGTTTACTGGTGTTTCAAGACCATTTGACGCAAATTGTTGGAAATTTTAAATCCTGTTTGATTTTAAGTAATTAAAAATCAATGGATTAAAACGAAAATGGAATATGTAACGCGGCGCAGCCCGTTACCCTCTTGCTATTCCTTTTCGCCACGCGCAAGCGTGACAAAAATCCATACAATCCGGCTAAAAAGCCGATTGCCATTTTCAGAGAAAATGATTTTCCGATATGTTATTTTTCGATGTGCAAGGCTATCGGCGAAAGTCGAAAAGTGGATAACCCTACTTTAATTTGAATGCTGAATTTCAGCGAAATAAAGATAGTGATTTTTTCTTGATACAGAATTAATTACACACAAAAAACACCCCTAAAATTTTAGAGGTGCTTGGTTCAATTTTGCCGAAAATTATATATTGAAAACGTAGGTGTAGGAATATAAATTCCGAAGTGCTTCCTCTTCAATTATCGTTTCAAAACAGCCATAATTTTCCTTTACGTATTTGCGAATGCTATCCCCAAATTTTCGTTTCACATCTTCTTTGGACGTTTCCAAAAGTCGGTTTTGAGCCTCTTCGCTCAAGTCTGTAAAATTGAGATATACCATAGCTGAAGATTTTAATATTCACTTGGTAGCATCAGCGTATCATTTACAAAAAACAACCGCAGTTCATCGAGCGGAAAATCGGTGGCACGATAACCGTGTTTTTCCAAAATAGTATCGTTGCCATCACTATAAATTATCTCGGCTTCGTAACCCGAATAATCCTGTTTTTCTTCGGGCAATCTTTTAAAATCGATAGTGATAAATTCGCTTCGGTTCATCAGACTTTTCGCAATTACGGAAGCATCCGTAATAAGCCAAAAACATTCGGCAACTTCCGAAAGGTATTTCAACCCGTCTGTAAATCGTGTTTTCAATAGCGGGATTTGATAGAACATTTCTGTTCCATTGAAATATTGCAACCGCTCTTTAATTTCGTTAACTTGTGCTTTCATTGTGATTTCTGTTTTATGGAATTAATAATGAAAAAGAGGGCGCAACTTTCCAGAGGAACGCCCTCTTTAATTTTAAAGATTACTTGTCGTTTTTACTTCCAAGCAAAAGGATTTCATCGGCTACCACTTCGGTAACATAGCGTTGGTTTCCATCGTCGGTGGTGTAGGTTCGGGTCTTTAGTTTTCCCGTAATCCCAACTTCTTTGCCTTTTTCGACATATTTCTCAACGATTTCAGCGGTCTTGCCCCAAGCCACTACGGTATGCCAGTTGGTGTCCGTTTGCTTTTCGCCTTTGCTGTCTTTGTAATACTCGTTCGTGGCGAGTGAGAAGCGGGCTACTTTCTTACCGCTTTCAAGGTTCGTAATGGTTGGCTCTTGACCAACGTTTCCAATCAACTGTACGTGATTTCTAATAGTACTCATAACTAAATGGTTTTAAATGCCCTTTATAGGCTTGATTAATATTTCCCTTTTCAATTCAGATTAAATTTTAAGGGGTGTTTGTTCTTTTCTTTCGTGCATCGCACAATGGATATAGTGGGTTTTGTCAAGACTTTTAGGGAATAAATCAGGTGTGTTTGCGACGTAGTAAAATGCTCGCATTTTCAAGGAAGTAGATACCTTATTTTTCACTAAAACTTTGTACAGTCTTGACAAGTTCCATAAGGGCATTAGCAATTCTTTTAAATCAGGTTACGATTTGAGCGTACCGACAGTTAAGCGAAATGAGTAGCTGGGTTTAACCCGCCTGACCGGACGGGCAGGTGTAGAATTGGTTATGTCGTGCCTGTTTTTCGACGACCCGAAAAACAACAAAGGCTTTATCCATTATAAACCCCTTAAAATGTGTAAGACAGCGGTTCGGTTTTTAAGGATTTTCGAGTGAGGGCTCAAGAAGACCGCGCCGAAAATCCTGTTAAGAAAACCGAAGTGATGGCTTTCCGATGAGAAAGCGGACTTAATTCACAATTTTGGCTCGGGAATGAAGTGTTCCTTCCCAGAGCATCGGGAAGGGTTAACGGAATGGAAAGCTGAAATTGGGAATTGTGTCCAAGATATTTGTAGTGAAGCTCTTTTCCCGAAATGAAGTGGTTGCCTGCTTTTTTCGGCAGGCAGACGTGGAATGAAGGGGAATGTGCTGAGTGGGAAAGTAAATGCTTATGATATATTTAGTCATCCAGTTTAAGGTACTGGACAAACCTTTATTTAATTTATGCCATAGCATAGACTTCATCAAACAGCTTTTTATCCAACCGTTCTTGTTGGCCGAAGCTTTTCTTCAATACATTATGAAGTATAGAATTAAAGGCATTGTAACCCAGCCAAAGATTCGGTTCTTCATTAAGCAACAAGGCTTCGTAGTTCAATATTTCAATGACTTCACGAGACTTTTTTGAAGGGTCGCTGTTCTTGTCGCTACATTCGTATCTAAAAAGTTTTGTTTTATCGAGAATGGCTTTTACAAATTCCTGTGTGTCGATGATTTTAAATTCCTTCATCTTATCGAATTTCTTAGTAATGGTATAGAACTCGTTATCAAGAAATTTATCAAACAAATTATTCAACCTCGGCATAATGAGGTGTGTATTGTTCTTACTGTGCTTGATGGAAAATTCAATTTCAGCTTGTGAAACGTGCAGACCATTGGAACATACTTCTCTGTAAAATCCGAAGTGGCCAGAGGTCTTTTCGCTACCATCATACGAGTTCTTAAACCGAAGCATTGGCAGAATCAGGTCTTTATCATTCTTGACCGTAAATTGGCTTTTATCGTCTATGATAAAGTCGGTAATGAAAGACCTATCATTTTTATTTATGGTGCGCTTGTGAAAATTCAGATGTGCATCGGTCAGCATTTCCTCGGCTTTCTTGAAAAACAGTTGATTTGGAATATGGCCATAGCTGTTCGAAACGACATTCACGATTTTGCCATTTGAGATGATGGCATTTTCAAGCCCTCTTCGGGATTCCATCTGTGTCAGGCTTTTTAAGGATTTCATTTCTGATGGAACGAAGATTTCATCCTGTTGCAAATTTTGTAAATACATAGCTTTTGAATTTTAGGTTAAACATTTTGTAATAACACCGCATAATAGATTGGATGCTTTTCCCTGTAATAAGCCAGATGGCTTTCAGCACTTTCAATAGTGTAGTTTTCTTTACTCGATTGATAATGTATTTCAGCCTCTTGTGGCGAAATTTTAGGTTTTTCGGATATTCGTTTCATAATGATATATTTTGATTAAACAATATTTGAGCAGTACCCAAACGGAAGCTAAAATCTCAGCTCAAAAGGAAACGGAATAAATAGGCGTAGGACGGTGAGATGGCTTTATGCCGTAGTCTTTTGATGGGTGTATTTTACGAGTTTACCTTTGCGCCAACTATTGATTGATAACCCTTCCTTGCAAATCCATTCTTTTAGGCACTAAAAAAAGAAAAAGGGCCAGCACGAATGACGACCCTTCTTCAAACAACAAAAGCTAATCGTTGAGTTCCTGAATTTTCTTTTCAAGAACTGTGATGCGCTCTTTCAAACGTGCTTCACGCTTGTCTCTTTCTACCAAGTATTCTTTTGCAATACTATCAATCTTAGACTTATAATATCCTTGTATTGCATTGAAGAATGAAATGTTTGTCAAGTTATTTATGTGATTGCTTTCGCCAAAATGCACTTGCTTTGTAAGTATATAGCGAATCAATTTGTGGAAGATTTCTTTTTTGAAATTCTTCTTAAAATGCGCCACGGTTTCTACTCTGGTCATTTTTGATGTATCACCTAAGAGTTTTGAAAAATACTTTTGCTGCGCTGTATAATCCACATTATTTTCAAACAGCGAAATTGAAAACGCAACCATTTCATCTACCGAAAGCGTTTTTTTGGTATCGATATAATCCGTCTCACGAATCATCTGTACCACTTCTTCAAACTGCTTGTTGTTCTCTATTTGCTTCTTACGGATTTCCCTTTCGTTGATTTTCACGATTTGTTCTTCAGGTGTACAATCTGCCATTTTTCTATTGGCCAATGGTGCTGAATAATCACTCGATTTATCTTTTGATTTCTCGATTATCTTTACAAACACTTCTTTGTTTTGGTAGGTCTCAGGATGGAACACGATGCCGTTTCCAAATCCATTGTCAGTTGCCGAATTGTAATTTTTCAACTCTTCTTCGTAGTTCTCAATGGCTTCCTTAAGCTCAGCTTTCAATTCGTCTTCAGAATAATCGTAATGTTGATATTCTATCTTAATGGCCTCGATTGTCGGCTTAATTGGTTCTTCGATTATTTCAACATCATCCAGTAGATAGACCTTCAAGCCATTTTTTTCCAACTGTGAAATAATAAGCTGATTGTTTTCGTTATCTGCCCAATACTGTCTAATTTCAGGAATCAGTAGAATATTCTCTTTCTTGGATTTCTCAATCAGGTTCAAGAATGATTTACTTTTCTTCGTTTCAAAACAAGCTGATTTTGTGCAGACCATTTTACCCTCGCCGAACAGATTGCCTTGATTGGCTGCATTGAACGGACATTCTACACAAGAGCCTGCTTTCGGCACTAATTTCTTATCAGCTACATCGAAAGATGCCTTTTCCAAATCATAGGTTTGGTCTTTTATCATCCTGTTAATTTGGTGTGCATTAAAATCTTCGCCCATCGTTTCCAACATCATCTGTTGTTCCTCTGGTTCAAAAAGTGCGACACCAACACCCAATGAAATGGTCATTTCGCCGTTGCGGACAAAGTGTTTGAAACCTTCAATCAAACCTGCCAATTTTAAGCGTTGTCTGATAAAGTTATCCGTTCTACCCAATCGTTTGGCAATTTCTGTTGGCGCATATTTCTCGCTTAGATAGGCAATTGCCTCAGCTTCCTCGGTAGGTTCTACATCCTGTCGTTGCAGGTTCTCGATGATTTGAACTTCCAAAACATCATTGTTTTGATAAGTCCTCACGATGCAGGGTATGGTCTTTTTTCCAGCCAGTTTGCTTGCACGATATCGGCGTTCGCCCATCACGATGACATAATGGCCATTTAGTTGCCTTACCGTGATTGGCTGCAATACACCGTGCTCTTCGATACTCTCAGAAAGTTGCTGTAATGCATCTTTGTTGAAAGTCTTTCTTGGTTGTTCTGGGTCAGTTTTGATTTTGCCCAATGGTAAGTTCTGAATTTGAAGTACGGATAATTTCTTTCCATTTACTTCTTTTTTTGTAGTTGCTTTTGCTCTACTGCGCTTCTTTGTGGTACTCGCTTTTGTTGTCATAATACTCAAATTTTTGATTAAACAATATTTGAGCAGAAACCAAACGGAAGATAAAATCTTGGCTCAAAAGGAAACGGAATAAATGAGTAGTGGCAGAAGCGATGGCTTTATGCCGTAGTCTTTTGATGGAAGTATTTTACGAGTTTAATTTGCGGGTATATTGTATGATAATAAACCCCTCTCTATCGAAAGGGGTTATAAAAAAATTGAAAAGTATCTTAAAGGTTTTCGGTATTTAGCTTCTTAAAATACTAAAGGAATAAAACTACTTAATTTCCTCAATCACACTACCACACGTGAGCATCGCATCGCCATAATAGGGGTTACGAATTTCTTCTTCCGTGCTTAGCCAAACTGCGCCTTTATTATTATTTGCCATTGGGCATTTCTGAACGTATAGTATCGCGTCAGTTCCATTTACACTCATCGCAATGGGCACCATATTTTCATTTAATATCACAAAATGGTCACGTTGATTTTCCAGATTGTCGTTCGCTGCAATGGCATCGAGCATTTCAATACTTTTCTTTATATGTGATTGTTCCATACTACCGAGACTTTTCATATCTACGGATTTTAAAGATGTTGATGTCGCTTTCGCGAAAGCGGAAACCTGATTTGCATCGCTCGCTACCAAAGCATCTTTCATCTGCAAATAAGGCTTGAGGGCTTTTTTAAATTGCTTTTGAAAATTCTCTGAAAATTCCATTTTCATTTCAGACATTGGCATCATAGCATCCTCTTTCTTTCCCTGATTCATCATAGATTTCTTCCCTTGTAGCTGTGCTGCTGCGTCTACTGTAAAGGTTCCGTTGGTCACAATCTCATCGCCATTTTTTAAGCCCTCTGTTACAGCATAATTTTCGCCATTACGATTTCCGATGGTTACTTCACGCATTTCAAAAACGGGTTCGTTGGGATTGGTTTTTATATATAGCAATGAGCGTTCGCCTGTCCACATTACGGAGCTTGCAGGAACTGTTATCGCTTCGTTGGTCATCTTCATTTCCCCTTTGAGTTTACCCGTTACAAACATTCCTGGTTTAAAGAGGTCATCTGTGTTTTTTAGTGTTGCTCTTACGGTAACCGTTCTCGTTGCATTATTCAATATTGGGTCAATAAATGAAACCGTGGCGTCAAATTCTTTATTGGCATAGGCATTGGTTACTACCTTTATTTTCTGGCCCACTTTTAAATTTGAAATTTGATTTTCATAGGCATCAAATTCTGCCCAAACCGAATTTAGATTGCTTACTTTCAAAATGGGCTGACCCTGTTTTACATAATCGCCTTCTCGTGCCATCACTTCTGAAACCGTTCCTGAAACGGTGGCATAAATGGGGAAATTATCTCGCACTTTTCCTGAAGTTTCAATCGCATTAATTTGGGCTTCTGAAAGTTTCCATAGTTTCAATTTGTTGCGCACTGCTTTATACAGTTCAGGCTGCGATTCTTTTAATGAAGCGGTTGTGAGCAATTCTTGCTGTGCAGCGACCAAATTTGGCGCATAAATTGTAGCCAGCAATTGACCACGATTTACTTTTTGGCCTTCATAATTGACATTCAAACGCTCAATACGCCCATCGAAATAGCTTGCTTGTACGGCATTGTTTTCTTCGTTGGTCGCGATTTTGCCGGAAAGCGTAATCATTCCATCGTCTTCTGACATAGTGCCATTACCCACAATAGTAGTTTGAATGTTGGCCAGCGCCATTGCGTTCTCTGTCATTTTAATCTCATTCATTGCAAGGCCATCGGCACCAGATTCGGCAGGTATCAAGTCCATTCCACATATAGGGCAGTCACCTGGTTCGGGTTGCATAATCTGTGGGTGCATTGAGCAGGTCCACATTTGGTTTTCCGACTCGCCGGAATGGTCGTGGGTATCTGACATATCGGATAAATCCTTAACAGCATTTTGTTCTGTTCCTGAATTTCCGAATATGAGATATCCTGCCAATAAGCCTGCGATAACTGCAATACTTATATAAATAATGTTCTTTTTCATAATAATAATTTTATAGAAATTAGTACTCGTACTATTCCTCTTTTTCGTTTTCTAATCTGTAAATTATTTTTTTCATCTGTGCGATTTCCCGTAATTGTGCCTCAATAATTTCTTCTGCCAATTTTTTAGCTTCAGGGTCTTTGATATCTGCTCTTTTACTTGTTAAAATTGCTATTGAATGGTGCGGTATCATTGCTTTCATCCAGAGCACATCGCCCACAGTTGATTTTTGTTCACGCACCAAGGTCAAAGCACTTACAAACAATACTATACTTCCTAAAACAATTGCGATATTCTTTTTCTTGTTTTTGTACATCCCGCGCATTGCAACAAACATAATAATGGCCATCGCTGCAATCCCTAAACAGACCATATAAAAGCGGGTTAGGCTAAACCATACGTGGTCCCACTCATAAGTGTTTAGGTACATTGTGATGTACATAGCCACGAAGGATGCAGCGAGCATTCCTACAAATTTTGTGTATTGATTTTTCTTTTTGTTTTCCATTGAATTTTCCATAATAGTTGATTTTAATGTTACTTATTTACGATTGTTTTTAATTAATTTTCTAAGAGTTGGTGATGAAATATACCAAAGGATAAAGCCACTCAATACTGTTATCAAGCCTAACAGTGAAAAAGCTCTTAAAACAATAGTGTTGAAGTTATCCCTTCCCTGATAATCCATTGTGTGGGTCATCCATAAAAAATCGAACCAGCGCCAATCGCGATGACGTACTGTTTGAAAAGCACCATTCTCAATCGCCACGTAGGCTTTTAAATTTTCATCGGTTTTATATGAAATCTCATAAGCAGGTAATGGTCGTCCGCGGTACTCGTGGTGGTCGCCAACAGATTCAATTCTTCGTATTTGGTCAAATTCTAAATCTGCCAACATATAGCGTTCTGACACTTTGATTGCTTCTTGTTCTGTGAGCTCGTCTTTCTTTGTTCCTGTAAGTGCATTATAAAGCACAGTCTCATTAATCCAATAATAGGGCGCATCCGCTATTTCAAGTAATTCTAATGACTTAATCGGTTCCTGAATATTTAGTTGAGAACTTCCCACCAAACCTGAAAATGCAGTTTGTTCAGGAATCTCTTTTTTGAAATGGTCGCCGTGTATCTCGTCAATATCCGTCCAGCTAAAATACATCCCGCTAATCGTCCACATCAGGAACTGAATACCCAGGAAGATACCCAAGTAGCGGTGGGCTTTTCGAATCCATTTTGCTGTTTTTCTATTGACCATTAGCTATCGATTTTTTTGGTACGTAATCGTAAGGCATTTGCAATAACCGATACGGAACTAAAACTCATTGCCAAAGCTGCAATCATAGGTGATAATAACAAACCGAAAAACGGAAATAGGACTCCAGCCGCAATGGGCACACCTAAGGTATTATAGATGAAAGCGAAAAAGAGATTCTGCTTGATATTTCGCATAACCATATGGCTTAAATTTTTAGCTTTTACGATACCGTGCAAATCACCTTTTACCAAGGTTATCATCGCACTTTCTATGGCTACATCTGTACCTGTCCCCATAGCGATTCCCACATTACTTTTTGCCAGTGCTGGTGCATCATTGATGCCATCACCTGCCATTGCGACCACCTTCCCTTCATTCTGCAATTTTTCAACTTCCTGCAACTTATTTTCAGGTAACATACTGGCTTTAAAGTCAGCAAGGTTTAGCTCTGATGCTACGGCCTGTGCTGTATCGTGGTTATCGCCCGTGAGCATTATCACGGCAATCCCCTTGTCCTGTAATTCCTTGATGGCCTTGGCGCTTGTTTTCTTGATTTTGTCGCCTATCACGACATAGCCTGAAACCTTACCATCAATAGCTAAATACGAAACGGTTTTCCCTTGTTTTTGAAAGGATTGTGCTTCATCTTTCATAGCAGATGAAATAGTAGCCTTGGCATATTCCATCATCCTATCGTTTCCTAAATCGAGCTTCTTGCCATCAACAGTACCTTCTACGCCTTTTCCCGTTATTGCGCTGAAATTTTCGGTTTTTGATAGTTCAACATTCTGCTGCTTTCCGTATTTCACAGTAGCTTCGGCCAATGGATGCTCGCTGGAACTGTTTAGAGATGCAATAAAATGTAGAATTTCGCTTTCGCTAAATTGTTTATCATCAAAAGAACCTACCTTCTCCACCGTGGGTTTTCCCTCGGTAATTGTTCCGGTCTTATCAACAATAAGGGTATCTACCTTGTCCATTTTTTCAAGGGCTTCGGCATTCTTGATAAGTACGCCATTCTGAGCGCCTTTACCAACACCCACCATAACGGACATCGGTGTTGCCAATCCTAATGCACACGGACAGGCGATAATCAATACGGCAATGGCATTCACAAACCCATAGACATAAGCGGGTTCCGGACCCCAGATTGCCCAAACGATAAAGGTTATGACCGCAATAAATATGACTATTGGCACAAAATAGCCTGAAACCGTATCGGCCAATTTCTGGATAGGGGCACGACTGCGACTGGCATCATTTACCATTTTGATGATTTGGGAAAGTAATGTGTCGCTACCTACTTTTTCGGCCTCCATCAAGAACGACTGGTTGCCGTTTATGGTACCGCTACTTACTTTGTCATCTACAGATTTATTAACTGGAATGGGCTCTCCCGAAATCATCGATTCATCTACAGTAGTTTCTCCTTCGGTAATTTTGCCATCAACAGGAATTTTATCTCCTGGTTTTACTCGTAGTATATCTCCTTTCTCTATCTGGTCGATGGAAACTTCTTCTTCATTTCCATCGACTACCTTAATAGCTTTATTGGGCGCAAGTTTTAAGAGTTCCTTGACCGCAGAATTGGTCTTACTGTGCGCACGGGCCTCAAGTACCTGTCCGAGTAGCACCAGCGTTAAAATAACTGTGGTCGCCTCAAAATAAACAAATACAGTTCCTGATTCGGTTAAAAAGTCTTGGGGGAAAAGCTGCGGAAACAGCATCCCGAAAACACTAAAAACCCAAGCCACTCCAGTACCTATGCCAATGAGCGTAAACATATTTAGGTTCCAGGTGACAATACTGCGATACGCACGTTCAAAGAACATCCACGTAGCATAGAAAACCACGGGAAGGGAAAGCACAAACTGAGCCCAGTTCCAGTATTTTATTTCGAGAATACTTTCCAAGGGATTGTTTGACAGCATTTCTGACATTGCTATGAAAAATATAGGCAATGTAAAAGCGACTGCTATCCAGAACTTTTTGAGCAATTTTTTATAGGTCTTTTCTTCTGCGGAAATATCGGGTTTCATCGGCACCAGGTCCATCCCACAAATAGGACAGTCTCCAGGTCCGTCTTTAACAACTTCAGGGTGCATAGGGCAGGTCCATTGCTCGGAAGTGGTGGCGGTTAAATTTTGTTCCTCGACTAAATCCATTCCGCAGACAGGACAGTCGCCTGGCTTGTCGTAGGTTTTATCTCCTTCGCAATGCATTGGACAGTAGAAGGTTCCTGTTCCTTTGCCTTTGGGTTGTGGTTTTTTCGCTTTCGCGGAAGCGGAATCATCTTTATGATGATGCTCGCCCGGTTTGTGGATAGAATACGTACCGCCGTCATCATTTAATACCTTTTGAAAAGTCTCGATAGGAATGTGAGATTCCATTTCGATGGTGGCTTCTGCTTTTTCCAAATTGACCGATGCACTGGTTACTCCCGCTACATTGGAAAGTATTTTTTCGACGTGATTCTGGCAACCGTTGCAGGTCATTCCGTGTATGTGATAGGTATGTTTCATTTTATCTTAATTTTTTTCGCATTGCTTCAGAAATATTCTCTGCATAGACGCCATAGGCATCGACCAATAATCCTTTAATTCCATTTTTTGATGAAATAGCGTAGAGAACGCTGTTGTCATCGGTACTGCTCATTCCTTCATAACGATGCATCTCATCTACATCGAAATCCTCTGGATGTAATTTTAGCTTTAGCGCATTACATTCAATGTGTCCCGAACATAAATTAAAATCATAAGTATAACCTTGCTCTTGCAAGTGGGTCATTGTTTGGGAAAGGGTATCGAATGTTTTCATAGCCACTAATTTTAGTTCACTAAAAATTTTACAATCAGTCCTCCAGCGAGCCATATATAACAGATGAAGGCTGCATATTTTAAAATCTTTTCGAGTAAAGGGCTTTTGGGTGCCATCTCGCTCATTGAATCCTCTACATCTTTTCGCTTAAAAAAACCCAGATAAACGAGATAGGCCGAAATGATGAGAAAAGCAACGTTCAAGAAAAAGGTATAATCAATCTTAAAAAATTCGCTATCTTGAATCTTCACCTGTGATGAATCTGGTAGCATATTCAATAAATCAAATCCATAATGAAGTGTCAATGCCGTACCGATTAATGCTGTAAAAAGTAAGAACAAGATGAAGAGTGACATCTTCCAGCCGTAGTATTTTGCATTGATGCGCAATACTGGAAAAACCACCAAATCGCTAAAAATAAAGGCCATTACGCCCGCAAAACTCACGCCTTTTCCGAATAGTAACGCTGCTAACGGAATGTTGCCCATTGAACCGATAAACGTCAAAAATGCGGCAACCGGACCGACCACAATATGTTCCAGAATTTCGAGAAATGTGAAATCTGTATTGCCTTGACCGCTATTGATAAATAAGGTCTGAAAGAACGAATCTGGCACAAAAGCCGCTGTAATACCCGCAACGGTAAAACCTACGGTTACATCCTTCCAGACCATTTGCCATTCCATCTTGTATTTTTTGGCAACGCGCGCCCAACTGTCTTCGTTCGTTATTTGTTTCTTCCAATCTTTGGAACCGTCCATCTCATCATCATCTTCATTTTCGAGATTCTTACGGGCTTTTTCGATGAGTTTTTTAGGATTGATGAGTCGTATCAGAATCCACGAAATACCAATCAAGAGAATACCACCTACATATTCGCCAACCACGAACTGCCATCCTAAGAATATGGAAATGATAATCCCCAATTCTATGACGAGATTGGTCGATGCCAACAGAAAGGCAATGGAAGACACAAAACTTGCCCCTTTCTTAAAAATGGATTTTGTACCTGCCAAAGCCGAAAAACTGCACGAGCTACTAATAAAGCCGAAAAAAGTGCCCAAAAGCACACTTTTGCCTTCGTTTTCGCCCATTGTTTTTTGCATCCGCTTTTCGGTCACGAAAATCTGTATCATACTACTGATGATATATCCCAAAATGAATGCCCAAAGCGCCATCCAGAAAAATCCGGTGGTCGTATAGGCGGCTTCGCCCCATTGTTTTAAAAATTCGTTCACGGTTTAAACTGTATTAGTTTTTCATTCTTTGATGATACACCTGTTTTTAATTTCTTTATCATTGAGCTTTGGTTGACCATATCTTGCTATTTTACTTTGAATGGAATTACTACTTTAACTTTTTCCCAAGCTAATGTTATCTCACCTTCCGTATCACTAATTTTCTTGATATTATATTCTAAGTGTTCTTTTAGACTATCTGCAATAATCGGTGTTATCTTAAATCGTATTACATCATCTTTTTCGTCATATTCATCCTTTCCGTGCTGGTTCCAATTGGAATTTAAAATGATGGTCCATTCTTCTTTTGAAGGAATGGTAAAAAATCCATATTTACCTGCTTTCAGTTCCTTACCATCTATTTCTAAATCCGTATCCGTCTCTATCCACGTAGCCATATGTGCCCCTGCTTGCCAGACTTGGTCATACGCCAGCAAACCACCAAAAATCATCCTGTCCCTAACCCCTGGCGATGAATAATCAATATGGATGTGCGCATTACCAATGGTCGCCATTGCAGAGGTGTGGGGGCTTAACACTTTTTTTGGCGGTTGTTCTATGGTTGTTTCTTTCGACTGTTCCGGCAATGGCTCGGTTTTCTTCTCTTTACAACTGGTAATAAGAAGAAGACCGAACACTATACTAATTGAAATATATCTACTCATCGGTTGTTACTTAGTATTTCTTGAAGATGAATGGGTTTTTATTATTTTCCATTTTCCATCTATTTTTTTAAGGATTGAGGTTGCTACCCCTTTTTTCTTTATGGCCCGGCTATTTCCCTTGTCGTCCGGATTGAGGACAATGGTATATATGTATGTTTCGGTAGTAAAGGCATAGGGTACATCTACCTTTACATCGATTTCATAATCTGAAAATTCAAATTTTTCAAAGTGACCCAATTCCGGCCCTAAATGATGTTCTATATAGTGGCTGTACGTACCCTCGACGCCTCCCGATTCAAAAACCTCGGAATCCTCGGTAAATAATTCGAAAGTACCATCGGTCGTTAGGTTTTGTAAGGCATCCTTATAGCTTTTCATTACTGTAAGCACTGCTTCTTTTTCTGTTTTTGCATCTTGTCCAAATAGTGGGCTTGTCGCTATTATGAGCAACATTACCACCGTAGTTAATTTTAGTGTTTTCATACTTTTAGTTTTTAAAGGTTATTTATTTACTCGAATTCTATTCACATTTGCGATACCAAAGACCAGGACGAAAAACCGCAGTGCCACTTCAAGCGCCACCAGGATTTTCGCGGGTAAGGAAATTGGGACTATATCACCATATCCTACTGATGAGAATGTTATCAAACTAAAATAGGATAAATCAAAAACTACCGACAGTCCATCATTGCCAATACTGTTGTTCATTTTAAAATGAATAGCATCCACAAACTGTAACGCCGTGTAATCTATTGCAAACGATAAAACTATCAACACAATCAGATATCCGAACAAGACCAGTACGTGGCTCAATAGATGGCTCTGACCAATTATCTTCATTAGTTGGTTAAAGGACAAGGCTATAATAAATCCTATTTTTAGTAATGTTAAGGCAAGAAGTATACCTATAGCCAAAAGCCCTTCCATAGTAGGTAGCGCATACAGTTCGATTACTGAAGCAATTAGCAGCACCAATAGAACATACTTTGAGCTATTGAAAAGTTGCCCATAAAACGCCCTTGTGGTTTCTATGTCTTTTTCTTTATCCATTCTTATTTATTATCTGTAAAAATCTCATCATACGTCTTTTGTTTCGAGTTTGCTTATTCTTCTAACCAAAAAACTGCAACGCCAATGCACCACCAATTATTAATGTTAGGATTGTATACACTATATAGTCAGTCCACTTCTTTAATGGACTTTTATTTTGCGCTTTGCCATTATTTGTATTGCAGCAATCCTTCATCAACTTTATATATTTTTCAGCTTGAGATTATGAAACTGAAATTATTAGATTATACTTGAAGATGAGAGGCGAACTGGTATTAACCAATAAACCAATCTGAAATGCTCACCTCCCAAAATCAAGTAATCTTCACTAAACTTCTCTTTTTCAATAATCCTCTATTTTGCCCCAAAAGGGAAGAGCTTCATCATCACTAATTGATGCATCGTCTCTTCCATATTCGGGCTACTATTAACCAAATCAACCTTTCTTTTTCAATAAATTTATTGTGCCTAATTAAGAGAAAGGGCCTTAAAAACCAACCAGAAATACGTGCCCTCTCTCTTATTAGGACTTAAATTTTTGCCTGACTTGGGAAGGAACTAACACTAACCATCAATTATTTTCCTTCCCACGACAGGATTTATAAACTATTCTAGATTCTCCAAAAACTCTATTACTATCTGTTAACTAATAAACCAGAACAAGAAAAGGGCTTCTTGGATAGAGATAATCTATTGAATAGTCTTTTGTACTTTGCCACACGTAAGCATCTTGCTCCCGTAATACGGATTCCTCACTTCATCCTTTTGGCTCAACCACGCGCTACCTTTATCGTACATTGGGCAAAATTGTTGGTACAGTGTATTTTTTGTTCCAGTAATGGCCACCATATCCGTGATATCCTTGCTTAACGTTTTAAAATGTTCGCGTTGGTGGTCTATGGCGCTTTCGGCAATATGCTCGGCGTGTTCGGTGGCATCTTCTATAATATCTGCCAGCTCGCTTTGTTGTTCTTTTGTATAGTTACTGCTGTCAAATGCTTTTAAGGAAGCCACTAATGTAGTGCCTAATTGTGCCGCTTTTTTGGTATCATCAGCCACCAAGGCATCTTTTAGGTTGAAATAGTCATTTAAAATCACTTCTGCCTTTGCATCAGTCTTGGTATCCATCATTTTACTATGGTCCATTTTCATATTGCTGTGGTCCATTTTATCTTTTTCCTGTGCATAAGCAAAAGAAACCGTTAACAATAGCATTGCTGCTATACTCGTTTTTATCTTTTTCATAATTCTAATTTTTAGGTTATTTATAAACTGTCTTTTAATTGTGTTACCCAATTGATGATTTCTTCCGTTTCTTCTTTCGAGAACTTGGCGTCTCTATGAATTAAGGTGTATGAATCCAAGGGCATCTCACCACTTTCAATTTGCTTGATGATAGACCTTAATTTACTTGTCTTTCTGCGACTTGACAATGAATCCCATTCGTTGAAATTGAGCTCTGCCTTACCTTCTTTAATGTGGTCTTCCAAAAACCAAGCAACTGGTTGAACTCGATTATACCAAGGATATTGGGTGTTGTTACTGTGACAATCATAGCAGGAAACCTGTATCTTTTTCTGAATAGCCTCCGGAACCTTATGCACCAACATAAAATCTGTTTGGGGCACGGTATCGCTTTGATTACGTGTTGTAGGAATAAACTGAATTACAACAAACACCACCAAAAGAATTCCCGCTATGATTTTTACAATCTTCATTTAGTTGATTTCTTTCTGGACTTTACCGCAGGTTAACATTTTACTACCGTAATACGGATTCTTAACGTCCTTGCTCGTGCTCAACCAAGCGCTACCGCCATCATACATTGGGCAAAACTGTTGGTACAAGGTGTTTTCTGTTCCTGTAATAGCAACCATATCTGTTACATCCTTGCTCAATACTTTAAAGTGCTCTCGCTGGTGTGTTATATCGCTTTCTGAAATGTGCTCTGCGTGTTCTACCGCATCCTCAACGATGTCCTTTAAATCTGATTGCTGCGTATCGGTGTATTCTGAAATATCGAGCTTTCCTAAGGTTGTTGCGAGGCTTGCCCCAAGTTCTTTGGCTTTGGCATTATCATCGTTAACCAAAGCGTCCTTAAGTTTAAAATAGTCGGTCAAAATAGCTTCTGCTTTTGCGTCTTGACCATTGTTCATTGCTATTTCATCATCTTCATTCATTGGTTTATCATCCATCATATCATCCATCGATTTTTGATGCATCTCATTGCTCATAGGCGCTGCGGGTTCGTTTTTGTTTCCGTCTTTGCAGGCAGTAGCACTAAATAGAACTAATGCCAGTCCGGCAATCATTACATTTTGTTTCATCATTTTCATAATTATATATTTAAGGGTTATTTATTAATGGTTTTTTTGACCGACCCGCACTTCAGCATTTTCTCTCCGAAATAGGGATTGGTAATTTCTTTTACATCTGCATACCAATAGGCTCCTTCATTGTTAAATGCCATTGGGCAGTATTTTTTGTATATGGTTCCTTCAGATAAGGCATCTTCAAACATAGGCCCCGCCTTTTCCGTGAACTGTGCAAAAAGTTCCCTGACCTCTTCTATATCTTGAGCATCAGCCATTTGTTGTGCGAGCTTTTTCATCTCCATTCGTTCTTCACCAAATGATGCTGCCATATCCTTGCTAATGGATTTTGCTTGACTCTCATCGCTTTTTGCCAGCGCCATCTTGATTTCAAGGTAATTGTGCCATACCTTCCCGGTCATCCCGTCTATAAAGCCTTGGTCTGCCACATCTGCAGTGTTTTCTTTTGCGGTCTTTACCTCTTCAGGTGTGTTAATCTCTACAGTTTGTTTTTCCTTGCAGCTAATAAATGCTATAAGTGCAAAAGCTGCGATTGTTGTTTTCATTAGTGTTTTCATTATTCTTATTTTAAATTGTTACTCTTTAAACTTTTACAAATGACCTGTAGGTTCCATCTAAATATCATCAGATTATAATAGACATTCAACAATCAACTGTTTAATTATTTTTTATAAAAACAATATCGAAAAGCGTTATTGTTTTAGGTCGATACATTGTTTTTAAAATCCGATACTGTTAAACTTCAGAACCTTCCTGTATCCCTATTATTGAGTTATTACTTTTTTCTTTTACCGGCTATAAAAAATATTAACCATCCCAAAAGGGCAAGTCCTATTATCCACCAAAATATCATCATACCTTTAATTTTTATAATTATTATTATCGTTTTAAGAAAGATTACCCTCTATATGTTGTTTTCGCTCCTTTGTCAATTTTCCCATCATATGAGTACCCCTTCCTATCATTTTATTATTGTTCGTTAATCTTAATACTTATTGTTAAGGTGTTAATCAAGGAACTTTTAAAATCTTAGAGAAAGCCCACCACCTGCACCAAAACGGTTGTCGTAGCTTCCCATTAGTGAAAAATTCTTTGATAGTAAATATTCTACTCCTGCGCTCCAAGTAACCTCTTCTTTAAAATTAACCCCTTGTGGCAGGTCATCTACCCAACCAAAATCCATTTGGTATTCATACATTCCAAATATGATGGTTCTTGGAAAAATTGAGATGGCACGACTCAAACTTATCTGTGGGCGCAACTTACTGTCCGTACGGACATCAAGTGTAAAGAGGTAAGGGGTGAGGTAGCGTATCCCCGCAATGGCGGTTGTATTTATCTCTTCAAGGCTATCCTCCATTCCATTTTCAATATTTATACCACCAAAAACGGTCAAATAATCATATAGATACCTGTCATATGCTACCTCTACTTCCATATTCTTGTTCCATCCATATTCGCCCCTCAGTGAAAACTGGTTACGGATGTTTGAGCTTACTAAGTTCAAGGTGGTCATATGTGATGCAGCATCTACCATACCCCAAGAATAAAATTGGTCTGTTTCGTGTATAAGTTTAGATACTGGAAACTCTTCTAATCGTGGGTCGCGAGGTGTATCATAACTCACAATACGAGCCATACCTCCCATCATATGATAAAGTATGTGACAGTGAAAAAACCAGTCGCCATATTCATTACCATAAAACTCGATGGTTATTTCCTGCATAGGCGGTACATTTACTGTGTGTTTTAGGGGTGAGTATTCCCCATTCTCGTTGATGACCCTAAAAAAATGTCCGTGCAAGTGCATCGGGTGGTGCATCATCGTTAAGTTATTGAACGTGATTCGGGTTACTTCATCTCCCTTTATCTTTATCTTGTCCGCTTCAGAAAGAGGTACACCGTTCAAGCTCCAGATATACCGTTGCATATTTCCAGTAAGGTTCAACAAAATTTCGGTTACAGGCACGTCGGGGTCATAGTTGGTTTTCTCGGGTGATTTAAGATAATCGTAGTTGTATTCTGAAAACATATTCATTCCCTGCATTCCATCCGGTTCGTCCATTTTCATATCATCCATTTTTTTATCCATTTTTCCCATTTTGGAATGGTCCATCTGCATTGAATCCTTTGGCTTTTCCATAGACATATTCTTCATCTTGTCTCCTCCCTTCATAGCCGATTGTTCCATTTCCATTTCTCCCATTGTCATATCGCTCTTTTGCATTCCCCACTTTTCCTTCATTTCGTAGCGCTCATCCTTTCTTGGTCTAAATTTTAATGCTGGTGCTCCCATTTTCATTTTCATCTTCGCCATTTGCTGCATCATCGCAATTTTATCTGGTCTTGGTATATCTGGTGCAGCTATCACCTCTCCCTGGCCCAAATAGGCAGTAGCTGTGCCAGAACCATCCTGTGCCATAATCTTGTATTCGAGTTTTCCGTTGTCAGGTATCGTGACGATAAAATCATAGGTCTCTGCAACACCAATAAAAGTCTTGTTCTTTCTTACGGGAACTACATCCTTTCCATCAGCTGCCACCATCAATGGGTCTTCCCCTCCAAAGGTCATCCAAAAAGAGGTTGATGCAGAACCATCGATAATGCGCAGACGTACTTTCTCTCCTGGTTTAAATTCGGGATATTCAATTTTCTCTTCTCCATTGATAAGAAATGCTGGGTAATAGATATCGGCAATATCGGCTCCTTCCATTCGTTGCCTCCAAAAATCGACCTGCGCACCCAAAGCACCTCTCGCAATTACTTGGTTAAGTGGCGTGGCCGTCCCTTTTCTGATATTGTACCATTCTGTGCCACGCTTTAAAAATCGTTGTACATCCCTTGGCTTTTCGTTAGTCCAATCTGAAAGTAGTAGCACGAGCTCTTTATCATATTCTAAATCTGTTTTTTCCTTGGGCTGTATTACAAAAGGACCATAGATACCACTTTGTTCCTGTAGCATTGTATGGGAATGATACCAGTAGGTTCCATTTTGCTTAATAGCAAATTCGTATTTTAAAGTCTTGCCAGGTTCGATAGGTGGGGTGGATAGATAGGGAACGCCATCGTAGAAATTTGGCAACAGAAGGCCGTGCCAATGTATCGATGATTCCACGCTCATCTCGTTCTTGACATAAATTACGGCATATTCGCCCTCATTAAAATTGAGTGTTGGCCCGGGGATTTGGCCATTTATGGTCATCCCCATAACTTCCTTGTCTGCTTTGTTTACGAGCTCCTCCCGTAGAGTAAGGGTATATTCCCTTACGGGCAGGTTATCTACATTGCCTTCTACGGAAGGCTCGGTCTGTGCTATGGCAGTTGATGATACAAGAATCATCAAAAGAATTAAGATTTTTGAATTCATAAGTGCTATTTTAAATTAAATGTATGGTCTGTAAAATCGGTTTTGTTTTATGCTAAATAGCTTTCACAAGCCTCAGCACATTTTCTACAGGCTTCTGCACAATCTTGACAGTGTTTGTGGTCGTGCTGTGAACATTCATCTGCACAAGCGTTACAAACTTTTTGACAGTAGCGTACCAAATCATCTACATCTTCAAATTTGGTTGCCAACACCTGAGCCAAAGTGCTACAGACCTCTGCACAGACACGGTCTGTGCGAATACAATTGACCATCATCTTTAGATTTTCTTCTTCTAAACAGGCATCTGCACAATAATTACAATGGTTGATACAATTGCCAAGGGCGCTAATTAATTCTGAATTTCTCATCATTTTTTATTTTTAATTAAACATTAAATTTCCAAGGGAAATTACTGCTGTAAATCAACAGCTTGTGTCATAATATTGGTTCTTATCTACATAATTTTGTCCAACGAATTCCTAAAATTCTTTTGTTGGGATTTATAGGTCGAAAGGCTCATTCCCGTCTCGCTTTTAAACTGTCCACTTAAATGGTTGATATGGCTGTAATCGAGCAATTGGCTTATTTCTGTGAAATTATAATCGGGTGTTTGGATAAGTTCCTTGACCTTTTCTATCTTTAGTTTGATAAAATATTTTTCAATAGTGATTCCCTCGGTAATGGAAAACACTTTGCTGATTTTTGAATAGTCCTTTTGTAATTTATCCGCAAGAAAATCTGATAACTTCCCATCAATTTCAAGCGGCATTACATTCAATAACTTTATCAATTCAATTTTTACTTTCTCGGTTAATTTATCCTCGGTAGAAGTGATGAGGGCAAATCCATTTCTGTCTAAAATTTCGATTAGTGTGTTCAATTGTTCTTTTTCATCGATATCCAATCGAAGTCTTCCCAACTCAATATCCAACAGACCAATCTTTAGCTTACGTATTTCATCTTTTAAGACCTTGATGCAACGGTCGCAAACCATATTTTTTATGTAAAAATCTTTTACCATTGCTATTGAATTAAATAATTGATTATGGATTGTTGCACGTAATACATCTGAACCGATTCTATCTGATTAATCTGAAATTTTAATTGCAATTCCTGTATATCGAGCACATCGTTGAAATCTATCGTTCCCGTTTCATAATTCTTGATTAGAATTTGCTCGGCATCTTTGGCCTGCTTTAAATTCTTACTCTGAGTATTGAATTTAATTCGGGCTTGGTTGCGTTGGGATATACCTTTCGCGAAAGCGGATTCCAACACATTTAATCGTTGCTCTTTTTGGGTTTCAATTTCCTGTTGGCGTAACTCATTTTGCCTTGAAATGGACTTGTACCTATTGTTAAAAATGGGAATGGAAACCGAAACCATAGGCATCAATACATCTTTTCCATTGTCTATAGGGTTCATATCGGTACGCTCGCTTACCGGTAGATAATCCACACCAAAGCCAACCATAGGTAGGCTCTCGCGTTGATTGAGCAATTCTGATTGTGCTACGGATTCGTACAATTTATCGTACTTGAGCAGTTCAGGATTGAGCGATAGTGCGTCTGTTCCGTATATAGGGTCATTCTCTGGTATTTTCATTTCTGCAACTAAATCAACCGTACTATTTTCATCCCGATTTAAGAGATTATTGAAGGTTGTTTGTTCTGCGCTAAATTCTTCTTCCAATACCTCTTTTTGCTGCTGCAATTCATTTTGACGAATCTGCAACCGCAATACATCTACCGCAGATGCCTTGCCCACTTCTACCGAGGTAAGGGCAAGTCGCTCATAGGTTTTTAATAATTGGATGTTCTCGTCAAGTACCTCTTGCTTTGCTCTTGTTTCATACAATCTATAATAGGATTGCGCTACTGAAAGCGCCAATTTTCGTTTGGCGATTGTGATTTCCACATATTCAGCTTCGGCCATTGAAGTCGCATAATTTTCACGTGCGGTAACGGTTCCAAACCAAGGCAACATCTGTTTTACGCCTATCCGTGCTCGTTGTGCGCCCACTCTTGTTTCTGGCTCACTTACAAAATATCCTAAGTTTACTTCAGTATTGGGTAACCAGTTTGCTTCATTGACTTTTTCTTCGGCAATATTGTAGCGTAGTTCAAAAGCCTGAATTTCTGGGTTATTAGCTTCAGCTTCTTCAATGTATCTTTGTAGTTGTTGCGCCTGCCCGCCGATGGAAATCAGTACAATGCTCATTATTAGTAGTGCGTTCAGGCGAGCTTTCGCACTTCGTCTTCGCTCAGCATAAACTTCAGCGGAAACAAACAAAAGACAGATTATGATTTTAATATTTTTCATTTGTTTGCTCTTTTAAGTTGGTATTCTTTTTTCCAGCTATATAAAACTGGTAAGAGAAAATAGGATGTGACGTCGATTATCATTCCGCCAAAAATGGGGATGGCCATTGGTATCATAATATCGCTTCCCTTTCCTGTAGATGTGAGTACTGGCAACAATGCCAAAACTGTGGTCACGGTGGTCATCAAGCAAGGACGTATTCTTTTTCCTGCGGCTTCTAATGTGGCGAGACGTATGCCTTTTTTACTGTCTGGCTCGTTGCTTTTAAATGATTGGTCTAAATAGGTTGCCATTACAACACCATCATCAGTCGCAATACCGAAAAGGGCAATAAAACCGACCCAAACGGCCACACTTAAATTGATGGTTTTCATATTGAACAAGTCCCGTAGGTTCTCGCCAAAAAAGCTGAAATTGAAAAACCAATCCTGACCGTATAACCATATCATTATAAAACCACCTGCAAAGGCTACGGCGATGGCTGTAAAAACCATAAGCGACGTAGAAACCGACCTGAATTGGAAATACAAAATCAAGAAAATGACCAGTAAACAAAGTGGCACAACTACCGATAACGTTTTTTCTGCTCGCAATTGATTTTCGTACGTTCCCGTAAATCGGTAACTGATTCCTTGTGGCACGACCAAATCGCCATTATCGATTTTCTGTTGAATGAGCGCTTGGGCATTTTCCACCACATCGACTTCGGCAAAGCCATCGAGCTTGTCAAACAGCACGTAGCCAATTAAGAAAGTGTCTTCACTTTTAATGACCTGTGGACCTTGCTCATATCGTATATCCACCAGTTCGCCCAAAGGAACCGGACTTCCAGTTGATACAGGAACATAGATACTTTTCAAATCTTCTGGATTTGCACGCAATTCCCGTGGATAGCGTACTCTTACACCATACCGCTCACGGCCTTCTACCGTTTGGGTAAGCGGCATACCGCCCACAGCTACTTGAAGCACTTCCTGAACATCCATTATTGAAATCCCATAGCGTGCCAACTGGTCTCGTTTAATGTCAATTAGCAAATAGGGTTTGCCCACGATGCGGTCTGCAAAAACGGCTTGTTCTTTGACGCCTTTTGCTTGTTTTAGGATGTCTTCCAATTGCAGTCCAAAATTTTCTATGGTTTTTAAATCTGGGCCTTTTACCTTGATACCCATAGGTGCTCGCATACCTGTTTGCAGCATAACGAGTCGCGTCTCGATGGGTTGCAGCTTGGGCGCAGAAGTCACGCCTGGGAATTTGGTAACTTTTACAATTTCATTCCAAATGTCATCAGGACTGCTTATTTCCGGTCGCCAGTTTCGGTAGTATTCCCCATCGCTATCTTCAATCAAATCATTGCGTGTTGCACTTGTTTTGAGTTGTGACGCTTCATAGTTTGCATCATCATCGATTTCATTATTTGGGTTGATAATGAACTTGTCACCTTTCAGAACAAATAGGCCATCATCGTTTACACGGTAGCGTTGTCTCTCGCCATTTTCATTTCGCATATATTCAGACTTGTACTGAATGACATTTTCATACATCGAGAGTGGTGCAGGGTCGAGGGCAGATTCTGTTCTACCCGCTTTCCCCACCACGGTTTCAATCTCTGGTATGCTCGCCACAGCCATATCAAGCTGTTGCAGTACACGTTTGTTTTCTTCTACACCGGCGTGCGGTAAGGATGTGGGCATCAAAAGAAATGAACCTTCATTAAGTGCAGGCATAAATTCCTTCCCTGTGTTACGCATTATGACCACGCCTAAAATCAACACCGTGGTTGGAATAATTAAAAACAGGTATCGATTTTGAAGTGCCCAACGCAAAATGCTGTCATAGTATCTTCGGAAAACTGTAAACACACCAAGCAGTCCAAAGCAGATAATCGCTACAAAAATCAAATTCATTAGAATGCTGCGGTCAAAACCAAGTGGTCGCCAGTATTCGGCTAACAGCACGACGATAGCAATACAGGAAATGATGATATTTACTACATTTTGATTGATGTTGAGCCTGTAGCCAGCAATGGTATGGTTGTATTCCTTTTTCGCTTTAAGCGAAAAGAATAAACCACTACATCCAAAAGCTATCAAAATCAACCCAAGCCAGTAACCAAATACAAGTGCAGTGATACCGAGTGCGATTAAAAGACCATTCAAAAACAGTTTAGATCGCTGGCGAATGTTTGTTTTTCTGAAAAGGAACGCGGCAAATGGCGGTATTAAAAATAGCGCGATTACAAGCGATGCAGAAAGTGCCATTGTTTTTGTAAATGCGAGTGGTCTGAATAGTTTTCCCTCAGCACCTATCATTGTGAACACAGGTAGGAAACTGATAATCGTTGTGAGCACTGCGGTCAAAATTGCACCAGAAACTTCCGCAGTGGCGTTGTAAATAATTTCGTTTGTCGTGTATTCTATCCCGCTTTCGCGAAAGCGTAATTTTTCATCTTCCAGATGCCGAATCATATTTTCGGCAAGTATGACGCCCACGTCCACCATTGTACCGATAGCAATGGCAATTCCTGACAAGGCAACAATGTTGGCATCTACATTAAAGAGCTTCATTGTTATGAAAACCATTAAAACGGCAACAGGCAACAGACCAGAGATTAGAATGGATGCACGTAGGTTGAACACCATTACGATGATGACCAAAATGGTTATCAGGATTTCAAGTGTAAGGGCTTCATTGAGCGTGTGAAGTGTTTCCTGAATGAGTTGCGTGCGGTCGTAAAAGGGAACGATGGTCACTTGTGAAGTACGACCATCTGCCAAGGTTTTTGTGGGTAGTCCAGATGATAATTCGGCTATTTGGTCTTTTACATTATTGATGACTTCCAAGGGATTAGCGCCATATCGGGCAACTACAACACCGCCAACCACTTCAGCACCTTCTTTGTCTAAAATACCACGTCGCGTTTGTGGTCCCAGATGAACATTTGCGATGTCTTTAATTCGGATAGAAGTAAAATTTTCCGAAGCGACCACCGCATTTTCAATATCTGAAACAGATTTCACATACCCTAAACCACGAACAAGGTATTCGGCTTGATTGATTTCCAAGGTCTGCGCACCGATATCTTGATTGCTTTCTTTTACGGCTTTTACGATATCGGTCAAACCGATGTTGTACTGCCGCATTTTTTCAGGGTCAACATCCACTTGGTATTCTTGAACGTAACCACCAATTGAGGCCACTTCAGAGACACCGCTTGCCGAAGACAAACCATATTTTACATAATAATCCTGTATGCTACGCAATTCCTGTAAATCCCAACCGCCGGTTACGTTGCCATCTTTATCACGACCTTCCAGTGTGTACCAAAAAATTTGACCTAATCCCGTAGCATCCGGACCCAAAGCAGGGTTTACACCATCGGGCAATAGATTTGCAGGAAGTGAATTGAGTTTTTCAAGAATACGGCTACGCGACCAATAGAATTCTACATCTTCTTCAAAAATGATATAGATACTTGAAAAACCGAACATAGAAGAGCTTCGGATGGTCTTAACACCAGGGATTCCCAACAACGAAGTTGTGAGTGGATAGGTAATCTGGTCTTCGATATCCTGCGGTGAACGCCCTTGCCATTTTGTGAAAACAATTTGCTGGTTTTCGCCGATGTCTGGAATGGCATCAACAGCTACAGGATCAGTTGGTAAAATACCTGTTTCCCAATTAAAGGGTGCGTTGACCACTCCCCAACCTACGAATAGGGCGAGCAGTATAACGGCAACAAGTTTGTTTTCTATGAGAAATTTTATGCTTTTATTTAGCATACGGTATGATTATTAAACAGTTATAGAAATATGCTTTGGTTTGCTTACAGTACAAATGAGAAACAACAAAGCGTGCCCAAAACGAATGTATCGCTGGGCTTTTCCAGTTGCAATTAGAGTGCTACTGGTACTGTTTAATAAATCAAATTAAGAATGTCTGGTGCAATACCTGCAAGTCCCGCCTAATAAATGGGGGCGAGTGATCTGAGAATGTAATCTCTTTAGACTCAGTTCCTTCAAAAAGACTGATATATGAGGAAGCAAAAGAGGCAACAAATACTTGTTGCTCAAAAGTAAGTTGTGAAAAATCTTGTTTTAAATCGTCCTGACCTTCAATAATCAATTGTTCATCTGAGCAACAAGAGTTTTTTGAAACCATTGAGTTAGAACAGCTCTTAGCAGGTTCAGCTTTTTCCATTCCGCAAGTCTTAACATCTTGGATGAATGAAAAATCTACTAACTTATCCCCACAATAATGCACATCAATAGTAAATGACATCGTAGTCATAAGAACTACGGCTGCCATAAAAATTGCCATTGATTTGTGAATAAATTGCTTCATTTAAATGCAAAATTACAAAAATTTAACAATTATTATTAAGATTAACATTTATTTGTTATGCTAATAGTGGTTCCAAAAAAGCTATTTTTCTTTATTAGAAGCTATAAATTCTATGAAAATTAGAATTAAAAAATGTTCTTTATATTCATTTGGTACCGTATAGTAGCATTATGAATTAGAGACTGGAAAACTGTGAAATGTTGTACCTATGTTGTACCCAAACAAAAAAACCTCTCAAAATTGAGAGGTTTTATGACTGCAATCTTGCAGTTGAAAAAGTGCGGATGACAGGAATCGAACCTGCACACCTCGCGGCATCAGATCCTAAGTCTGACGTGTCTACCAGTTCCACCACATCCGCTTTTTCAATATTTTAAGAACTTTTATTAGGTTAAATCCTAAGTCTAGCATGTCTACCAGTTCCATCACATCCGCATACTGGTATTCCCTATTTGGGACGGCAAATATACATACTTTCCCGATATTACAAATTCTTTGTAAAAAGAAAATTTTTCACTTCTTATCTTTACGTCAAACACTTATTGAATGAATACCAAAGCATACGTTGATCAACACAAGGACCGTTTTATAAATGAACTGATAGAACTTCTCAAAATTCCGTCCATTAGCGCAGACAAAGCTTATAAAGACGATGTCATCAAGACCAGCGAAGTCGTAAAATCGGAACTGGAAAAAGCAGGCTGTGATCATGTGGAAATCTGCGAAACCCCAGGTTATCCTATCGTGTATGGAGAGAAAATCATTGACAAAAATCTACCAACAGTATTGGTCTACGGGCATTACGACGTGCAACCACCAGATCCCATCAACCTATGGGACAGCCCTCCATTTGAACCAGTAATCAAGAAAACCGACTTACATCCTGACGGTGCGATTTTCGCTCGCGGCGCCTGTGACGACAAAGGTCAGATGTATATGCACGTTAAGGCAATGGAATACATGACGGCCAACGACGAATTGCCTTGCAATGTCAAATTCATGATTGAAGGTGAGGAAGAAGTAGGCAGTGAGTCACTGGGCTGGTTCCTGGAGCGCAATCGTGAAAAACTGGCAAACGACGTGATCCTGATCTCAGATACTGGAATGATTTCTAAAGAAACACCTAGCATTACAACTGGATTGCGTGGATTGAGCTATGTTGAAGTAGAAGTTACAGGCCCTAATCGAGACCTTCATTCTGGATTATATGGTGGCGCCGTGGCTAATCCCATCAACGTATTATGCGATATGATTGCATCGTTGCACGACGAGAACAACCATATAACCATTCCAGGATTCTATGACAAGGTCGAGGAACTGAGTCAGGAAGAACGCGCCGAAATGGCCAAAGCGCCCTTCTCTCAAACCGATTACAATAAAGCCCTAGACATCAATCAGGAACACGGCGAGAAAGGCTATACCACCAACGAGCGCAACAGCATACGCCCAACCCTTGACGTCAACGGTATTTGGGGTGGTTATACGGGTGAAGGTGCCAAAACGGTTATTGCAAGTAAAGCGTACGCAAAAATATCCATGCGACTGGTTCCAGATCAAGACTGGAAAGAAATTACAGAGCTTTTCAAGAAACACTTTGAGAGCATCGCACCGGAAAGCGTCAAAGTTGAAGTGAAACCTCACCATGGGGGAACCGCTTACGTCACGCCCATTGACTATATAGGATACCAAGCGGCGAGTGCAGCTTATGAAGATACTTTTGGCAAGACACCTATTCCACAACGCAGCGGTGGCTCCATTCCTATTGTTGCTTTATTTGAAAAAGAGCTGAATTCTAAGTCTATTTTGATGGGATTCGGTTTAGATAGCGATGCGATCCACTCGCCTAACGAGCATTTTGGAATCTGGAACTATTTAAAAGGCATCGAGACGATCCCGCATTTTTACAAGCATTTCGCCAGACTTAAAAGTAAATAACAACTTAAGTGAGACATCTAGACAAATGTAGATCAGGCCGCTACAATCTTAGTTGGTTTTTATTATTTATTTTTGATTTTGATTTTGATTTTGATTTTGTACAGGCGATTGCCTCCTAGGGTCGGCACCAGGCTTTCGACTCTATCTTTTTTAAAACCCACTTCGGCTGCGCCCAGTGAGTCTTAAAAAAGGATGCCGTCTCAATCCTTATCGCAAGACCTCATTTTTAATCAGCTAAAATCCCGATTGCATAATCGGGATTTTTTGTACTGCACTTTCCTGCCTGCCGGCAGGCATAAGCGCAAATGAACCTCCACAACCACAGTCTGATTTTCGGAGTTTGGAATTTGAATTTTTCATACCTCTACACTTGTAGAATTGAATTATTATTCTACATTTGTAGAGTTACTTCTAAATATGTAGAGATGAAATTATCAAAATCAGAAGAGGAATTGATGAATATCTTGTGGAAGCAGGAAAAAGCATTCATGAAAGATTTACTGGACACTTATCCAGAGCCCAAACCAGCAAATACCACCATCGCCACGATGCTCAAGCGCATGACCGATAAAGGTTTTGTGGGTTACAACTTATTAGGCAACAGCCGTCAATACTTCGCTTTGGTTGAAAAAAGTGCCTACTTCTCTAAGCATGTCAATGGACTGATCAAGAATTTCTTCAATGATAGCTCTGCCCAGTTTGCTTCTTTCTTTACTAAAGAAACAAATCTCTCCCAAAAGGAGTTGAAGGAACTCAAGAAAATCATCGATGACCAAATAAAAGAGCAATAACCATGGAGCATTTTTTTATCAATAGCTCAGTTTGTTTATTCAGCTTATGGTTGGTTTACAAGCTGTTACTAGAAAATACCAGTTGGCATCATTTTAAGAGATACTATTTTATAGCTGCTGTCGTCATCTCTGCCGTGATTCCGTTTCTTGTCGTGCGCACCGTTGTAGTTCCTTTTACTTCTGGCAATACCATTGATTTAACTGCGATGGAGTTGATGCCTAGCGAAGTTGTGGAAACAGGTTTGACATGGGATTGGAGTCTTGTTTTGCTTGGGTTTTATAGTATTGGAGTTCTCCTAATGGGAATCCGATTCATCAAAAATCTGTATGACTTGAGAATCAAGTCTACTGACGAGGTGAGCACATATTCCCAGTATAAATTGATTCTAAGAGAACTCGTCCAGGTCCCGCACTCGTTCTTGAACAATATATACGCATCAATAACCGACTATAAGTCTGGAGCCATCCCAGACACAGTGTTGCAACATGAGAAGGCACACTTGGATCAAAAACACAGCATTGATATTTTATTTATAGAACTACTCATCGTTGTGATGTGGTTCAATCCGCTGTTGTACCTCTTTAAATATTCTATGAAGCTCAATCATGAGTTTTTAGCAGATCAGGCAGTACTTACAAATGGCGTTGGCACTAAAGAGTACCAAGAAACACTACTCGCTTATTCATCCAACAGTCAAAACCGTGCGCTAGTCAACACCTTTAATTTTCCCATCATCAAAAAAAGATTTACCATTATGAAAACACACACCACCACCGCCAGCGGACTTGTAAGAAGTCTCGCCATCATTCCAGTTCTTGCCCTGCTAGTTATTAGCTGCGGACAGGAAGAAGTCGTAGTTGAACCTGAGGTTATTGAGATTGTTGAGGTGCCAATTGATGAAAGCAAAAGTATTATGCTGGATATTCAAAGAAAGGAAGGAACTGTGACTGTAGATGGAAAAAAATATTCTTTTAAAAGAATCGACAACAAATTCAAATTTTACGATAAGGAAGGAAAAGAACAAGATTTAGAAAGTCAAGGTTATGAGATCATTGAAATTGAAGAGGTTGAAATTAGAGAAGTAGAAGATAACGAGCTGTTTAGAGGAAAGAAAATCTCAGACAGCAAAAGAATCGTGTCTCCAATAAACGAAGATTTCACTTATGACCTGAAAAGTAATAAAGCTATTGAATCTAGTATTACTGATTTGAAGAAAAGTTATGGTGACGACGTTATTGTGATTAGTGAAATTGCTGAGGTCAATGGGCATAAATATTATTATGCTCAAGATCGTTCTGGAAAACTTTTTCTAAACAAATATTTTGAGGTGGTTGATTTAAGGGGTGTTTCCAGTGGAAAGATAAATGTGAGTAAATTCATTTTACCGCCACCGCCACCGCCATTGAGCCCTTTAGAATTCATTGAGGCAAACAAAGAAGATTTGACCTATTATATAGATGATCGAAAGGTTTCATATAAGGGAGCAGTTAGCGCCATTAAACTCACAGGACAGCAAGACATCCAAATTTTACCAGACGCAAATGGAAACATGTCAGTCAAAATCATAATGACTGATGCAAAAAGAAAGTTACTTCCGCCTCCACCGCAGCCTTGGTTTACACATACACCAACTCTTTTAAAAGGAATGCAAAACGGATCTATTAAGCTTTTAATTAACGGGAAGTTGGCCTCGACGGCCCAAGCAAAGAGCTTGCCCGATAATTGGAATATCAATGACTTCCGAGTAAAAAAGGAAAATGGAATAACAGTTATCGAATACTCTGGTCAGCTAAATTAAATAAAGCCCAACTATGCTCGACCACCTCATCAATAGCTCCATTTGCTTATTCGTTCTCTGGTTAGTTTACAAACTACTATTGGAAAATACCAGCTTGCATCAATTCAAGAGAATGTATTTGCTTGCAGCTATAGTGATTTCTGTAGTGATTCCATTTATGGTTGTTAAGACAGTGGTGCTGCCATTACCCAGTTTAGAATCTAACAGACCGTTGCCAACCATTGAACAAGTATCCCAAGTACCGATGGAAACAATTGCCGTAGAGAATACATTTACCATCGACTGGACTTCAATGATAGTTGCTGTTTATGTCATTGGTTTACTGATCATGCTTTACCGGTTTGTCAAAAACCTAAACGGACTTCGTTTAAAGTCAACCGATCAACTAGATAGCTTCCAAAATTACAAACTGATTTTGAGACCAAAAGTTGTCGTTCCTCATTCTTTTTGGAATACCATTTATGTCAATAGAAAAGATTATCAAGCTGGGAAAATTCCACTAGAGGTCTTGCAGCATGAAAAAGCCCATTTAGATCAAAAGCACAGCATTGATATTTTTCTGATTGAATTACTACTGGTATTAGCCTGGTTTAATCCGTTGATATATGTGATAAAGTATTCGATAAAGCTAAATCACGAATTTCTAGCAGATCAAGCCGTTATAGCTCAAGAGGTGGATGTAAAAACCTACCAAGAAACACTACTTCAATATGCCGCAAAAAGTCAAAACCGCACATTGGCAAACACATTTAATTTTCCATTAATCAAAAAAAGATTTACCATTATGAAAACAAATACAACCACCGCCAGCGGACTCTTAAGAAGTCTTGCTATAATACCAGTTCTTGCGTTACTCCTTATTAGTTGTGGACAAGAAGAATTTGTTGTTGAACCTGAGGTTATTGAGATTGTGGAGGAAACACCTGAAGAAAAACGCAAGCCTATTTATATTGACACACAAAGAAAAGAAGGAACTATCACAATTGACGATCAAAAATATACCTTCAAAAGAACAGAAGATAAAATTAAATTTTACGATTCTGACGGTAACGAAAAGGATTTAGAGGCTCAAGGACACAAGATTGAAATTATTGAAATTGAAGAAGTTGAAATAGTGGAAGAAGAGCCTGAAATTATTCGAGGCAATAAAATACCTTCAACAACTAAATTATTTTATAAGTCAGATTCAGGTAAAATAATATATGATGGTGACGCTAACTTTTATACAGCGGATGAACTTCAAAAACTAAAAAATGAGCTCAAGGATGATATTTTGGTTGTTTCTGGTGAGGCAGTATTCGAGAACAAGTCATATTACTTTGCTTCAAATTTATATGAAAAGGTTTTCATTAATGAATTAAACGAAATTGTAGATTTTGAAAAAATAAATGGTAAAAATGTTGAGATCAAGCCCTTTCTTCAAATACCGTCACCGCCACCAGCGCAAAAAAACAAATCGCTGGAGCAAGCTCTACAATCCTCTGTAAAGTCAGTAACAAATGAGGTTGCAGGTAAGTTATATGCTGTGAATACGATTCAAAGACAGGATTCTACTCATCCAACAAAACAAATGATGGCTGAATACAAAGAGCTGATTCGGAATTCTTATAAAGGCAGTGATCGGATTTGGAAAAATTCTGATTTGGAAAAAATGACAAAAATCTATGCGCAAATGTCACCGTCGCAAAAAAGCAGTGTTGAAAAACTGCCAGCAATGCTTTCTTTTGATCTGAACGAGGTGCAACCCAATCAACCCAGCCTGAAACAATTTGAAGGACTCAAAAATAAGTCCGAATATGCAGTTTGGATCGATGGTAAGGTAATTGACAACAACGTTCTGGAGCAATATACCTACAATGATTTTATACATTTTACTAAAAGTAAAGTCTACAAAAATGCCAGATCTTCCAGATTTCCACAGCCGTTTCAAGTAAGCCTATTCACAAAGAATGGTTTTGAACGAACGTTTAGAAATAAGGTGGGTATCAAATAAATACTAGTTCTCGTTTCAAAAAGTAAAAATCCACACCATGCAACACTTACTTATAAACAGCTCGATTTGCCTGCTTGTCCTATGGCTAGTGTATAAACTATTATTGGAAAATACCAGCTGGCATCAATTCAAGAGAATGTATTTGCTTGCAGCTATAGTGGTTTCTGTAGTGATTCCATTTATGGTTGTTAAGACAGTGGTGCTGCCATTACCAACTATAGAATCTAACAGACCATTGCCAACCTTTGAACAAGTATCCCAAGTACCGATGGAAACAGTTGCGGTAGATAATATATTTACCATCGACTGGACTTCAGTGATAGTTGCTGTTTATGTCATTGGTTTACTGATCATGCTTTTCCGGTTTGTCAAAAACCTAAACGGACTTCGTTTAAAGTCAACCGATCAACTAGATAGCTTCCAAAATTACAGACTGATTTTGAGACCAAAAGTTGTCGTTCCTCATTCTTTTTGGAATACCATTTATGTCAATAGAAAAGATTATCATGCTGGGAAAATTCCACTAGAGGTCTTGCAGCATGAAAAAGCCCATTTAGATCAAAAGCACAGCATTGATATTTTTCTGATTGAATTACTACTGGTATTAGCCTGGTTTAATCCGTTGATATATGTAATAAAGTATTCGATAAAGCTAAATCACGAATTTCTAGCAGATCAAGCCGTTATAGCTCAAGAGGTGGATGTAAAAACCTACCAAGAAACACTACTTCAATATGCCGCAAAAAGTCAAAACCGCACATTGGCAAACACCTTTAATTTTCCCATCATCAAAAAAAGATTTACCATTATGAAAACACAAACTTCACAAACTGCTGGACTTTTAAGAAGTCTTGCTATCCTTCCAGTTCTTGCATTGCTTGTTATTAGTTGTGGTAAGGAAGTGACTCAAATGGAGCCTAAGATTAATCATAGCACTACTAATAATAACCCTAACACGACATTTGGGGTAAGCGTTGATGGATATGAACCAGAAGGAACTGTGGAGTATAATGGACAATTTTTCAAATATGAAATTCAACCTGATTTTAGTGTTGAACTTATGACTATGGATGGCCAGATAATCGATTTGAAAAGTAATCGATTTGACGTTACAGCATATTACGAGGCTGAAAAAGAGGTTAATGAGTTACTTGAAAACGAGGCTGATTTGAAAAATAAGCTTAGCAGTAGTAAGTTTAAAATACTTGATGCTTCAACCACTTACACTGTAAGAGATACCGTTTACAAATCCATAGGTCTTAAAGGAAAATCAACCGAATTAAAAATTGAGGATTTAAAATCAAAAGACTTTTCAAAAAGAACTATGGTCAAATTTACCGAAGATGGTGTTCTAAAGTTCATGATTTTACCAGACTATAGTAAAGGGCAGGTAAAAATTAGGGAGCAGATGTATGAAAACTTAGGCAAGATAATCGATTCCACAAACAGAGGCGCCTTGAAACAGGTCCTCAAAACATCAATTGATCAAACCAACCAAAATAAAAGAGAATATGACTACCGCATGGCATTTTTGAGGCTCGCAGACAAACAAATCAATCCGGTAACATATAAAATCGATAATAAAGAAGTAGATAAAAGCGAGATCGAAGAATTGATAAAAAAAGTGAATGATGTTCCTTTTGATCTAGTCACCGTAAATGGGAATAAAATAGAGTTGGCATTCTATACAGGCACTGAAATTAAAATGTCTGAAGAACTTCTTGGCAATTTGTACTCTCAACTTTTTAAAACAATTGATTCAGACAAAAACCAAAAAGTAGCTTACGTCCGAAACACAGGTTACTCTATTTACACTATAAATGGAGATCGCGGTTATGGAACATTTATACATGAAGGAATTGAATACAGTTACAAAATGCCCAATGATTTGAGCATCGACCTTTTTCATCCTAATGGAATAAAATTGACAGATGAAGAGGCAACAAAATTAAAGTTGGTAGTAACACCTATTTGGGACAGCAAAACCGAAGAAGCGATCATCAAAAAAGATCCCATCGTAAAGAAATATTTTGAGGACGACAACGCGGTCATTTTCTACCCAAAAGGATACACCACAGATTATGAAGAGATGTTGAACTACGATTTTGGAGATACTTATATCCAAAAATATATTGAACACGGGAAATTGAAAATACAGCTCGCACCGTATAGTTACAAGAAAACTAACCCAAGCTTTATTGATTTCTTTAAAAGAGATGATATTTAGAAATGACTATGATATAATTATTTTCAGGTTTTAACTTCCATAGTAAGCAAGGCGCAATAAAACCCTGCTAAACAACTGTTCTCGACCGCGCTCGAAATGACATCGTATATTTTTTGAATTTGTTTTTAATTTTTCTTTAATAACGTAACAATTTACATCCTAGAACGTTATATGAGCCTAACTTATATTTAAATGCAATCATTTTTCATTTTTTGTAGCGGTGCAGATGCAGATCTGCTGGACGAGTGTAGCGCTGGAGAGCGCAACAAATACGCAGGTATAGGCGCCACCGTTTTCTTCACCGCGCTTATGGCCTTTTTCGCATCGGCCTATGCGCTGTACACTGTTTTTGACAGCTATCTGGTAGCCGCTGCTTTTGGGCTTGTTTGGGGAATGTTGATTTTCAATCTGGACCGTTATATCGTTTCTACACTTAAGAAAAGTGACAAGAAAATCAACGAAATCTGGCAGGCGACGCCGCGTATTTTGCTAGCGATCATCATTGCCGTTGTGATTTCAAAACCACTCGAACTTAAAATGTTTGAGAAAGAAATTGATAGAGTCCTTCTTGCAGAGAAGAACGAGATGACTCTTGAGAACCAAGAGCAAGTAGGATTACTTTTTGCTGCTGAGGAGTCCGCTTTCGCGAAAGCGATACAAGACTTAAAAGACGAGGTTACCAACAAAGAGGCCGAAGTTGAAGCCCTTTATGCCACCTACATCGCAGAAGCCGAAGGAACCGCTGGAACCAACCGTCTAGGCAAAGGGCCCGTCTACAAAGAGAAGCGCGACAAACACGACGCCGCACTGGCCGAATTAACTACACTAAAACCTGCTAACGCAGAGAAAATGTTGGCATTAGAAACCCAACTTGCCGAAGTTCAAGAACGTGAAGCAGCACAGTTACTAGCAACTCAACCCATCATTGACAACTTTGACGGTCTCATGGCACGCATTAGCGCTTTGAACAAATTGCCGTTCTTGATCTCGTTTTTCATCTTTCTACTTTTTCTAGCGATAGAAACCTCCCCTATCATCGCAAAACTACTGGCTCCAAAAGGTGAGTACGATTTTAAACTAGCCGAGCGTGAAGACCTGGTGAAGTCATGGGTAACCCAGCAAAAACAGCAGCAAACCGTCATGGTACAAACAGACCGCGACCTGAACAACCGCGTTTATGCTGATATTGCAGATGAGGAAGAGCTGTACAACTACAAAAAGAAAACCGCACGCCAGCTTATGCAAAAACAAGCTGATGCGTTTTACGAAAAGCAAAAAGGAATTTTGGGATAGTCCTGTTCTAACTCTTTTAGAAAAATGGCTGCAAGATGTATCTTGCAGCCATGTTTTTTTTACCCAAAGATCTAGACGATTACATCGTCAACCATTCTCAGGACGAACCGCAGATTCTCAAAGACCTGACCCGGGAAACACACTTGAAGGTGTTGCAACCCATCATGCTTTCAGGCGCGTATCAAGGTCGGGTGTTGAGTATGATCTCGCACTTGCGTGCTCCTAAGCGCGTGTTGGAAATAGGCACGTTTACTGGGTATTCTGCCATTTGTTTGATGGAAGGTATGCCTGACGGCAGTGAATTAGTAACCATTGATATCAATGAAGAACTAGAAGATTTTGCAGCTGCTTATTTAACTCGCTTTCGCGAAAGCGGAAAAAATCAAATTACTGTACATCAAAAAAATGGTGATGCGACAGAAATTATTCCGCAGCTGGAAGGAACATTTGACCTGGTTTTCATTGATGCCGATAAGCCTAATTACGTCACATATTTCCACCAGATTATGGAAAAGGTAACATCTGGATCCTTAATTATTTCTGACAACGTCTTGTGGCATGGAAAGGTGGTAGAAGATGTCAAGCCAAAAGATAGTTCAACACCGGTGCTGCTGGAATACAACAGACTACTCAAGGAGGATTCTAGACTACAAACAGTGTTACTATCCGTTCGTGATGGGTTAACGCTCTCTCGTGTTCTTTAAAATATCAAATAGGAACAGCGTCATTTTATAAAAGACACAGCCTGCGATCAAACCTATGATCATACCCACAGTAACATCTGCAGGGAAATGTACCCCCACGAATATTCTAGAAAAGGCAAAGGTGATGGGCCAGAGGTAAAATAAAAAATACCATTTGCTAGGTTTATAGTGTTGCAACAAAAGCACCACAATTGTAGTAGCTGCAAAACTCACTGCACTGTGTCCTGACCAGAAGCTAAAGTTTTCTGGCATTTGTAAGATATTGATGCCGTCCATCAATACAGGTTCGTTATTAGGCCTTAGACGTGCAACACTGTTCTTCACAAAATTAGTTAGCCACAGGGTAAAAACTGCAGTGGTCAACACCATACCTATACTCGCCAAAGCTTTGCGCCATGACATCGCTCGATAGAGTAAATAAAAGAAAAATAAATAGAGGGGTATCCAGTGCTCAATTTGAGTCACAAATAGCCAAAACTCAGTAAACTTACCTATCCATAAGCTATTAATAAAACTAAAGATATCCCGGTCCCACTGGACCAACTGATCCCACATTAGAACTTACGTTTGATCGATCCAGAATCTTCTATCTGATCCTTGACCTGTTCAATTTGTTGGGTAATTTGTTTGACATCTTTAGAAAAACCGTGCTCATCAGCAGATTTTGAGATTTCATTCTTGATGTCGTCTGTAGCATTACGTACCGTATTCATTGCCTTGGCAATTCCACGAACGATTTCTGGAAGTTTATCAGAACCAAATACCAATATGATGACCAATCCTACGATCATCATCTCTGGTGTGCTTATAAAAAGAGGTATAGATAACATGGTGCAAATATACGATCCTGACCAGATCTCAATGCGCCAAAAGCGTTAATTAAGGTTGGTAAATAAAGAACTCAAAATTTGTTTGTGTTCCTGCTGCGGTAGTTGTTTCTACTGCTCTGGAACTTGGGAATTGATCCTCCTGCAATTGGTACGTGTAAACAGTAGATCGACTTTCTATAAAACTCCCTCCCACACGTTCATAATCCCGTTGCGTGGCCGGTAAATACCTGGTATAAGGAACAAATTCATCAAAAATTAAAAACCGGATCACATCATTCATATCCCGGAATGGATTGTTATTAAACACATAAGTAAACTCTGTATAACCTAACACCGTGTTCCCGTTAGCAGATAAATCATTGATTCTTGAAACATTAAAATTCTCTGTGTACAAATACTGTAGACGGCGAACTTCAGTTCTATTCCCTGCGCTGTTCAAATCGTAAGTTATTGCTCGATCAATTCTATTCTGCAAATCGATTCGCAGTATTTTTTCTTGTTGAGACCCATCGCTTGCTGTTGATCTAGCTGTGATGGTATTGTTATCATAAATTAATGCTGTGGACTTTGTTATACCACCGCCTGTTTCTTCTATCGCTACTAATCGATTGTTTGCCGCATACGTCATTTGAAAAGAAGAACCTCCTTCTATCACAACGGCATCAATACGCTGGTTTGCATCATAATTGATAGCGATGCTCGAGGTGGGCGTGCCGTCGATAGTTTCAGACAGATCGATTCGCTCCAGACGCACCTCCAGATCGATTGGTTCCTCAACGCCAACAACTTCCTCGACATCTCTAATATCATCGTCACAAGAGGTTGAAATGGCACATATGACCATGGTCAGAATAAATAACAAGAGGTGTCTCATACACTACAAACATAAAAAAGCCAGATTCATTGTGAATCTGGCTTTCTATTTATTTTAAGTAGAAGAACTTAGTTCTTCATTTCTTCAAACTTATCTACAGTTGCTTCTTTAGGCCATGTATTGTTAGTCACATCGATGTCTGCTGTTTCCAGGTTTGGATCGATTACCACTTTTACTATTTCCTTAGAGGTTCCTTTGCTTAAAGTCACTTGCTTGTCGTTTAATCTCCAGATTTCAGCTGGGTGAGTAACCATTTCAGTAGTTCCATCAGCATAAGTGTACTCAAGGATGATAGGCATGACTAAACCTCCTGGCTTTTCAACGGTGATCTGATAGAAATACTTTGGATTTTTCATCATCGCTCTTTCTTCTGGAGTGAAGTTATCCATCAAGTATTCTTTTAATGCTACTGCATCTTCTTTAGGGTCTTTTCCTTTCATTTCAGGCTTATAATCCTCAGACCCTTCCTTGACCATATAAACCAATCCTTGAAGGCGATCTAATGGAATGTTGCGTGCTTCCGCAAGCTCTTTCATTTCTTTGTTGATCTCGTTAGAAACATAGTAACGCTCTACATCTCCTATAGCCATATCAGTATACTGAGTGCTATAGAACCATCCTCTCCAGAACCAGTCCAGATCAACGGCACTAGCATCTTCCATAGTACGGAAGAAATCTTCTGGTGTTGGGTGCTTAAACATCCATCTTTCAGAATAGGTGCGGAATGCGTAGTCAAATAAATCTCTACCCATAATTGTTTCACGCAAAATATTCAATCCTGTAGCAGGTTTCGCGTAAGCGTTAGAACCAAACTGGTAGGTGTTCAAGCCTTTACTCATAATAGGCGCAATATAACGTTGATCACCACCCATGTAAGGAACAATCGCAGCCGCTGGTCCACGTCTAGATGGGTAGGCATCAAGATTTGTGTCGCCTTTTAAAGCTGCCGGATAGCTTTCGCCAAAATCCTGCTCCGCTACATACTGTACAAAGGTGTTCAATCCTTCATCCATCCATGTCCACTGACGCTCGTCAGAGTTCACGATCATTGGGAAATAGTTGTGCCCTACCTCATGAATAATTACGGAAATCATACCGTACTTCACACGGTCAGAATAAGAACCGTCCGGCTCTGGACGACCATAGTTCCAACAAATCATAGGATATTCCATCCCTTGATTTTTTGCATGTACAGAAATTGCCTTGTGGTAAGGGTAATCAAATGTCATTCTAGAATAGGACTTCAATGTTTGTGCTACAGCATAGGTAGACCATTGCTCCCATAATGGATTTCCTTCTGGAGGATAGATAGAAACGGCCATAACATCACTCTTACCTACTTTCACCGCCATTGCATCTGCAATATATCTTCTAGAAGAAGTCCAACCGAAGTCACGTACGAAATCTGCTTCCAGCTTCCATGTTTTTGTGGTTGTTGTAGTTTCAGCACTTCCTTGAGCTAATTTCTCAGCTTCAGCCTGTGTGCGAATGATTACTGGCTTATCATAGGATTTCATGGCACGCTCGTAGCGGTTCATTTCCTCCTTAGTGTATACATCTTTACGGTTGGTCAATTTCCCTGTTCCATCCAACCAGTGGTCTGAAGGAACGGTAATGTTCACTTCAAAAGAACCGAAAGGCAATGAAAATTCATCACGACCCCAGAACTGGCTGTTTTGCCATCCTTCAACATCATTATAAACTGCCATACGAGGATAGAATTGAGCGATAACATATGAGCGGTTACCGTCTGGAGTTTGCTCGTACCCACTTCTACCACGACCATCCACGTGATCGTTAATATTATAATCCCACTCGATATCGAATTCAAAATCCTTCCCTGGCTCCAATGCCTCAGGCATCTCCACACGCATCATCGTTTGATTGATGGTATATTTCAATGGATTTCCTTTACTGTCTAAAACTTTTTTGATGTTGAAACCACCATCAAATGGTTCCTTTAAAAATTCACCTGCAAAACCTTCAGCAGTAGCGTAAGGATTGATGCGACTTGTTTCAATAAGCGGGCTTTTTGAATGTTTAGCTCGCATATTTTGATCCAATTGCACCCATAAATATTCTAATACATCTGGAGACTGGTTCAAATAGGTGATCGTTTCATAACCGTACAAATGATGATTTGCATCATCTAGTCTGATGTCCATTTTGTAATCAGCACGTTGCTGATAGTATGCTGGACCTGGAGCACCACTGGCGCTACGGTATTCATTAGGAGTGGAAAACTCCTGATACATTTGGCGGAATTTGTTCTCGTTGTAGTGTTCTGTTGCTTTTTCTTCTTTAGGCGCCTCTTGTGCGAAGGATCCAAAAGAAACAAGCATCATACTGATGAACAAAAATTTAATTGATTTCATTAATTATTGGTTTTTTCTTGTTGCTGCTAATTTAAGAATAAAGAAGTCTTTGTAAAGCAAATCCTTAAAACTTTGCTCGGTCTACAGGTGTATCAGCGCTATTTAAAATGGATTTGCGTTCCTCTTTAATTTTAAAATGCGTCAGATTTTTCTGCTCTGGGAATAATTCGAACAGTGCCTTATTGCTTAATTCAACCGTTTTTGGAGATGTTGCTGCTGGAATTTCAATATAAATTTTGATTTGGTCTGCGTCATATTCTGCGCCTAGAATTTTAGGCGTTGTTGCTTTACCATCTATGGAAACGACCATTCTTTTAGAAAAATACCGATCTAAAACAGGCTTTAACTCTTCTAACTCATCAGCATTTCCCAACGTCAATTTTTTATCAAGTCGCTCGTTCAACACATCTTCTAGGTCGTCAATAAAATATCTAGAAACCATTTGTAACGCCTTAGCTTTAGAGCTGTAGCTTACATTAGAGACTGATAAATAGTATTTATGAAATTGGTTTATTTCGCTTTCGTGAAAGCGAAATGGCTCTATAGAAACAGATTCTTTAGGAACTGTATGAGCTAATGTGCTTATTCCCATCAATAAAACGATAGGGTATAGTATTTTCTTCATGTAGGATTTTAAGACGATTGAATTCAATAGTTTTCAAAGATGCAAAAACAATGCCTTTTACAATTATTGTTTGGTTGGAGTTGCATCCTTGCTATTTGCGCTTCGTGCTTTATAGATCGTCGCTTGTTCGTCCAGAAACTGTAGCAATTGAAATTCATTATCCTTTTGAAGCATGCTTTTATTTAAACCTTGTTCTTGAGCAAATACCATGAATTCAAACAGATTTTCTTCAGGAATTTTTAAATAATCGACTAAGTATTCTGTGCTGTATTTATTTTGTAATAAGACTTCCTTGAATTGCTCTTTTTGCTTGCTAGGGGCTCCAACGGTAAGATCTACATTGCGCAAGGCGCCTTGAGCTATCAATCCAGCGAGCAGGCCTACCATATTGAAAGAATTGTAGCGCAGCTGGCTTTGATTGAAAGCCGTATTTTGAACTGGAATTTCTTCTGGCTGTCGCACACGATCAGAAAAAGTGTTTTCTATCCGATCTACGGCTGCTACTCTTATATTACGTTGTGTGACATCTTCAATTCCCGTATCTGGCATTTCTGTACGCTTGACAGCGACGCGTATGGACTGATCAGTCACTACCACTTCTTCCAGCAAATTGACTCCTTCACTAAAAGTGAGCTGTGTCGTTCCTTTATCAACTGTAGCCTGCGTAATTGTCAAACTAAAAGGATCGTATTGTACCGCATTGAATGAAAGTTGATCTCCTGCTCTCACGTCAATATAAAAGACTCCGTTTTCATTAGTAACAGTTCCTTCTAAGGTAGTGCCATTAAAAACGGTAATTCCCTCTAGAGGTTGATTCAAGACACCATTTATAGTACCTTTTAGCTGTTTACGTTCCTGCGCGTAAGCGCAACTTGAAACAAGAAGTAGAAGAAGAATTAATTTTTTCATGATGAGAACTTAAATACTAATATAAAGTTATAAAGAGTAGACAAAGCTTTATGCCTGAGATTTGTTAAATACCTTTGAAATCAAAAGTATAGTATCACTATGAGAAATATGATTATCGCTAGTACTTCTACCATTTACGGTAGTGGTTATCTAGAATATCTGACACCAGTTTTATCTAAAAGATTAAATGCGGCAGGAATTAGCGAGGTCCTATTCATTCCTTTTGCGCGTCCAGGTGGGATTACCCACGATGAATATACATCCAAAGCCGCTAAGGCATTTGAAAAACTAGACGTTAGCGTTCAAGGAATTCACACATTTCAAAACCCGGGAGAAGCTATAGAAAAAGCTACTGCTATTTTTACCGGTGGTGGTAATACGTTCCAATTAGTTAAAATGCTTCACGATCTAGAGTTGATGATGCCCTTGCGTAAAGCTATTTACAACGGCTGCTTTTATTTAGGCACGAGTGCTGGAAGCAACATTTGTGGTTTAAATATGAAAACCACTAATGATATGCCTGTGGTGGAACCTCAAAGCTTTAAAACTACAGGAGCTATAGGCTATAACATCAACGCACATTATCAAGATCCTATTGAAAACGATACGCACATGGGAGAAACCAGAGAGGAGCGCATCAAAGAGTTTCATGTTTACAATTCCATCACGGTCGTGGGACTTAGAGAAGGTAGTTATATAGATGTCAATGGAAGCGAAGAAATTTTGCAAGGTCCACATCAAGCTCGCATATTTAGATCAAATACTGAAAATCAAGAAGTTGATCCTGGATTTAACTTTGCCACACTTTAAAATTCCGCTAACTTTAAAATAAAAATTATGAACACCGACTCCATACACCACAAGCAAAATGATAGGCGAGGAATTTTCTACCTTAAAGAAGGAGATCAAACCATTGCTGAACTTACCTATTCACTGAATGGCAAGGTGATGACGATTGATCATACAGAAACGAATTCGGAACATGAAGGACAAGGTATAGGTGCAAAAATGGTAGAGGAGAGTTACGCTTTCGCGAAAGCGAACAATTACAAAATCAATCCATTATGTCCATTTGCTGAGGTCGTATTTGACCGCAATGACAACTGGAGCGACGTACGCATTTAAGCATGCTGCTAGAAACAGAGCGGCTGCTGTTGCGCCCATATTCCATTCAAAATGCTGCAGCATTGTATCAGCTTAACAACGATACCGAAGTCATGAAGTATACGGGCGACGTAGGCTATGCGAGCATTGCCGATGCGGAAAAGTATATAAAGGATTATCTCTTAAATCCATTAGGACAGCTATTGAAATACAACATGGGAAGGCTTGCGGTGCTTGATAAAGACACGGGAGAATTTCTAGGTTTTTGCGGGATAAAAACGCATGAAACATCGCAGATCACAGACATAGGATATCGTTTTATGCGAGAACACTGGGGAAAAGGATATGCCACGGAAGCCAGTGAGAAAGTATTAGAATTTGGTTTTGAACACCATCAAAAGGAACAAATCATTGCTCATGTCCATGAACATAATTATGGATCTCAGCGAGTTGCGGAAAAATTAGGGTTCCATTTAGACCATCGATTTCTATGGGATGGCCTATTACCTGGACGTTATTATAAATTGACAAGAGATGCCTATTACCATCAAAGAAATTAGCGCTTTAGAAACTTATGGTGTACGCCATCCAGTATTGCGTGCGGGTCGACCGCTGGAAGACTGTGCCATGGAAGGCGACGAGCTGGAAACCACCTTTCACTTGGGAGCATATGATGATCATCTCCATGTGGGTGTGGCTACTTTTTTAAAATCTAGTGCGGCAGAGTCACCGATAGATCCAACTTCAAATCTTTCTTTTTATCAATTGAGAGGTATGGGAGTCATACCAGATCATCAAGGAAAAGGAATCGGCAAACAATTAGTAGAACGAGGAATTGATATGCTGAAGAAAAACAAAGTTGATGCCTTGTGGTTTAATGCCAGGATTGCAGCTGTCCCTTTTTATGAAAGATTAGGCTTCAGTACTATTGGATCCACATTTGAGGTAGAACATGTAGGAACGCATTACAAAATGTACCGGGTTTTATGAGATACCTACTACTAGCTTTTTTGCTTTTTGGAACTATAGTGACCGCACAACCCACTGCTGATGTATTGACTGGAAAATCGGCAAACGCTAACAACTCGCTGGAATCGGACACTCAAACTGCATTGAAAAAAATGCAAACAGCCGCATTGAAGGACGGAATCAAAATCGAGGTCGCTTCTGGCTATCGCAGTTTTGATCGCCAGCGGCAAATCTGGAATGGGAAATATAAAAAATATGAGGCGCAGGGACTACAACCCGATGCCATTTTTGATAAAATCGTTGAATATTCTACTGTACCTGGAACATCTAGACACCACTGGGGAACTGACATGGATCTGATTGATGGAAATGCCGATTATTCTGGATCAGTGCTTGTGACAGATAAATTTCATGGCGACGGGCCGTTTTGTAAATTGAAGGACTGGATGGATGAAAACTCCAGCAAGTTTGGTTTTGAGCTTGTATACACCATGAATGAGAATCGAGCAGGTTTTGAGTATGAGCCATGGCATTATAGCTATGCTCCTGTTTCTAAAGTCTATCTAAGGGATTATCTCACTCAAATTGATTTTATTTCCTTTCTACGATCCCAAGAGATTATGGGAATGGATCAAATCAGTAATGAACGTCTGACTAGGTATTACAAAGAACACATTCAAGGGGTCAACCCAGAACTACAACTAGAAAAGGAGTAATTCAAACTCCTCAAAACCAACTAGTATATCACGCGGATCTTACCGTTGATGGAGAGGTTGCCATGGGACTTCAGGCCGCATCCAGCATGATTCAAAAACATGGCAGCTTACTACAAAACCAACAAGCAGTAGTTTAAATCTAAAATTCTTAATCAGAAATCGTTACTCTCACGCCTTCACTATGGCTGGAGAATTCTGGCGCATACATACATTCCAGTTGTGTAATCCCGTTGGAGAACTGACCGGCATTGTTTGCTCGCACGTCGTATTCAAAAACATAGGTTCCGGGCTTTAATTGGTCAAAGAAAAAGTGTGTGGCCACATCCTTGGTGCTTTGATAATATCCTAATCCGTCCTGATATTTATAGCGTGAGATCACATCTACAGGTTCAAAACCGCTGGCGCGCATGTCTTTTAGGTGGACAAAATCCAGATCTTTATTCGATCTGATTTCCATGCGTACTGTTACCAGATCGCCTATTTCCAAAGCATCACTAGCAGTAATTTCCACTAATCTTTCGCCAGAGTTCGTATTCACCTTTTTAAACAATCTCTTTTTAATCGACATAGGCAGGTCATCATCCACCGTTATTTTATCCAAATCCTCAAAATATTGCCAGTACAAACCGCCGTATCCAGTGACTTCGCTTTTGTTTTTGACTTCAACTGTAGCATGTTTTGGTTGGATCTCATCCTCGTGAAGCGATACTTTGAAATAACCAGTACCAGCTTCTTTTTCGACGTTTTCCATTAAGGATTCTGGAATGGGTCTATTTCCCCATTTGATCACATTGCTTTCCTGAACATCCAGCCATTCGTTACCCTGCAATAGCAGTGCATAGGTCGCATCTGCTGTGGCTTTTGTAGATTTCCAGCGATTGGTGCGCTTGTTTTGCAGTAGCCAGACTTTCAATTCTTCTACGTTTTTTTCGTTATTTCCTACTTCGCTAAAAGTTTCTATCGCCAGCGCCTGAGTCTCGATATCGCTGCTATACCAGTTGTAATCGGTCACGTTTTCCTTCCAGTACATTCCGTTTTCACGGCTGTTGACCGCACTTTGGCGTAATCCTTCCACGATTTTCTGTGCAGTTGCAACCTCACCGGCACGCTGCAAGCCCAATGACATCAATAATTGTTGGTAGATCTGCTGGGAAGAGAAATTGGTTTTCGCTTTCGCGAAAGCGAACTCACGACCAGACTTCAATACTCCATTTAGGTTTTTGTCCTTCTTGAAACTTCTAGCATACTGGTAATGCCAATAGCTCACGCCATAGTTGTAGTTCTCGAGTGTTTTGTTTCTCTTTAAATGCTCATTGAAGTTTTTTTCCCAGTTTTTATCCAAGGCACTTATAGCATTTTCATAAATCCGATCGGTTTGTGGACGGTCGCCATCGTTGACGTCCAGCCTGTTCAAATGACCCATTCCTGTTGCGATGTGTCTCGTGATATAATCGCTCATGCGGCCACCGGCAAACCATGGGAAACCACCGCTAGGCAGTTGCTGGGCTTCCAGTTTTGCCAGTGTTTTCTTCTTTTCTCTCGCAGTTCTTGCAAGATCAAATAAGGTGGCTAGACGCTTTTGCTTTTCGGCTTCTGATTTAGCGTCGCGCAGCCATGGTGTGTGCGAAATAATTATGGATTTTAGCTCTTCGTTTTTTTCTAAATTGCTGGCTGGAACATCATTTGCTGCCCAACTTTCAAAAACTTCCTTGACTCGCGGATTACTATTTAAGATATGTGCGGCAACTGAGTTTGCATAATATCTGGAAAAAGTTTGCTCGCTGCACTCATGTTCAAACTCCATTAAATAAGGAAGTGATTGGATCGCATACCACGATGGATTTGAAGTGTACTCAAAAGTCAGCTGGTGGTTGGTTCTAGAATCTGATGTGGTGTTCGCCAACTTATCCATCGTCACGCTAGAAGTTTCTCCCGCACGCACCCAAAGTGCACGACTTTCAGTCACCAACATCCTATTGGTCAACACCGGTAACGTGTTTTCCTCGCCATCAGAGAAGTTTCCCGATGTTGCCAGCACGCGATAGGTCACCGCTTGTGTACCGACAGGAACAGTAAACGTCCAATTCACAGAAGCATTCCCGCCAGTGGCTACTTCAAAGGCTTGGATATTTTTATCATTGCCCAACTTCTGATCAATGGGTTGCATCGTTAGCGCGTCGAACAATTGCAATGTTGCCTTTCCCGTCAAGGGTTTACCGGAAAGGTTTGCCACTTTGGTAGAAAACCGAATCGTATCTGTTTCCCGCAAGAATCGTGGCGGATTAGGAACCAGACTCAGCTCCTTTTGGGTTTGTACCAAACCTTCATATTGTGCGGTTTGTGCCTGTTTGTTATGCGCAAACAATCTAAATTTCCATTGGGTCAAGGCTTCTGGCGAGGTAAAGCTGAATTTTAGGTTTCCTAGCTCGTCGGTGTAGAGTTCTGGGAGGAAGAACGCAGTCTCGTTGAGGTTTTTGCGGACTGGAACGTTTTGTAAAGCCATAGCTTCTTTGACAATATCTGCTGCGCTGACTCCTTTTTTAGTACTGACAATGATCACACCGTTAGCGCCACGGTCACCATAAATAGAGGTGGCATTTGCATCTTTAAGGACGGCAACTTCTTGAATATTATTTGGGTCAAGTGCACGAAATTCTGCCTCAGTCATTGGAATTCCGTCAACAATTATCAATATCTCTCCATCTTTAGAATCAGAAGCCATACCTCTTATTTCCACCATAGGATCAGGACCGGGTTGACCACTAATAACATTTAATCCTGCAACTTGACCTTCTAGGGTTTGAAGGAAAGCAGCAGTAGGTCTGTTTTGAATTATTTCATCAGTTGTGACAGAGGCAGAAATATTCCTCTTTGTAGAACCAGGATACCTGGTCACCAACACAGCTTCCAAGTTGGTGCTTAAACTTACATTAATTACCTCTTCATCTACCTTTCGCACTGCCGGTTCGTTTCCTGAGTACCAGCTGAACACTAATTTATCTCCTGCCGAAGCCGTTATTATATATACTCCGTCAAAACCAGTTGTAGCTGAAATATCTGTGCCTTGAATAATCACCGTAGCTCCCAGTATAGGTTCGCCAGATTGATCAGTAACCTTACCAGTAATTTTTCCTGCAATAGGTTTGACGGGAGACAGCTTTCGCGAAAGCGTATTCTTATAATATCGATAACGGTTTTGAAAATTCTGGAATGTTAAGCCATATAGGTTCAACTGCTCTTTATCTAACGAGAAAGAAGGCGTAGATTCATAAGGCAATTCAGCAGAAATATTGACAGTAGTCGCTCCAGCCAAGTTGTTTACCGTGAATGGATAGAAGTCATAGTTGCGGCTGTAGAAATTAAATCCACTCCACGAACTGCTCGCGAACTCGTCTAGACTCTTGTCGTACATGCTGGCAAGAACCTCTGCTTGCATACCAGTGCTGTCTTGATCCTTTATGGTAAACGACCACTCTTCATTCTCGCCAGGATATAACTTATTGCGAAAGGTCTGTGTGGTGATCGCAAACTGCTGCTTGGGTTTCACTGATTTTTTGGCTTCAAAACTTCCAGATCTAAAGTCATTGTATTTATAAGTATGGTATTGAAACTTCAAGGCTTCCCCTTGTGCTTTACCAATCCCAAATTTCATAGTGGTTTTACCGTTTGGCAAATAGACCCACTTAGATTCTAGAATCCGCTTGCTGTCATAAGTTGTGAGGTAGATATAAACTGCATCTGTACTGGTATAAAAGTTTACGACTGCCTGATCACTATCCACGCTCACATCATGACTGATGATGTTAGGTGTTGCTGGCAGCTCTTTATTGGCCCAAATCTGCCCTTCCTGTTTTTCTTCCACAAATTCCTTCTCGTTGTCCAGACTTAAGTTCTTGCCTGCTTCCACCGCTTTTGCATAAATGATGTAATTCCCGTTATCCCATTGCTTAGTAACTGGAATTTTAATCGTGGTCAAGGAATCTGTAGTAATGATTGTTTTAAAGATGATAGGCGTGTTTTTCCAGTCTTCTATTTTTTCTTCTTTGCGCAATTCTGCCACTGGGAATTGTTTGCGGTACTCTTGTAAATTCAGCTCGTGGAACTCTGCCTCTTCCAGGCCACTTTCTACAATGACATGATCGCTATTGATATTGCTTCTTATTTGCAATTCGATGGTGGCCTCTATTGGTTTGCCATTCAGATTGCGGGCGATCACTTTGACCTCATTATTCTCGACAGTGAGCATTCCATTGCGGGACATCTGGATCTCAATTGATTTGTAGCCTACACGAACTGTGGTTTCGGCGGTGCGGGTTTCTCCGTTGATATCTGTAACGCTTGCTTCGATGCGGTAGTTATAGTTGGATTCAATATCCTTAGCCACCAGCGTCGAGTCTGGCAATGCTTTAAACGGAATGGTAAACGTTCCATCAGCTTTTGTAATGGTAGTATCGTTTACCACGACTTGGGAATCCACTTGTTGATAACCGTATTTCCAATAAGGAATATTTGCGGTTCGTGTCACGGTGTAGGCTACGAGAGCATCTGTAATGTTGCTACCTAATAATGCTTTTGCAAAACCTGTGACTTTTACGCTATCGCCTATGATATAGGTTTCGGTAACTTCTTTGAACTCGGTTTTGAATCTAGGGCGTTTGTATTCTTCTACTTGGAAGTAAGCTTCACCATTATCATAACCAGCAACAGTTCCCATTATGTCACCTTCTTCTTTTCCTATAAGGTGTATGGAGAATCTTCCCGTAAGAACCTCAGATGGTAAAGTAAACGAACCATTAACGCTTCCATATGCGTTCGTAGTTAGGTCTTGAGTGTACACCTCTTCTCCATTCATATCCTCGACGATAATTTTAAAAGATTCATCAGGAAGCACTCTTGATTTATTGTCTTTGTTCTCTACGATAATGGACTTGAAATAAACCTTCTGTCCAGGTCTATAAATGGCGCGATCCAAATAAATAAATGCTTGTACCTGCTTCTCTGTTTCTGAGGAATTTTCTCTATAGTAACTGTTATAAAATCGTGCTGAAAGAGTATCTCCATTTTTGGAGACCTCTACGGTACGATTACGATACTCGTCAGATAGTAAAAAGGAGACCTGACCATCCTTATTTGTTCTGCCTTTGTACTTTGCAGATTTAGTTTCATCATTAAAAACAGATACGAACACATTTTCCATTGGCTTGCCCGTATCTCGGTCGGTAGCGGTAAATACCGTTTGTCCGGCAGCGTTATGATTGCCCAAGGCTAGATTTGAAACAGTCATAAAAGTCCCTGAACTCACCTTTTCTTGATCCTTTTCCTTAATCAGAACGAGATACTTCCCTTTTTCCAATCCAGGAATGGCATATTCATAATTATGCGAAAACGTATCGTCACCCTCTGGCAAGGTTACTTTCTCCACGTGAGCAAAAGAGTTGTTCTTAAACGCCCTTTGAAAAGTGGCATTTTGTATAGAATCTCGAAAACCGTTCTTTTGATCGTAATTCTGATCAACTTTGATATAATACACTGTTGCATCTGTAGCATTGCGATAAGAAATCACACCACGACTGGGTTGATTTGGAATGATGTTAGACTGCAATTGGGAACTTAATGCAGGTCGGAAAATTTGAGATAGCAAGAAAGTGCATTGCAGACTACCGTAGGTTTCTGGATGTTTTTCTATTGCAGCTTTAGCAATGCGTATGGCTTCTTGACGATCTTCTACTTTGTCCTTATTCTCCTCATCATTGGACCTACGATAATAATATTGCGCAAGACTGTGCTGGATCATAGTTACCGCACCATCATTTGAATACTGGTTAATTAAGTCTTTGAAAATTCTTAGCAGCTCAGGAAACTCTTGGTTCGGGTATAATTCGTCTCTCGTGTATTCTAATCGCTCATCAATAACCGATAAATAAGCGGTCGTTTCATTGCGATTCTTATGCAGTTGCTCTAACGTGCCGTACAATTGAATCACATCATAACTAGAATAGACTGTATCATTTGCAGGTCTTTTAAGTTTGATTAATTCGTCAGTCGGCAAGAAACCGTTTTCTTTAGTAACCGTGAAATTATCCTTTGGCATGGTAATACCATAAGCGCTCGTCTTGTAGAAGTCCAAGGCATGATGCGCCAGCACATCCAGCAAACTAGGGCGCAACTCACGTCCTAATGGTTTGATTTGTAAAATAGGATCAAAGTTGGCCACGTTGATTTTTGAGAGTTGATCGCTGTCCGCAAGAGATTTTTGATAGATGCTGGAAATTTCAGCATAAAAAGTCTTGAGATCCCATGCCGTGAAATCATCGCCAGACACTTCTGTTGCAGTTCTATTGTTGATGCGGTATCTATTCTCGCTTAAATACTGCTCTAAAAGTTGAGCTTTGATGGAGTAATAGATGTTTCTTTCAGGGAATTTGGAGTTGGCAATTCGCTTGTCCAGTGCCGCGATCACCTTTTTTTGAGCAGCTTCTTCCTTGATCATCCAGAATTTTGACTGGAATAAAAAGACTTTAATTAATTGTGCTTCGTCATTTTTTCGGGTGGCGATGGCCGCAATTCTATATAGAATTTGCTGAGCTTCTTCTAGTTTATTAGCAGCTTCCAACTGTTCCAATTCTCTCCACTGATCGGTATATTCTTGAGCGATACTGGTTTGAAAACTTAGGGCTACAAAAAAGGTGAGGAATAAAAGCTGCTTCATAATGGGGTGCTATGATTTAAATGTACCCAAATTTCTAGGATATAGTTTCAATTTAAAACCACTTCAATTGTTATACCGAGAATCCATGGTCTACTTTTTGATATTTTTGTCCCATGAAAAAATTAATACTGATTCTTGCTCTTATTATTTGTAGTGGAGTGAATGCGCAGTCCGCTTTCGCGAAAGCGGAACAACTCTACCAACAAGGCAATTACAAAGCAGCCATACCCATTTACAAAGAGTTGTTGCAAGCCGATGCTAATAACCCAAAATTATTGCGCGCTACAGGACAGACCTATGGGAAGTTAGAGGCCTTTGAAGAAGCTACTGCAGTATACAAAAGACTCTTGAAGACTGATGAGCAAAATGCAGATTATCATTTTTTCTATGGCGGCGCTATGGGAATGTGGGCAAAAAACACCTCTAAGTTTAAAGCTCTAGGCTTGCTGGATGATGTCAAATTCCACCTTAAAAAAGCAGCCGAGTTAGACTCAAAACATATTGAAGTACGCCATGCATTAGTTCAATTGTACACTGAATTGCCAGGAATTATAGGCGGTTCACTTTCTACTGCACGGGATTATGCTGGGCAGTTGCAAAGAATTTCTCCTGTAGATGGATACCTCGCTACTGGATACATTGAAGAATACGACAAGGAATATCAAGATGCCGAGTCTGCCTATAAAAAGGCGATAAAGGTGGGTGGTTCCACTACCACTTATTTGAAACTGGCAAACCTTTATGCTACTAAAATGGATCGTGAGGCAGATGCAGTGCGTATCCTAAAAGATGCTTATAAGGTCAATAAGGATCCAAAATTGCTAGCAGAGCTGAAAAAGCTAGATTCCTAGAGGTATTTCTCTTTCCTTTAAAAAGTAAGTTGAGCCGTGAATATCTTATTTTTAACGGCAAATTCCATTTTATGCGCGTACACTTTATCGCGATAGGCGGCAGCGCCATGCACAATCTTGCTCTTGCTTTACAATACAAAGGTTATCAGGTTTTTGGTAGCGATGATGCCATTTTTGAACCTAGCAAAACCCGTCTAGAGAAGAAGAAATTACTCCCTAAAAAAATGGGATGGTTTCCTGAAAAAATCACGGAAGATCTTGATGCTGTTATCCTAGGAATGCACGCCAAAGAAGACAATCCAGAATTGCTTAAAGCCCAAGAATTAGGCTTAAAGATTTACAGTTATCCTGAATACCTTTTTGAGCAATCTAAAAATAAAACTAGAGTTGTTATAGGTGGTTCTCATGGTAAAACCACAATTACCTCAATGATTTTGCATGTGATGCACTACCACAACCGCAAGGTAGATTATATGGTAGGCGCTCAACTTGCTGGTTTTGATACCATGGTGCATTTGACAGATGAGAATGAATTTATCGTTTTAGAAGGTGATGAATATTTGTCAAGCCCTATAGATCGACGTCCTAAATTTCACTTATACCAGCCTAACATCGCGCTTATATCAGGAATTGCATGGGATCACATCAACGTTTTTCCAGACTATCAAAATTACGTAGAGCAATTTGAAGAGTTTGTGGAACTTATGAAAAACGGCAGTATCCTCGTTTACAATGAAGAAGATCCAGAAGTCAAACGCATTGCAGAGGCGAGCACAAAACCAACGCGTAAACACGGCTACAGCGTTCCAGAGCACACTATAGATAATGGGAAAACCTACCTAGAAACACCTGAAGGCGATATGCCTATTGAGATATTCGGGAAGCATAATTTGAGTAATATGGCTGGAGCCAAATGGATTTGCCAACACATGGGTATTGATGAGGACGATTTTTATGAGGCCATTGGCACCTTTAAAGGAGCTTCTAAGCGCTTAGAAAAAATTGCTGAAAATCACAAAAGCGTAATCTATAAAGATTTTGCTCATTCTCCCAGCAAGGTGGAAGCCACCACTAATGCCGTTAGTAATCAATACAGCGAACGTAAAATCATCGCTTGCCTTGAGCTTCACACCTATTCCAGCCTTAATCCAGAATTTTTAAAGGAATATTCAAATACCCTAGATGCAGCTGATGTTGCCGTGGTATTTTACAGCCCAGACGCCGTAGAATTAAAAGGCCTTGATCCAGTGTCTAAAGATCAAATCAAAGATGCTTTTAAAAATGATGACCTTATCGTGATGACAGATCCTACAGAATTTAAAACCTGGTTGTACAAGCAAAAACTTGCACACTCTGTTTTGCTTTTAATGAGTAGCGGTAATTACGGTGGGTTAGACTTTGAAAAACTGGGTAAATTGATTTAAACAATCCCCATTTTCTTCAATAAGAAGCTCGCATTCATGTTAGTAGCCACACCTGTCTTAAAAGTGTAGTCAAAGAACAACTCATCATTGATGATTTGTGCGTCAAAATAGTAGTTAGAGATATGCTCATGTTCATTAGCCACCTCTGTAAGGCTTAAGTCGTGAGTGGCGATGATTCCGGTAGCATTTTTCCGGGTTAGTTTTTCAATAAGCTTTCTAGAGCCGCTGGCTTTATCGACGCTGTTCGTTCCTTTGAGAATTTCATCAAGCACGATAAAGTATTTTTCTCGTTCCATTTTATCCACGATAAACTTAAGTCGCTTGAGTTCACTGAAAAAATAGGATTCATCATCTTTTAAACTATCACTGGTGCGCATACTCGTGATTAATTTGATGGGCGCATAGTCCATAGATTCCGCCCAGATGGGCAAACCTACATTTGCCATCACTATAGACATAGAAATAGTTCGTAAGAAGGTGCTCTTACCCGCCATGTTTGCTCCTGTAATGATGAAAAATTCTCCTGTATGAATATCTATAGTATTCCCTACGGCTTTTCCAGGATCTAATAGTGGATGTATGACTTGAGCCGCCTTTAATTGAAAATCGCCCTCTTTAATTTCAGGGTAACTGTAATTGGGGTGATTATAAGCAAAATTACCTAGCGAATTCATGGCATCAATTTGCGCAACCGCTTCCAGCCATGGGGCGATGAACTCCTTATTTTCTTTCAGCCAGACTTCGATGGAATGTGTTTGTTTCAAATTCCACAAACCGAATGCGTTTACGAATATTCCCATCAGCATGTTGCTACCTTGATCCAGTCTTACTATAGCTTTTCCCAGATCCTGCAAACGGCCAGAGGCCGTTCTTCCTGTAGTAATCACTTGATCTTTCAAGCCTTGAAGAACGACTCCTTTAAAATCTGTTTTTTCTATTAACTCTAAAAGCTTACCGTACTGGATAAAAAACCCTTCTAATTCTGATATGTAATTGTGAAGTATCAGCAATTGCTTAACGTACCTCCCAGAAATCAGTAACCCAATGAAAAAGACGCCTGCGAGCCAATAACCACCAATCACATCCATACCATACAACACAGCAGTAATTAAAGAAAAAGCAAACTGCAAATAACACAGCCATGAATAGATATATGGAACAAACGGCTTATACGATTTGATCCAATCTACAATGACTGTAGGTCTTGTGTTATTCTCTAGCAGTCTGGCAGTCGCTTCATACTCTTGCCTAAAATCCAGCATCTTGCCTAGTTCAGCTATGGCTTCTTGACGTGCTGTAATTCCAATAATTTTATTAGCGGTAAGATGGCTGGCCAACTGCTGTCTACCTTCTTTGAGTGCTGTGCGATTTAAGTACTGAAAAAAAGACCCGATCCCAAAAAGGTCAATATCTCGACTGTAATCATGATCATCTTCCTCAAACTCATTGCCTGCTGGCATGTCTTCATAATCTCCATTGCCCACGGCAATCTCTTGTTCATTGATGCGCAGCAGCTCCTCATAATAGTTGCGCTTTTGTTTCAAATTCTCATGCCGGGCCACTAGAATAAGAAATGTGGCTATTCCCGCAATGGCAATTGCCACCGCGGCTTGCCAAGAATTCCAGAAAAAATAAATTCCTGCGATAGTTGCTAGAAATGCTAGTAATCTAATAATTCCAGAGATGCGTAACTGGTGGTTGTATCGCTTTCGCGAAAGCGAAAACATCTCTATTCGCGCTTCATATATGGATAATACTTCTTTCAATTGGGTAGGTCTTTTAATTGGGCTTGAACTTTTTTAGTCAAACCAGAAACCACAAGATCATAGCTGTGGTCGATCCATTCTAAAACAACAGCATCAGACATTTGCTGATGCAAATGGATGGTATTCCAATGGGTTTTACTCATATGCCAGGCGCCAGTAACGGTACCGTCGTATTCTTCTCGTAATTCTATTGCTTTTTGAGGGTCGCATTTGACATTAATGCTAGGCTCACCTCGTTCCCAGCGTTCCAACCCTAATAGCATAAACATTTTGCCCATGACTTTGAAGACTAGGGTTTCATTGTCAAACGGCATTTCTTCAGTAGTTCCTTTTTTAGAAAGGCAATAGGCTTGCAGTTGATCAACTTGCATCGCTGGGCAATTTTTTGGTATCCATTGCCTTGTCTAGAATCAGTGCGGTATAATCAAGTTTCCATCCTATGGTTTCCGCTAGGCCTTCCATGAGCTGAATGGTGTTTAAGGCTTCCTTGCGAGCTTGCTCCATAAGCCCACTTTCTGGCACTTTATCTACAATGTGTTGTTTAGCATTGCGAGTGACTTCAGTTAAATCATCGCTAGTAAAGTAATTCGCCCAGCCCTCACTTTTATCGTAATAATTAAAATCTGTCTCAATGCTCATCAATTGAGGTTGGGGAAATTCTGTCAAGCGGATGATCTTGTTTGCAGTATCACTCTCCATGCGGATTTTCGTCAAATCGAATCCTATGTGCGCTTTAGCATTGATAAGAATAATGGCTTTTTTCTTCCCTAAAAGGAAGTTGGCAATTTTATCCTTGACATTTTGATAATGGTAGATTTCAGCAAAGTCGCCCTCAACGGTAATGAATTTGCAAACAGTGCGTATTTTTTCCATCAACACGACACTTTGTTCTTGGCGATTGTCTTTTGAATTGCCTCCAAAAGCTCTAAATAGAAAAAAAGCAACAACTGCTCCTATCGCAAGTCCTATGAATAAATACTCCATGTCACAAAGTTAGGATTTTATCCCATAAAGAATGGGGCGTGACGGCGCAGCGTCGTTTTCAATAGGTGCAACTTGTAGGTCAAGGATATAGGTACCATCTACTACTCCTGTTGGAACGTAAATCAATTCTGTAATGGTAGCGTTCAACCGTTGTCTACCGTTAAAATCCCAAAAAGCTTTGTGTGCTAGCAGTGCACCATTATCTCTTTCTTTATCGACACTTGGTAGGTCGATGAGAACGTGTTTTATTCCGCTTTCGCGAAAGCGAACCATAGCTTCTTCCAGCAAATACGGCGGGTTGGTGTTGCTGTAGTTTTTGGATTTTTTCTCGTCCGTATTAGGCAACGTCCGGATAATAAGCGCCTCGACGTCTTTTAAATTATCAAACATAGCGGCTGTGATCACGCGATCACCGTCGCGTTCTTGAGGATCTACCGTAATTAATTGAGCGGTAAAAAAACTCTTTTTCAAGGCGTCGTTGACGCTATGAAACTCCTCAGTAATATGACCGATGCATTCGGTATGAGTCCCGTGACTGTGTGGGTTGAAAAAAATATCGTTGAAATTAGTACTGCCACCTAACTTCACATTCCCTACATAACCATCCACCTCAACATGGGTAATTTTAGGCTGGTCAATGTACCATGCACCCACGCCTGCATTGTTTTGTACCACCAAACTGATGTCGATAGGTTGCGATAGATCCACTGTATAGGATTCATCATTTAAAGCGATTGTGGAATTTGAAACCATGGGTGTTATTTCTTTTTCAGTTGAATTCTGGCAACCGATTAATGCAATCGCTAACCCCAGAATACTCAGGTGTTTTCTCATGTAGTTAAATTGAGCATGAATAGTTCACTGGCGATCCCGTCACTTAGGAATTTCCCTTTGCGCGTTACAAGTAAGGTATCGCCGTCTAAATATAGTAAATGATCCTTGAGGTAAGACTGGGATTGCTTGAGCAAATAGACTTTAAAATTTTCACCAAACTTAGATTCCACAAAATTTAAAGACACCCCATAAATGGTACGTAACCCAGTCATAATGTACTCATTATACCGATCTACTAGTGACAACTCCTCTACTTCTTGCGGTAGCGTGTTTGCTTCAATCGCTTTCATGTAATGGATATTATTGTTGATATTCCAAGCGCGTCGCTCGCCGTCAAAACTATGGGCGCTGGGACCGATGCCTATATATGACTTACCAGTCCAGTATGCGGTATTGTTTTTAGAAAAATATCCAGCTTTCCCAAAATTTGAAAACTCATAATTTTCATAAGCGTGTAACTGCATCACATCCAGTAAAATGTTGAATTGTCGTTGTGCTTGCTCATCATCTACCTCATCAATGATTCCTTTCTCAATAAATGACTTTAACGCGGTATCATCTTCCACCGTGAGTGCGTAGCTCGAAATGTGTGGCACTTCCAATTCTAATGCGATGCGCAGGTTTTCCCTCCAGCGATCGTCAGTTAGCCCAGGAATTCCATAGATCAGATCAATAGAAATGTTTGGGAATCGCTTTCGCGAAAGCGAAATACATTTCATCGCCTCTGCAGCATTGTGAGCCCTGTTCATCAATTTGAGATCTTCCTCAAAGAACGATTGAACACCTATACTGAGTCTGTTGATTTTAGTTGTAGCTAGAGCTTCAATCTTTTCAGGTGTCAAATCATCTGGATTTGCCTCTAATGTGATTTCTGGTAGATCAATTACCTCATAATGGGTGTAGATCGTGTCGAGGATAGCATCGATAGCAGTGCTTTCTAGGACGCTGGGAGTTCCCCCACCAAAATAAATCGTCTCTATTTTATTTTGTTCAGATTCTTTTTTTCGCAACACCAACTCTTGCTGTAGCGCAGCTACTAGCCTGTTTTTGTGTTTCATAGAGGTGACAAAGTGAAAATCACAATAGTGACAGGCCTGTTTGCAAAAAGGAATATGAATATAAATGCCACTCATGTGCAACAAAAGTAAGGTTGAATCGTTAAAAGACTGGATCGTTAATGTTATTATAATGGAAAAGTGTTAAATGTTGGTTTTTAAGACGTTAATCCCTTATCATTAAATAGCTTCGGCACGGTCTGTGCAATTTATAGTACGAATCAGAAATAACTAAATTCACTTTATGTTAAACCGTATTTTATTGATGTTCTTCTTTGCCAGCGCTACCCTAAGTGCAACGGCAGCTGACGATGACGCTTTAGTAAACCTCGCCATCAACAGTAAAGAAGTAAAAACTTTCCAGAACACTACCCTACAATTGAACCTTAGGGCGCAATTAATGGCAAATCCCACCTGGAGAAACCTAATTCAACAAAAACGCATGTCCGTTAGTCTTGTTGATTTAAACGATGCAGAATCTATCAAATACGCAAGTATCAATGGTAACAATATGATGTACGCTGCAAGTCTTCCTAAGATTGCCGTACTTTATGCTGCTATGGATGCTATTGAAAAAGGGGAATTGAAAGATACTCCTAAAGTAAGAGATGATATGTGGTTGATGATTTCAAAGTCAAATAACGCAGCCTCTACTAGAATGATTGACCGTGTAGGATTTCAAAAAATAGAAGATGTAATGTGTGATCCCTCTAATCCATTTTATGATAAAGATGGTGTAGGTGGTTTGTGGGTAGGAAAACGTTATGCCGCACAAGGAAAAAGAAACCCAGAACCTATCAAAGGATTGAGTCATGCTGCTACTACTGATGCCGTAGCTAAATTTTACTACCAACTTGCTACTGGTCAATTGATCAATAAGCAACGTAGTAAAGAAATGTTAGATATCATGGAGAATCCATCTTTGCACCACAAGTTTGTGAATACGCTAGATCGTATTGCACCTAATGCAAGGTTGTTTAGAAAAAGTGGATCTTGGAAAAACTGGCATTCAGACTCTATTTTGGTATGGGGAGAAGATGGCCGTAAATATATCCTTGTTGCTCTAATTGAGGATCCTAGTGGTGAACAAATTATCAGAAATTTAGTACAACCAGCGGAACTAGCCTTACGCAAATCAGTTATCTTGCCTGTAGATTTAGAAGACGAGAATGAAGTGGTTGTCCGACAGGATACGTAAGATATTTGATATAAGAAGTGGCGAGTTATCCATCTCGCTACTGATGCAATTATACATATTTTTAATTATAAGTGCGTTGCTCGTAGTAAAACCTACGGTTAACGCACTTTTTTTATCTGAGCTAGGCGCAGACGCGCTGGCTGAGGCTTTTGTTATTATCGCAATTGCTGCGATAGCAGGTTCTTTGCTGTACAACAAATCGCTGGAGCGTTTTAAGCTCAAATTCCTAATTCGTTACACATTAATCGTTTTCACCGTCATTTTTGTGATGATGGGTGTGCTCGTATCATTGGGTTATTTCAATTGGTTTCTTGCTTATACCTTTTACACCATTGTCGCACTTTTTGCTCTATTAGCGACAAGCCAATTCTGGGTCATGGCAAATGTTGTTTTTAATGTTAGGGAAGCAAAGCGCTTATTTGGCTTTATAGGAGCAGGAGGAATTGCTGGAGGGATTTTTGGAGGATACTTAACTTCCTTATTAGCAGAACATACTGGCAATGGTTTTTTGTTGATCCTGGCTGGTGTCATGATTATGGGGTGCATCTTTGTGATGAATTCTATATGGCGCAGTCGTGTGGACAAACTCAGCTCGTTCAAAAGAAAGGAACGCGCAACGGTATCTAGTGAGAATAGCGTCAAGCTAATTTTTAAATCAAGGCATCTTACTTCGCTCGCTGCTGTAATTGGAATCGGCGTTTTAGTAGCAAAGTTGGTCGACTACCAGTTCAGCTATATCAGTTCTAAGAATATTCCAGATTCACAGGAATTAGCCTCATTTTTTGGGTTTTGGTTCTCGACATTCAATATCGTATCATTAATTATACAGCTGTTTATCACTCGGCATATATTGGCAAAACGAGGAGTGAGTACCGGATTAGCAGCACTTCCTGTAGGTATCGTTTTTTGTTGCATTGCACTCCTTTTTATACCAGAACTATGGATCGTTATTGTACTTAAAGGTCTGGACGGTAGTTTGAAGCAATCGCTTCATAAAAGTGCCGTGGAGCTTCTGGCTTTACCTATCCCCAGTGATGTAAAGAACAAAACCAAAACATTTATTGATGTTGTGGTTGACAGTATCGCTACTGGACTCGCAGGGCTTATCCTGATTTTCATTGTTAGAGCATTTGACCTTTCCCCTATTTTCATCACCATCCTGATTTTATTATTGGTGGTGGCTTGGGTAGCGATGATTCACCAAGTACGAGATGCATATTTCGGTACGTTTAAGGAGCAAATCATCAGCAAAGAACATATCAAAATTGAGAAGCGTTCTAATTCACTCATACGTAACAATATGCGAGTGATTTTTGAATCTGGAGGCACAAAAGATATTTTGTATATGCTAGATCGAGTTCCTGAATTAGCTCATAGATCCCTGAAAGCCCCCATAATTAAACTATTGAATCATAAGGATCCTAAAGTCAAGGCGGAAGCCATAAGACAGCTTAAACACGTGGATCGAGGACAACCCATAGGCGAGGTTCAAGATCTTATACACACCCATGACGATGATGTTGTACTTGCAGCAATGCAGTATTTGATGGCTCAAGACACTAAGTTTCCAAAGCAATTCTTTGAGAATTATCTTGATCATGAAAGCGACTATATTTCCAGCGCAGCCCTCTTATGTCTTGCCCAAGAGACAGAGGACAATCCAAAATTAGCCTCTAAATACAACTTAGATCTACGCATTAACTTATTTCTTGATGAGCTAGATCGCAATGAAGGTAATTTCAGGAAGCAAGAAATCATCGAGCTCGTAAAGGCAATCGGATTTGCCAAAGGAGAAAACCGCCATCGCTTTATTTTGCGGTACTTCAATGATCCTGATCCAGAATTGAAAACAGCCGCCTTAGTGGCTGCAGGAAACACCTCGCATGAACGTTTTCTTCCTTTATTGTTAGATGAGCTGAATGAACCACGCTTCCGCGAAAGCGCAATTAAAGCCATTGCAGATTATGGTAATAGCATTATTGCTTATTTGAGCAAACGTTACAGCGATCCTATGGCGCCTAAAAGTTTGAAAAAATATCTACCTGACATTTTACTAGAGCTGGGGACTAATAAAGCAATTAAAGCTTTGCTCGTTATCAGTCAAGGCGGACCCTTAAAGTACCGTACTCGCATGACGGATGAACTGTTGAAGTTTAAGAAGGAACACGGCGATCTTGAGATTTCTCAAAAAATATATTTTAAGCTTATCAGAGAAGAGTGCGACAATTACAAACAATTGCAAGGCTGTTATTACAGTCAGCGCATAGTAGAACGCTCTAAGTTGCACCCTGAACGAGTTATTAGCATTCAAGAAACTGGAAAGCGTCAAGAGCTAATTAAAGCTCTCAACGCGGCTATGGAGGATAATTTGAAACGTATATTCAATATACTAGCGCTGCATTTTAACTCACGTGATGTATTTATCGCCTATAGAGGTCTTCAAAGTGAAAAACGAGAAACTAGAGCTGCTACTATGGAGTTTTTAGAAGGCTTGATTACTCGCAATTATAAGTCCCAGCTTTTTCCTATCATTGAATCTGGTATAAGCAGTCAAGACGCTGAACTTTCTGAAATGCATGACCGCATACAATTGCCAAATGAAAAGCAATGTTACTATGAATTGCTTCAAATTGATGATCGCAAAATCAATAAGCTAGTCATTGAAGTCATTGCAGATTCTATTAATCCAGATTTAATCCCATTACTGGTTCGAGCTACTACAAAAAAAGACCCCAAAGTTGCCGCGGCAGCTTCTGAGGCCTATATGAAAGTTCGCAATATTTCTAAGACGGCTTAAGCCTTAACCTTCTTTGCGTATCGCTTTATCAATAGCACTTGCTAGATACATGTGATCTCCAGCACTGTTTTTCCCTAGAATATTCGACATCAAACAAACGATATAATTTGTTCCATCTGGGTGTTCCACGAGGATCACACTATTCATGTAATTGAAATTTGTTCCCGCATATTTCACTCCACCACCACTGTAATAACTCCCTGATTTGAAGTACACCGCAGCATCATTTAGTCTTGAGCTGTAAGCGTAACGTATACGTCGATCTGTTAGATACATTAAGCGTTTCAATTCCAGACTTGACTTCTCGTCGACGATTTTCCCCTGCTCTAACTTGATGAACCATTTCATTAAGCCTTTGGGAGTTCCAATACTACCACCAGTAGCTCGGGCAATTCTATCTGGTCCATTGGTAAAAAAACTACCAAGTCTCCACTCATCATGAGTAATGCCTAGATCCCTCAATGGTTGATTCACTACCTCAGTAGCTAGCTCTGATAATTCTTTTTTATCTGCGGTTTTCCAATACTCATCTGCTTGTTCTTGAGTCAAATCAAAATATTCATCACCAAATATTTTCATCAATAGAGCTTCTCTCCATACAATACTTGCTGCGCCATTATTACTAACGCTTAACATATGATCCACCCACTCGTAAAGACTGAACTCATCGCTTGCGATCACTTGGCGCTTGACATACTTGTCGGTTTCTGGGGTGTAAATAGGTACCGTATGATGATCGCCAACACCCCAAACTCCTGATTTCACAACTTTATTTTTCATGAGCCTGATGCGAACATCAAAATCATCTGGACAAAGTTCTCCTAATTGAGTAAAAAATGCTGTAGCTACGGCTAGCTTTCCTACACTTCCTGGTTGGAATCCACTATTCTCATTCATCTCTGCATATCGCATGTTATCTGGGTCTGAGATATCCAAAACAGTGATAGCATACCCATTACGTCTTGGGAACAATCTTGTCATTCTGTCCTGAAATTCCTCATCCACCTTCATGATGGAATCTACAGCGACCGTATCTTCACAGAGCCATAAGTTTATTTCATCTGTTTTTTTGAAGGAGCCTGGTTTGAGATAATATTCTGTGATGGTACTATCTAGCGTTTTTTCTAGACGTTTTAATCTTTTAATTCCTGTTCTTTCAAATCCATCGATAGGATATAGAGCCATGGTAATTATGGCTGCACAAACTGTCAATGCGATATAGTGTTGCTTTTTCAATTTTTGATATTTTTATTTAGATATAATTCCGTATTCAAATTAACATCGCTATCAATAGTAGCGAGGTATTCTGAATTTTTTGCCTGATCATTTTCTACAAAAGGACGTATTTGGAATAGGTATAACTTTCCATCCTTGAAACCTAGCTCAATGTCCCAAGCTCCTTTATAACTTCCATTCTTCGACCCTGGCATGGTCTTATGAGCTTCCTCTGCAAATTCTTTAATGGTTTTGAGATTTTGCGGAGTTAAAATACTCGTGTTGAAGTCCACTTGTTTCATTACAGATCCTCCTGTAGCTGGAAGTTGACGCATTTTATTTTCTCTTGCGGGTGAAATCAGTTCTCCTTTTCCATTTTTGTCTACCAGATAAGTTTCGGCAGCTTGTCCATCTACAGCACCACCACCACCGCGACTCATAGCGACAGTAATTTTATCATCGTTATTATTAATGAAATCTTTTGTAATCAAGACCCCACTGTAATCCACATCTACCGTAGGTATGATTAATATGGATGGGTATACATTCTCTGGGTTTTCTAGGTAGGCTTGTCTCCATTTAAAACTACGTTCAGTGTATGGGGATGCCCATACATCTCTAATGCCTTGTATGATTTTATCTCTTTCTACTGCATTAAAAACAGTCAAATTAAGTCCCGCACCTGTAAACTCTTCTAGATCTTCCATGTTCGTATCACTACGTAAAAAGACAGGCACCGTTCCTATTTTTCCATTGAGTACAGTTTTGAAGTCACTTTCCAATTGTCCTAAAAATGCTGGCTTCATTGGCATTTTATTAATTTCTGCTCTGAGCTTAGAAAATTCTGCAAGCTGATATTTAATCACTTCAGATTCCTCCAGTTTGTTCTTACGCATGCGATCAGCAGTATTAAAAATCTCAGTCAAGTATTGCCAATACGATTGATCCTTGCTAGGCATCTTTTGATTCATGTGGTCTTTAAATACGCCAAATGGTACCACGATACCATTTACCACATGCTCAGGAAACAGTTGTTTTAATTGACCCAAGTTTGCTGCCTTTGGACCACTCAAAATTCCACTATCAGCACTTGATACGTTGGCCATATTTATCGGCATAGTGCCGTCCAATTTCAATTTACCTTCTGGAATGCGAATGGTTTTTTTCTCTTTTCTATTAGAAGAGAATAAATTCTTTTCAGCTTGAGACATTTCATCTACTGACTTGATCACCACAGTACCTTTACCGCTTACAGCATAGAAAATTTCTTTTCCATGAAACACTTTCAAGTCCGATAAATTATCAGTGGATATAGCAGCATTAGGAATCCCTAGGTTTCTTGCTAGCAATTGCACGTGAGAAACCAAATTACCTTCAGATACCGTTGCAATGCCTGCCACTGGTTTTAAGTCGCTAGGTGGTCTATCGAACACGTAGATTTTATTAGGATCTACCGTCATACCCTCTGCATTCCCTTCTACTACCACAAGTTTTCCTTTAGCATAACCCGCATTCAATCCACGGATGGTGGATGGATTATTGACACTTTCCACTTGACTTGTCAACCCTATTTGTCTGGAGACTAGACCACCAAGTTCTCCTATCGCATCACCTAAAGGTAATAACAATGAACTGCGGATACGATCGTCAAGAAACCCATAGGCTAAGGGCTCAAACTCCATATAACGTTCTACATCATCGCCATAAATAGCATTTACCATTCCGGTACCCCATTCTACCTGGCTGCGTGCGGCAGCTATAAAATCTAATAGTTCGTGGGCTTTAATGGTTTCCCCCTCAGCAGTAAACAGTCTAGATTCGACCGCGTCCCATTCCCATTGCTCCACATAGCCACCAGAAGCTAATGCCTCACTCAACGCATATACTTTATCAAGGTGTTCTTGCAGCGTATTAGGTTCCCACTTTGGAGTAGTTTGAAATATCAATTCTTCCAATCTCAAACTCAGTTCCATGGCAGAAGTTCGTCGGGTACCTCGCTTGTCGTCTTTAATATTAGTGCGTATGTCGCACATCAAGTTTGCCGCTGCTGGGATTAATATGGACGGATCTGTATCGTTAGTGTAGGTTTTGGAGAATAATTCTGCTTGTTTTCTGATATAAGAATCTTTGTCCCAATCAGCCACCATTTTATCTAAACTACTAACAGCTACTGGCTCATAAAACTCCTGCATCACATCGACTAATTTTTCAAACTCTTCTCTTTGTTTGAAAGTCAAGTCACTGTTGTTTTCCTTGATCCATTCTTGAGTAGCGGTGATATCTTTAGATTCTGGATTTCCGTGTATTTTGATGCGCAAGTCCATGAACTTAGGGTGCTTTTCAGCTAATGTTTTGCTTAGGCTTCTCACCTCTTGTGCAAGGTTAGTATCTCCATCATGTGGTAAATCACGCAAGCTTTCCCGCAACAAGAAAAAGTCTCTATCAATTAAATCGTTATCTCCTAAAACCGTGTAATAGAACTTACGTCCCCACTCCTCTTCATCTTCCACCTGCTTAGAACCACGATAGAATCTTGCCTTTTCTAAAATCCAACCGTTGTCAGCAGACACCAAGAAATTGTTGAGCTGATATTGCTTTACTCTAGAATGATTATTTTCTCCATCCCAGAACTCCCATAAATCTGCCGCAGCGAGAATCTCACTGAAATAAATGTGTTCTTTCCTAGCTAATTGTTCGATTTCAGTCTTGTAACTGGCATGCTGAATCCCACCACCTATGGCATCTGGACAAGGATCTTTAGAACCTCTAGTCGTACCATCAGCACAAAACCATTCAATTCTTTTATAGGGACCACGATCTAGGCTGCGGTATTCTTTAATCATTGCCGCGATACGATCGTTAGTGAATTCTTGAGCAACAGATTGTTGCGATATGCATCCTAAAATGATAACCATGCTTAGTAAAAGTCTATTCATAAATCAAAAATATAGGTTTGATAACTAACGTAAACCTAGTTTAATAGCAGTTTAACTGCTTTCTTTTCCGTTCTCACGGATGCTTGAAATTAGTTCGCTTTCGCGAAAGCGAAATTATTCCAATATCATGCCAATAATCAGTTTTTGAGATCATAGAAGACTGGCTAATTAATATTACGCTTTCATTAACACCATAGCGGCGCCTTGAATTTTACCTTAACACATAAACAACTACACATGTCATTATTTTCAAAAATTAAAGGAACCCTCAACTTGATGAGGAATATCGATCTAGAAAAACTCGCAGCACTCAATGCTAAGGTGGACCTTTCCAAAGTAATGGATACCGTAGGCAATCTGGACGATCGCCAGCTGGCAGGATTGATGAAAATGCTTTCCACCAAAAAGAAAAAAGGACAGCACAAACTACCACCTATCGATGGTGATTTCTACAATTTGAGTCTCAATTTGACTGAAAAACAACGGGAAGTACAAATGAAAGTGCGCAACTTTATGGAGGATGAAGTGCAGCCTATAGCCAATGATTATTGGAATCGGGCAGAGTTCCCACACGATCTCATCCCAAAATTTGCAAAACTCAATATCGCGGGAGTCGCCTATCAAGGTTATGGCTGTCCAGGGATGGACTTTGTCACTGAAGGAATTATTGCTGAAGAAATAGCTAGAGTGGATGTAAGTATATCTACGTTTTTTGGCGTTCATAGTGGCCTCGCCATGGGTTCTATTTATTTGTGTGGTAGTGAGGAGCAAAAAAAGGAATGGCTACCTCAAATGGCTCGAATGGAAAAAATCGGAGCCTTCGGTCTTACAGAGCCTGAAGTGGGAAGCGGTATTGCAGGTGGGATGGAAACAACTTGTCGTAAGGATGGTGATTATTGGGTTTTAAATGGGCAGAAAAAATGGATTGGAAATGCCACGTTTGCAGATGTAACCATCATCTGGGCACGCGATGAAGACAGTAATCAAGTTAAAGGGTTCCTAGTAAGAAAAGAAAATCCTGGATTTCATGCGGAAAAGATGCAGGATAAAATGGCTTTGCGTATTGTTCAAAATGCCATTATTACCTTAACAAACTGTGCGGTTCCAGAAAGCGACCGCTTGCAAGAGGCCAATAGCTTTAAAGATACCGCCAAGGTATTGCGTATGACCCGTGCAGGTGTCGCATGGCAGGCCGTGGGTTGTGCTAGAGGTGCTTATGAAAATGCCTTGAAGTACACTAAGAAACGAGAGCAATTCGGTCGACCTATTGCCAGTTTCCAGTTGGTTCAAAATCATTTAGTTGAAATGATTTCTAATTTGACCAGTATTCAAACCTTGTGTTTTAGATTGAGTGAGATGCAAGATCAAGGGATCTTAAAAGACGAACACGCGTCGCTGGCTAAAGTGATCTGTTCTATGCGTACTAGAGACATCGTTTCTAGAGCACGTGAGGTCATGGGCGGTAATGGAATTCTACTAGAACACAACGTCGCCAGATTTGTAGCAGATGCTGAGGCCATTTACAGTTATGAGGGAACTAAAGAAATTAATACTTTGATTGTAGGTCGTGCCATTACAGGTTACAGTGCGTTTGTGAGTTAGTAGACCAGTGATTTACTAAGCTTTTTACAATTGTGTATTAAGCATAACATAAAGACAGCCATTGTAAACCAGCAATTATTTAACTTGAAAAGAAAAAATATTATGAGCGATAAAGGAATAACTACCATCAACCCAGCAACTGAAGAGAAATTGGATTTTTATCCTCATATGACGGATCATGAATTGACCAGCGCTGTACAGAATTGCCACAATGCATTTTTAAAATGGAAAACCAAGACTGTTGAAGAACGTGGCAAAGTAATAAAAGCAATAGGCGAGAGTCTTAAAAAGAATAAAGAGGAATTATCTCAACTCATGACTGCAGAGATGGGGAAATTACTTTCTCAAAGTTATTCAGAGGTAGATTTGTGTGCTGGTATATGTGATCACACTGCTGATATCGCTCCGAAAGAATTAGCTGATGAAGTACGTGAATTATCTAATGGTGGACGCGGTTTAATTACGTACTCACCAATTGGTGTTATTTATGGAATCCAACCTTGGAACTATCCAGCATACCAAGTAATCCGTTATGCAATAGTTAATCTAATAGCCGGTAATGGAGTGTTGCTAAAACATGCCGAATCCGTAACAGGCTGTGGAGAAAAAATTAAAGAGATTTTTGAAGAAGCAGGCTTACCTAAACACTTATTTACCACACTAATAATCAATCATGATCAGTCTGATAAAGTAATTGAAAATGATTTAGTACGTGGTGTTACCTTAACTGGAAGCCCGGTAGCTGGAGAAATTATAGGAGCTAAAGCAGGTAAGCAGCTTAAGAAGACTGTTTTAGAGCTAGGTTCCAATGATGCATACATCGTTTTAGAGGACGCAGATATGGAGGTAGCAATTGAAGCTTGTGTAAAAGGAAGAATTTACAACAATGGAGAAACTTGTATTGCAGCTAAGAGGTTTATTGTTGTAGAGGCAGTTTACGATGAATTCAAGGATGGTTTTGTCAAAGCGATGAAAGCTATTAAACATGGTGATCCAACTGGCGATAACGTAGATATAGGACCTATGGCAAGAAAAGATTTGAGAGAAGAACTACACAATCAAGTATTAGAAAGTGTGGCTAACGGTGCTACTATATTATGCGGTGGTGAAATGCCAGAAGGCAAAGGATATTATTATCCTTCAACCGTAATCGAAAATGTGAATCCAGGTCAGCCCACTTATGATGATGAGCTATTTGGACCTGTGGCAGCTTTAATTAAAGCTAAAGACGCAGAAGATGCTATGCGAATTGCAAACGATAGCCGCTTCGGTTTAGGAGGTGGAATATTTACTAAAGATGAAGATAAAGCGTTTGAAATGGCCAGTAAACATTTTGATACTGGGATGGTGTTTATCAATTCGTTTGGGTTAGCGCAACCTAATATGCCATTTGGTGGTGTAAAACGATCAGGATTTGGTAGAGAACATGGTGGGTTTGGAATGAAAGAATTTGTGAATACTAAAGCGATCATGAGGCTGGAAAGCTAGAACCTGAGAAATGGTTAAAAGTAAAACCACGGCAATGCCGCGGTTTTTTATTGGTCTAAACTTAGTTCCAGCATCGGATCCCAAAAAACAGCATCAAAGTTTTGGACTTGATCTTTTTGAATAATTAAACCCTCACTCTCTAGCAGTTGCTGCATTAGGTGTGTTCCTGGAAAATGGTGTTTCCCTGTTAACAATCCATTGCGGTTGACCACTCGTTGTGCTGGAACGTCCAGATGAGCATGTGCTGCATTCATGGCATAACCTACGGCTCTACTGCTGCGCGGCGTACCTAGATATTTAGCTATTGCTCCATAGCTAGTCACCTTGCCTACTGGAACTTGACGCACTACCTCATACACTCTTTCAAAAAAATCTGAGTTTGCCATCAGTAAATTCTAATAAGCGTAAACACAGCAATAGCCATGGTCATAAAAGCGAGCAAATAATTCACCTTGCGTGCAAAAGTGGTACTATCAAACCCAAAGCGTTTGACATATTTGATATAAGCGCACAACATTAAAAAAGTACCAAGAGTAGCTCCTAAAATGAAGAAATGAGCCATTGGAAATTCAAACTCAAAGGCATTCCGACTGGCTAAAAAAGAACTAAATCCTATATAAAATGGAATAGGGAACACATTAAGTGCAGACAAAATTATTCCTTGCCCGAATAGTTTATAATCCGCTTTATGCAAAGGTTTTAGTTGTGGCTTGCTGTCCAGTCGAGCCCGTATCAAAAAGAAAATGGAAAGACCAAAAAAGATGATGATGGCAAATCGTTCCAGCATGGTCAAAACCTCTGGACTTTGGCTTAACAGTTCCGAAAAAAATACGCCTATATATACCTGAACAATAACCACTAATGAGGCTCCTGCCGCAAAGATGATCGCCGCACGGCGCCCTTGCTTCACACTTACTTTGGCGGCTGTCAGATTCAGCAACCCAGGAGGTATAACACCTACAAACCCGATGGCAAGCCCAAATAAAAAGTGTAAAAAACTGATCATCTACGCAACTTAAACTTCATATAGGTTATAGGCTTTCCTAGCTCAAGATACTGTTTTTCATAGAAAGTTTGTGTCCCTACCACTTCCTCTGGAGCTTCTGTGTTCGTATATATATTATGGTGGGCGTATAGCACCTCCTCTCCCAGGCCTTGTAATAAGCCCAGTGTATAACCGTGCATGTATTCAGAATCTGTTTTGAGGTGTATGATGCCATCTGGTTTTAAGATAGTGCGATATCGATCTAAGAATTCAGGGTTGGTCATGCGGTGTTTCGTACGCTTATACTTGATTTGCGGATCTGGGAAGGTGATCCAAATTTCTGATATTTCCGCTTTCGCGAAAGCGTAATCCACCAACTCAATTTGAGTTCTAAGAAAGGCCACATTTTGCAAACCTTCTTCGATGGCTGTTTTTGCACCTCTCCAAAATCGAGACCCCTTAATATCAATGCCTATAAAGTTGCGGTCTGGATGCTTACGTGCTAAATCCACGGTATACTCCCCTTTCCCACAACCTAATTCTAGAGTGATGGGATGGTCATTTTTAAAAAACTCAGCCCATTTACCTTTCCATTCAAAACCATCTACCATCTCCTCACGGGTTGGCTGGACTACGTTTGGGAATGTTTCATTCTCTCTAAAACGCTTCATTTTATTTTTACTTCCCAAAACAATTATTTAAAGGTTACATAATCTACTAGTGTTCTTGCTCCTACAGCGGCACCGTATCTTTATCGCATGCAAATATCTAAAAACATTTTGGTTGCACCATTGAATTGGGGACTAGGTCATGCGACTCGCTGCATTCCCTTGATCAAAGCGCTTTTAGAAAACGGTGATCAGCCTATCATTGCTAGCGATGGCCCGGCTTTAGAACTTTTAAAAAAAGAATTTCCAGAGCTTCCTGCTGTTGAATTGCCCGCTTATGATGTTGAATATGCTGAGAAAGGAGAGCATTTAAAGCTGAAACTACTCAAGGATTCTCCTAAAATATGGAATGCCATTCGTGCTGAACATCGACTTCTACCCCATTTGATCCATGAATATGATTTGCATGGCGTCATCAGTGACAACCGGCTGGGACTGTATTCAAGGACCGTCCCGTGTGTAATCATGTCTCATCAACTGCAGGTACTTTCAGGAGGCACCACCTGGTTGAGCACGCAGTTACACTTGCATTATATAAGAAAGTTTAAAGCCTGCTGGATACCAGATCATGCTAGTTATCCTAATTTGACGGGTAAGTTATCCTATAACAATGATTCCGCTATTGAGAAGGTGTATTTGGGTCCTATTAGTAGGTTTGAGTACAAACAACCTTTGCAATACAAGTATGACTTGCTGGTCATTCTTTCTGGACCAGAGCCTCAACGTGGCATATTAGAAAACATACTTCTAGAGCAACTTAAAAAATTCAATGGCAGTGTTTTATTTGTTGCAGGAATAGTTGAACCCCTGCAGACAGTCAGTAAAAAAGGCAAACTAACCTATCATAATTATCTTTCAACTGACGGTTTACAAAAAGCGATGGAAAGGTCTCAAATGGTTTTATGCCGCAGTGGCTATACCAGTATTATGGACTTATGTAAATTGAGGAAAAAAGCCTTTTTCATTCCAACTCCAGGTCAATTTGAACAGGAGTATCTGGCAAGTCATTTGGAAAAACAAGGTATGGCACCGTTTGCAACTCAAGAAGATTTTCAGATTGAAATGCTAGATCAATTAGAAAATTATTCTGGACTAGGAGTGCTTGAGGAAGAAGGTTTAGGCTTAAAGGCTTTGATTGGTGATGCTTTCTCTAATGTGAATGAGAATTCTGATCCTATTCCTAACTCACTATCTACATAGATACGCTCGTTATGTGCCTCTACGATGTGCTTAACAATGGCCAGACCTAGTCCAGAACCACCTTCCTTACGAGAGCCGGTACGATCCACTCTAAAAAAGCGTTCAAAAAGTCTAGGGATATGAAGTTTGTCGATTCCCTCACCATTGTCGGTTACTCTTAGAATCACCTTATTATTGATCAGGTCTTCAATGGCTACCTCTGTAGTTCCATTTTTTTTGCCATACTTAATGGAATTGACCAGTAAATTAGCTACCACTTGCTGTATGCGTTCTTGGTCTGCAAAAACCATGATAGGTGCGGTATAGACCATGTCAAAAACAAGTGAAATGCTCTTTTTAGCAGCTTTCATCTCAAACTGATCGTATACCTGACGAATAAGCTCTACGATATCAAACTCGGTTTTTTCTAGGTTCATATCACCTATTTCAAGCTTAGTGATCATGTCCATGTCATTGACTATATAAGTCAATCGCTCTACTCCTTTCTGGGCTCGATTCAAATACTTCTTGCGTATAGATTTATCCTTATGAGCTCCTTCTATCAAGGTATCTATATAACCTTGAACAGTAAATAGTGGTGTTTTGAGTTCGTGAGAAATATTTCCTAAAAATTCCTTTCTATACGCTTCGCGTACTTTCAGGGTTTCAATCTCAATTTTCTTGTTGCGAGCAAATTGTTCGACTTGCTTGGTCAAAGTTCGCATGTCAGTGGCTATTTCACGATCTGCAAAGTCTGTAGACTCAAGCAAACTAACGTCTTCATAAATCTTTTTAATACGTCTGTAAATAAACTTTTGAACCCGATACTGGATAACAAAGAAGCAGACCAGAAAAACAGAAGAAATAAAAGCAAAAAAATGCCACCATGCGATCTGCGCTCCTAGAACAATTAACAGCACTAAAAATCCACCTAGAATAAGTGTTATAAAAACAGAGGATCTTAATGCAAATCTATAACTGCGGCGTGTGTTGCTATTTTGATTGGACATATTTGTAACCTACACCTTTTACTGTTTTAAATCGCTTGTCGCCCAGCTTTTCCCGTAATTTTCTAATGTGAACATCGATAGTACGACCACCAACAATAACCTCATTGCCCCATACCACGTCGAGAATTTCTTCTCGAGTATACACTTTTCCAGGCTGTGTGGTTAACAATGACAACAATTCAAACTCCTTGCGAGGAAGGACGATTTCTTTCTTTTTGAAGAAGATCTTATATTGATCCCGATCAATAATCAAATCACCCAGTTTCTTAGTGTTATCCTCACCTTCTTTCTCAGCAGCATTGCGACGCAGTAGAGATTTCACTTTAGAAACGAGCACACGTGGCTTGATAGGTTTAGTAATATAATCGTCAGCACCAGCATCAAAACCAGCAATCATGGAGTAATCTTCGCTACGAGCCGTCAAGAAAGTGATGATGGTTTTATCCAGCTCTGGCATCTTGCGCATTTTCTCACAGGCCTCAATGCCATCCATCACGGGCATCATGACATCAAGAATCACAAGATCAGGCTTTTTCTTCTTTGCTTTTTTAACAGCTTCCTCACCGTTTTCTGCAGTGTACACTTGGTAGCCTTCGTTTTTCAGGTTGTAGCTTACGATTTCAAGAATATCGGGCTCATCGTCAACGAGTAGAATTTTAGCTTTTGACTCTTTCATGGGGTGCAAATGAATTGCTAATGTACCTAAATAATGAGATACTTTGGGGTATTACAAGTTTAGCAAAAGGTTAATTCGATATAGTCACCTCACAACGGCCTTATAAGCCAGTGATTATTTCAAAGTAGAAGTTCGCTTTCGCGAAAGCGAAACAAACCATCGACATACTGCAACCTATACCGACGACCACCTTTTTAAGGTTATCTAAACATTAAATCAAATTCTCAAACGAAACGGAGCTACCTGAATCCCATATATTTGTGTAAAACTAACTCACATGAAACAAATTTACACTCTATTTATTTTTACGCTTATTGCATTGACAAACATGAACGCTCAGGTAGCGTACATTGAAGATTTTAGCACACCTGCAGATGGAACTGGTATCGAAGGTTCTACAGGTGGCACACTAGTTAATATTGGAGATTATCCAGCTGGTGTTGACTGGACGATAGACGCGAGTGCGGGAGAGCTTACAGCTAATTCTGACTGGGCTAAAACAGTAGGAGGCTTATTTTCATTCAGAGACACGGATGGAGAAGTCATCTGGCAGTCTGAAGCAATTGACATTTCAGTTGCTAATGGAGCCTTTAGTTTTTCAGTAGCTGCAAGCAACAATGCTGGTGGCTTTGAAACTGGGGACTTGTTCAATGTTTACTATTCAATCGATGGTGGAAGTTACATTCTTGTTCAAGACTGGAACGGCTTAGGAAGTGCTACCGCTACTATTATTGGAGAAAAAGGCGGCAATGATTGGGACACTTCTAGCGGTGCAGAAATCATTACCGTATCAGGACTTACCGGTACCAGTACTCTTCAGATAAGAGTAGGTGGAAGTGTAAATGCAGGTGGTGAAGAGTTTTTCTTTGATGATGTAACCGTTTTTGAAGGTCAGCCTGCTCCTAGCTTGACGATTACCAGCCCTAATAATAATGAGGTGTTAGCTTCAGGAGATTTTACAGCTTCTTTTACTGTAAATAATTTTAGCGTTGGAAATACAGGAACTGATGATGGTTATGTACAATATCGTTTGGATTCAGAAGCATTTACAGACAAATTTGATACTAACGACATTTCCTTCAGCAATGTAGCGGCGGGAAGCCATGCATTAGACATTCAACTTGTAGACCCGGCAGGAGCTAAGTTAACTCCAGAGGTTATTCAAACGATTAATTTTGAAGTTGCTGCTCAAAACACAGTAGCTAACATAGCTGAGTTAAGAGCTATTACACTGCCCAGCACCACGGTATTTACGATCACTGGTGAAGTAACAGTTACTCACACAGAATCATTCAGAAATCAAAAATGGATTGAAGATGCAACTGGAGCTATCTTGATAGATGATAACGCTGGTGTTATTACAACGGCACTTACCAGAGGTGACAGAGTAAGTGGAATTACAGGGTCTTTAACTGAGTTCAACGGCTTATTACAATTGAATCCAACGGAAGACCCAGGCGCACCAACGTCTAGCGGTAACACAGTTACTCCACAAAGCGTATCTCTTAACGCACTTGCACTGAATCCTGAAGATTATGAGTCTGAATTAGTATCAGTTAGCATGGTATCCTTTACCAATGCAGATGGAACGATCGTATTTGAAAATGGAGCAGACCTCGCTATCGACAATGGAGTTGAATTATTTACACATCGTTCCTTTTTTGGTAAAGATTACATCGGTGAAGTAGTTCCTACTGAGTCAGGAGTTTTAACTGGTGTTGTGGTACAAAATAACAGTAGACCAGAGCCTTATGCAATTTCTCCTAGAGATGCAAATGACATAGGTGCTTTGACGCTTTCCATTACAAGTTTGAACAAAGTGGAATTTACCCTTTTCCCGAACCCAGCAACTAATAGCAAGTTGAACATCAACTCTTCCAATGGTGCTGAATTTGATGTAGAAGTATTCTCTACTTTAGGTCAACGAGTAATCACACAAAAATCAGTAACTAACACTATCAACATCGATAGTTTAACTACTGGATTGTACATCGTAAAGATTTCTCAAGGAGATGCTTCTCAAACTAGAAAGTTAGTAGTGAAGTAAACTACAAGAACAAGGATTATAAGAGCGCCGCAGGGAAACCTGCGGCGCTTTTTGTTTACTTTTGTTCGAAAAGATTTTAGTGAAATTTCCAGTTTTTGATATTAAAAGTGATCGCCAGTTTAACGAATTGGCTCTGGAGGTCTACACGTATCAATTTGAGCGCAATCAAGTCTATAGGAAATATTGCCAGCTATTAGGGAAGCCTAAAGCAGCACATGTGAGCGAGATTCCGTTTCTTCCTATTTCTTTTTTTAAAACGCATCAAGTAACCACTGATATTCAAAAAGATCCGGCGATTACTTTTACCAGTAGCGGTACCACGGGAATACAAACTTCCCAGCATCTAGTAGGAGATTTAGAAATTTATAATCAAAGTCTAGATCACAGTTTCAAGCAGTTTTATGGAAACCATGAGGATTACACCATCCTTGCTCTCTTGCCACATTATTTAGAACGTACGGGCTCATCACTAGTGTATATGGTCGACCGATGGATCAAAAAATCTGGTGATGCACAAAGCGGATTCTACCTCAACAATCTAGACGATCTGGCGCAAATTTTAAAATCCCTTCAGGATTCTAATCGCAAGGTGATTTTAATAGGAGTGACTTTTGCCCTGCTGCAGCTGGCAGAAAAATTCCCAATGGAACTTAATAACACAATCATTATTGAAACCGGCGGCATGAAGGGAATGCGTAAAGAGATGATCAAGCCGGAGCTGCATCAAATTCTAAAATCCGCTTTCAATCCGCAAGGCGGCGAAGGAGTTTATATTGAGCGTAGTCGTAATACGAAAGCGGAAACACACAGTGAATACGGCATGACTGAACTATTGTCGCAAGCTTATGCGCCTGATGGGATTCGTTTCCAGCCACCTGCATGGATGCAAGTAAGCACCAGGGACACCAACGATCCCTTGAGCAGGATCGCGCATGGCAAAACTGGCGGGTTAAATGTGATTGATTTAGCGAACCTAGAGTCCTGTTCTTTTATCGCGACTCAGGATTTATGTAAGACTTATGCAGATGGCACTTTTGAGGTACTAGGTCGTTTTGATCATTCAGATATCAGAGGCTGTAATTTGCTGGCGGTAGGTTGATTTATTTCGCTTTCGCGAAAGCGAAAACAATTACCTTGTACGGCGAAATACCAAAACGGCGAATCCGATAAAAATGAGGAATCCGCTAAGCGCTGCAAAAAACTGCCAGCTACCTACACGGTTTAATTGCTGGACAAAGAATATACCGCCTACAATACTAGCAGTAATGACCAGAAGCCTCGCCATTATTTTGTGTCCTTTTTTCATACGTTTAATTTACCAGAACCAAGAAGTAATTCTTCTTCCCACGTTGCAATAGGATCAAACTACCAGCAATAACGTCTTCCACGCCTACTACTTTATCATCTTCAAACTTTTCCTTGTTGATCGCAAGACTGTTCTCTTTTAACGCTCTTCTCGCTTCACTATTAGAAGGTAGAAAGTCTGTAACATCTGTCAAGAAAGGGACGATTTCAATACCTTTTTCAAGATCTGATTTAGAAATGGTAGTCTGCGGAACTCCTTCAAATATCTCTAGCAAGGTTTCTGTATCAAATCGATTCCATTGCTCCATAGAAACTTTCTTGCTGAACAATATCTTACTCGCTTCTACCGCTGTTTCATAAGCCTCCTGACCATGAACCATAACAGTTACTTCTTCGGCAAGTCGTTTTTGTAGCACTCTGTACCCAGGATCTTTAGCGTGCTCTTCAATCAAGTCCTTACAGGTTTGTTCATCTAGAAAGGTGAAAATTTTGATCCAGCTGATGGCGTCTTCATCTGTTGCAGTGATCCAGAACTGATAGAATTTGTAGACGCTGGTCTTATCAGCATCCAGCCAAATGTTTCCTGATTCTGTTTTACCAAATTTAGTCCCATCTGCCTTAGTTACTAATGGAGTAGTGATAGCATAAGCCTTGCCGCCAGCTTTACGGCGTACTAACTCTGTTCCCGTGGTAATATTTCCCCATTGATCTGATCCACCTATCTGGAGTTTGCAATTCATATTCTCGTACAAGTGAAGAAAGTCGTAACCTTGAAACAACTGGTAAGTAAACTCAGTAAAGCTCATCCCGTCGCCTTCACCAGAAACTCTCTTTTTCACAGAATCCTTTGCCATCATGTAATTGACAGTGATATGCTTACCGATGTCGCGAGCAAAGTCAATCAAACTGAAATCTTTCATCCAGTCGTAATTATTGACCAGCTGCGCCCGAGTTTCTTCAGCACCACCTTCAAAATCAATAAATCTTGAAATGACAGATTTTACTCCAGCAATATTTTTATCCAGAATTTCTTGGGTCAACAAGTTACGCTCCGCACTCTTGCCTGAGGGGTCACCTATCATTCCAGTGGCACCACCTATCAAAGCAATAGGTCGGTGACCAGCGCGCTGCAAGTGCATCAATAGAATAATCTGTACCATACTGCCTATATGCAGTGAGTCAGCCGTTGGGTCAAAACCTATATAACCACTTACCGTTTCAGAGTTCAGTAATTCTTCTGTATCGGGCATGATATCGTGAATCATTCCGCGCCATTGCAGTTCTTTGACAAAATCGTAGGACATAATCTAGGTTTAAAGCCTGCAAATATATGGGCTTTACCCAACTTGCGGACGCACAACGGCGGCTATTGTGTATTTTTGCCCTCATGATTCTAGTCACAGGAGGAACTGGTCTGGTAGGCGGCCATTTGTTATATCGCTTTCGCGAAAGCGAAACACCCATCAATGCTATTTACAGGACAGAAGATTCAATTAATAAAACTAGAGTCATTTTTGATTCCTACCGTAAAGGTGACGCTGAACTAGTCGATGAGATCAATTGGATTCAAGCAGATATTTTAGACGTTCCAAGTCTCGAACTAGCTATGGAAGGCGTGACACACGTTTATCATTGTGCTGCAGCATTAGGCGGTCTATCCTTTGAGGAAATGACAAGAGTGAACGTGCTGGGCACACAACACTTGATCGATATTTGCATCGCTCTCAAAATTCAAAAATTTTGTTATATCAGTAGTATCGCCGCTTTGGGGAATCCTATAGGAGATAATGCCGTCACTGAAGAGGATTTTTTTAATCCAGACGCTTTGAATACCGACTATGGCATCTCAAAATATGCTGGTGAAATGGAAGTGTGGCGCGCCTCGCAAGAAGGCTTGCCTGTGGTAATAGTGAATCCTGGAGTTATTATAGGTGAGGGAGATTATAGCGAGGGAAGTGGTCAACTTATAGAAAAAACCTATCAACGGCAACCATTTTATACAAATGGCTCTTCGGGTTTTGTAGATGTTAGGGATGTGGTGAAAATCATGGAAAAACTCATGAAATCTGAGTCATACAATGAGCGTTTTATTCTTGTAAGTGAAAATAGGAAGTTCAAATCGGTACTTAGTGCAGTTGCAAACGCACTACACAAGAAACCACCAAGGATTTTATTGAAAAAATGGATGTTGTATATCGTTTATGTATTCACTAAAATACCTGCGGCTTTAGGAATAATTGAAGGTTTGAGCAGGGCTCAGGTTTCAAGCTATACCTCAACTACAAATTACAATAACACTAAAGTGGTTGATCGCCTAAACTACAGTTTTCAAACTCTAGACGTTACAATACAACGTGTAGCCAATCATTATTTACAATCAAGAAATTAGTTTTCAGGTAGATCATCAGGATCCCGCAAGGGCTCAGATTCAGACCTATACATCTCTTCTTTTTTCTTGAGGTCTCTTTGTTCACGAACGGTAATGCTATCCTTTATCACATTCATTTTTTCTTTTACCTTTTCCATCAAAACCTGATAATCCTCCACGTTATCTGAGTAGTAAAACAGGTTTTCTTTAAAAGTCAGGCTGTCTGTATCGTACTTTTTATAGATGTATTCATTAGGCAGCACTTTAAGATCTGTAAACATTCCTCGATCTGTAGTCATCGCTGCTTCCATCAAATAGAGATCTGTCAATATATCTGCCATTTTATCGTCCCCATAAAAGTCTTCTGGACGATCTAAATATTTCACGTCTGAACAGGATACTACAAGCACTAAGGCTATTAGATATATTAAAAATCTCATCGTTGAAAGCTTAATGCTTGCGCTGCCTTTTTATCGTTGACCTGAAAATTGCGGTAAGCAAGATGTCCATTGACTAAGGTATGCGTTATGCGACTTTTAAAGGTTACACCTTCAAAAGGAGACCAACCACACTTGGCCAAAATATTTGATTTTTGAACGGTCCATGGATTGTTTGTATCCACAATTACTAGGTCTGCCTTGTACCCTTTCTTGATAAAGCCTCTATCTGGTATATCAAAAAGAATGGCTGGGTTGTGACACATTTTTTGCACTACTTTTTCTATAGTGATGCGTTCTTGATGCACAAATTGCAACATTGCTGTAAGTGCATGTTGCACTAATGGCCCACCACTAGGAGCACTGAGGTATGAATTACTTTTCTCCTCAATTGTATGTGGGGCATGGTCTGTAGCGATCACATCAATTCTATCATCTAATAGCGCTTTCCACAACTGCTCCTTATCCTCAGCTGATTTGACTGCTGGATTCCATTTGATATGAGATCCTTTTTTAGCATAATCTTCATCAGTAAACCACAGGTGATGGATGCAAACTTCTGATGTAATTTGCTTGTCTTTCAACGCCGTTTTCTTGTCGAATAATGCGGTTTCTTTTCCGGTAGATAAGTGAAACACATGAATACGAGCGCCAGTTTTTTTAGCCAGCTCAATCGCGCTAGAGCTGCTTTTATAACATGCGTCTACATTACGAATTACGGGATGCTGATCAAAGGGAATGTCATCACCGTATTTCTCAATAGCTTTCTGCAAATTAGTTTTAATCGTATCCTCATCTTCACAATGCAAGGCAATGCGCATTTTGACATTTGAAAAAATATTTTTGAGCACTTCCTTATCATCTACAAGCATATTTCCAGTCGACGAACCTAAAAACAACTTTAAGGCTGGCACTCTAGAAGTATCAACTTTTAAAACCTCCTCTAGATTATCATTAGTCCCACCGAACATAAAAGCATAGTTGGCATGACTGTCTTTTGCCGCAATCGCCATTTTATTTTCCCACTCTTCTATCGTCGTTGTTTGTGGTGAAGTATTCGGCATCTCCATGAATGAGGTAATTCCACCGGCAACTGCCGCCGCACTTTCTGACGCGATGTCGCCTTTATGAGTTAATCCTGGTTCTCTAAAGTGAACCTGATCATCAATCACTCCTGGAAGAACATACTTCCCTTCTGCATCAATGATGGTGGTGTCGCCGCTTTTAGCACTTATGCTGTCAGCAACTTCTATTATGGTATCGCCTTCTATATAAATATCACCATTAGTGACTTTCATATCAGTGACAATACGGGCATTTTTAATTAATGTTTTTCTCATAGCTCCAACCTGCCGAACAGGCTCTTCAATTTCATACTCAATATTCCAGTAACGGCTTCATTTATAATACCGCTACTCATTTTAGACTGTCCTCTAGACCTATCAGTAAAGATGACAGGCACTTCAATTATTTTGGCCTTCAATAAGTAGGCTTTAAACTTCATTTCTATCTGGAACGCATAACCTACAAACTTAATTTTGTCCAGATCCAGCTTTCGCAAAAGCGATACCCTATAACATTTAAAACCTGCGGTGGTATCGTGGATATCCATCCTTGTGATCAATCTCACATATTTTGAAGCCACGTAGGACAACAATACCCTAGACATAGGCCAGTTCACGACATTCACACCACGCACATAGCGACTGCCTATAGCAAGATCTGCACCATGGAGGCTGCAGGCCTCATACAAAAGTTGAATATCCTTAGGATTATGTGAAAAATCAGCATCCATTTCAAAAACGTACTCATACTGCTTTTTAAGCGCCCATTTGAATCCATGGATGTACGCTGTTCCCAGGCCTTGCTTTTTGAGGCGTGTTTCTAAAAACAATCGCTCAGGATACTCCTGCATCTTCTCAGTCACTTGATTACCTGTTCCATCCGGCGAATTGTCATCCACAACTAACAAATGAATGTCTGGGTAATCGCCCAGCACAGTATCTATCATCAACGTGATATTCTCGCTTTCCTTATAGGTAGGAATAATGACTAATGTGTTATCCATGCAGCCCACAAAAATAAGGAATTAATGGTCTGAGCTCTCAAGGGTTCGTTAAATCCGCTTATTTTTACCACGCCATGGAAGCTATCAATCGCATTGCGGAATCTTGGGACTGGATCAGTATCATTCTGTTTTCTAGTTTGCTTGCCCTTGCTGTGGTCCGACAACTCTCTAGTGTCTCCTTTACAGAGTTTCTGAGCGTCTATTCCAGCACAAGGTTTATCAAAATAACTAGGGACGACCGGATCGACAATTACTATTTGCTGCAACAAACAGGAATTATTCTTTACACCATAGGGATTTCTCTTATGGCTTTCAAGTTATATATGATAACTGGCAGCACTGAAGCCGGATTCACAGATTTTTTACTCCTACTGACCACAATAGCGGCATTTTTGCTTTTCCGGCATTATTTATCAAAGCTGGTTGCGACCATTGGTGATTTTGATCCGATTATTTTAACCATAGATCACCACCGTAATTTATACCGTGCTGCATTTAGCATTACATTTTTAGTGGTAAACGCGATTATCTTCTATGTTATTCCGAATAAACACGATATTATCTATGGTATCTGCATCGCTACCCTCGGTTTGTTTTTTCTATATCATTTAATCCTGATTTACAGCCATCGAAAGTCGTTAGGAGTCTCACTATTCTATTTTATTTTATATCTTTGCACGCTGGAAATCGCACCTTATTTGCTTTTGTATAAGTATTTTATCGTGTGAGGCCTTACACCACAAAGAAAACTACTGTATGAAAGTGAAAACGATTTTAGTTTCCCAACCTGAACCTAAAATGGAAAATTCACCTTACCAAAGTCTGGTAGATCGGACAAAGGTAAAGATAGATTTCCGCTCCTTTATTCATGTGGAAGGTGTACCTGCTAAAGAAGTGCGCGAGCAGAAAGTAGATTTAACAAAGTACACTGCCATCATCCTGACCAGTCGTAATAGTGTAGACCACTTTTTTAGAGTTGCAGAGGAGATGCGATTCAAAATCCCAGATACGCTAAAATATTTTTGCCAAAGCGAAGCGGTAGCCTACTACCTGCAAAAATATGTGGTTTACAGAAAACGTAAAATATATGTAGGGAAAAGAACTTTTCCTGAGCTGATACCGCTTATCAAAAAGCATAAGAACGAGAGCTTCTTATTACCTAGTACAGATAAATTGAAAGATCTAGTTCCTGAGGAGCTGGACAGTCTAGGTATCAAATGGAAAATTGCCACTTTCTTCAGGACAGTGATCAGTGACTTATCTGACCTAGCTGACGTGAAATACGATGTGCTTGTGTTCTTTAGTCCTAGTGGGATTGAATCCCTATTTCAAAATTTCCCGGACTTTGTTCAAAACGAAACCAGAATTGCAGTTTACGGTAATACCACCAGTCAAACCGCAAAAGAAATGGGATTGAGAATTGACATACAAGCGCCCACGCCTGAGTCTCCATCGATGACCATGGCAATTGAAAACTACATTAAGTCCTTAGGAGAGTAAAATTAGTTCGCTTTCGCGAAAGCGAACTTCTCTATAAACAAAAACGTCCCGAATTATTCGGGACGTTCTTCATTTAAAATAAATAGTCTTATTTCAACGGGCCACCAGCCAAAATTTCTGGTGTTGCTTGACCTTCATACTTCTTGAAGTTCTCCCGGAAGAATGTGGTCAATTTATTAGCCGTCTCGTAATATCCCTTGTCGTTATTCCAAGATTTACGTGGACTCAATACCTCAGTCGGCACATTAGGACAAGTACGCGGCTGTTGCACACCAAACATGGAGTGCACATGAAAATTATCTTTATTAGCAGCCTCTAATGAACCATCCAATGCAGCAGCAATCATCGCTCTAGTATGCTTCAATGGCATGCGCTTTCCAACGCCATAAGGCCCGCCGGTCCATCCAGTATTGACTAACCAAACAGTCACTCCAGCATCTCGCATTTTTTGGCTTAACATCTCTGCATACTTCACTGGGTGCAATGGCATAAATGGTGCTCCAAAACAAGCGGAAAAACTAGGAACCGGCTCAGTTACACCAGCCTCTGTACCTGCGACTTTGGCTGTATATCCGCTGATAAAGTGATACGCGGCTTGTCCTGGTGTTAATTTAGAAATAGGAGGCAACACACCGAAGGCGTCTGCGGTAAGAAAGAAAATATTTTTAGGGTTCTTTCCGATTGATGGCTCCTTGATATTATCGATATGATAAATAGGATAACTTACTCTTGTATTCTGAGTAATACTGATATCTTCAAAGTCAACGGTCTTATCTTCCTTTAAGACTACATTTTCTAGTATGGCACCAGGCTTGATGGCATTAAATATTTCAGGCTCTTGTTCTTCACTTAAGTTGATCACTTTTGCATAACAACCGCCTTCAAAATTGAAGATCTCATCATTTGCTGTCCAGCCGTGCTCGTCGTCACCTATCAATTCTCTCTCGGGATCTGTAGAAAGGGTTGTTTTACCGGTACCACTCAAACCAAAAAAGATAGCTGTATTTCCATCTTTACCCACGTTTGCGCTGCAGTGCATAGGTAGTGTGTTCTTATCCACCGGTAAGATAAAATTCAAGGCACTAAAAATCCCTTTCTTTATCTCACCTGTATAACCAGTTCCACCTATCAAAGCGATCTTATCCGTGAAGTTAAGAATGGCAAAATTGTGTTGTCTCGTGCGATCTATTTTAGGATCTGCCATGAATCCTGGAGCATTGATAATAGTCCATTCTGGATCAAAAGATTGTAACTCCTCCTCTGACGGTCGTAAAAACATATTGTAAGCAAACATGTTCGACCATGGGTACTCGTTGATCACTCTTAAATTTAAGCGATAATCTTTATGCGCACAAGCATAAGCATCCCGTACAAATAACTCTTTACCGTCTAGGTATTCTGTAACTCGTACTAACAAATTATCAAAATCCTTTTTGTTGAAGGGAATGTTGATGTTTCCCCACCATACTTCATTCTCAGTAATCGAATCTTTGACGATGAATCGATCGAGTGGAGATCTACCTGTAAACTCTCCAGTATGAACTGCGAGAGTACCATTTGCGGTTTCTTTTCCTCCGAAGGAGCTGACCGTCAAATCCTGTAAACTCTCAGGAGATAATTGGTAATTGATTTTTGAATTTTTGATTCCGTATTGATCTAACGAAATCGATTGCGCTTTTAAAGCTTTTGAACTCATAATTTTGTTGTAATTCAAGTTGTCCTGCAAAAATATACATGTTATACGCTGTTTACCAATTATTCTAGCCTTTAAATAAGGATATTTTGATAATGCCGTATATCCATCCAGAAATAAGCAACAGCCCGCCAATAGGAGTAATTGGACCTAAAAAACGGAAATCTAAACTCGTTATTGCTGTAGTAGATAACAAATAAATGCTAAAAGAAAAAAGAATTGTCCCAGCAAGAAAAAGAATCCAAAGCACTTTTTTTGAATGAGATGAAAGCAAATTGACTTGAGAAATAATAAGCATTACCAATGCATGATATATTTGATATCGAACCCCAGTTTGAAAACTGTTCATTTGATCGATATTGAGATAATTTTCTAATGTATGTGCCGCCATGGCACCTAGAATCACAGCAATCAACATTAGTATACTGCCAGTCATTAATAACTTCTTTTCCATATCACCTATTTATCTTTCAGAGAATTTTACCTTGGACTAAAATTACGACACACATGCGACACATACTGATTATAGGTGCTGGGAAATCTACAGGAGTATTAGTAGACTACCTTCTAAACAAATCAGAAGAAGAGAAATTACAACTTACCATTGCCGACAAAGAAATCGCTCCAGCATTGAGGCTTTGTGATGGACGTCCTAACGCAAAGGCGATTACTTTAGATGTCTTTAATAAAGCGGATAGAGTGGAGCAACTTAAAAAAGCGGATATCGTAATTTCAATGTTGCCCGCAAGATTTCATATTGAAGTTGCTAGAGACTGTGTTTCTTTAGGAAAAAACCTAGTGACCGCAAGTTATGTAAGTCCTGAGATGCAAGAGCTAGATACCCAGGTAAAAGAAAAGCAACTTGTTTTTATGAACGAGATAGGCGTGGATCCAGGAGTGGATCACATGAGCGCCATGCAAATCATTGACCGTATAAGGGAGGACGGTGGTAAAGTCATTCTTTTTGAATCCTTTACTGGTGGGCTTGTAGCTCCTGAAAATGATGACAACTTATGGAATTATAAATTTACATGGAATCCTAGAAATGTGGTGACCGCCGGCCAAGGTGGTGCAGCAAAGTTTATACAAGAAGGAAAATTTAAATACATCCCTTATCACCGTTTGTTCCGTAGGACAGAATTTTTAGATGTGGAAGGGTATGGCAGGTTTGAAGCGCTGGCAAATAGAGACAGCCTCAAATACATGGAAGTTTATGGTCTAGAAAATGTCCTGACACTATATCGTGGTACGATGCGAAGGGTAGGCTTTAGTAAAGCCTGGAATATGTTTGTCCAACTGGGAATGACAGATGACACCTACCAGATGGACGATTCTGAACACATGAGTTATAGAGAGTTTGTTAATAGCTTTCTTCCCTACTCGCCTACGGATAGTGTAGAGCTGAAAATGCGTCTGGAGTTAAGAATTGATCAAGATGACATCATGTGGAACAAACTTCTGGAACTGGATTTATTTAACGATGAGAAAAAGATCGGGATTAAAAATGCTACTCCAGCACAGGCACTTCAAAAGATTCTCGAAGATAAATGGACTTTAGAGCCTGGTGAAAAGGACATGATAGTGATGTACCATAAATTTGGGTACGATGTCAACGGAGAGAAAAAACAAATAGACAGCACCATGGTCTGTCTAGGCGACGGTGACAAGCAAACCGCAATGGCCAAAACCGTAGGGTTGCCAGTAGGAATGGCTGCACTGCGCATTCTAAATGGGGAAATAAAAACCTATGGGGTACAAATTCCTATTATGAAGGAAGTATACCAACCTATTCTAGAAGAGCTGGAGACTTATGGTATTCGCTTTCGCGAAAGCGAAACAAAATATCTAGGCTACAACGCGCTGCACCGCTAGCGTCTTCTTAAAAAGATGGAAAGGAAATACAGTAAGGTCGCTAAGGAGCCTATTGCGGCAACTAAATAGGTTCTGGCAGCCCATTTTAAAGAGTCTTCAGCTCCTGCATGTTCTTCAGGAGTTAGCATTTGCTCTTTTTCTAACCAGGCAAGCGCTCGATTACTGGCATCATACTCTACGGGCAATGTAATAAATGCAAATAAAGTTCCCATACCATACATAATGATTCCTAAGAGTAGAATGTAGTTCCCAAAAGCAGTACTGGCCGCCAGCGCAAGTCCACCTATCAGTACCCATTGTGAGTATTTTGAAGCGATGCTTACTAGAGGTACTAAGTTTGAGCGCATACTTAACCAAGAGTAAGCAGTGGCATGTTGTACTGCATGCCCTACCTCATGGGCTGCGACGGCAGCAGCCGCCGCATTGCGCATAGAATAGACTGGATCGCTTAGATTCACTGTTTTATTGGCTGGATTGTAATGATCTGTCAACTGACCCTGCACTGAAATTATTTTGACGTCGTGAATGCCGTGATCACTGAGCATCTTTTCTGCAATTTGTGCGCCGGTCAACCCATTTTTGAGATGGACCTGAGAATACTTTTTAAATTTTGATTTGAGCCTGTTGCTCACAAAAGCACTGATTAAAAAAATCAGTCCTGCGATGATATAATATCCTATCATTTTGAAATTTATTGAGCTTTAAAATTAAATCAATACCTAAGATTGATCTGATAAGCTCGTCTTAAAACTAGAGGTACCCTATCTATCAAATCCCCAATTCATGAGATCTGTCCGTATTCCAAAATTAAACCAGGTGGTAGTTGCCTCTTGAACCACGGCATTATCAAACTCAGGAGAAATATTCCTGTAAATGAATTGTCCGTAGATTTTTAAATTACTGGCTGGGTTGATCAGATAACCCGCTTCTAATTCCCCATAAAAGAACGGTGCGGTATTCCCTTGAGCTATGGTATTACCATTATCTGCTATGCGGTTGTCCTCTGTTCTATAAATATTCCCTCCATAATAGGCAGTATCTCCATTGGTAAGGATGTCAAAACCTCGCTTGCCTGTGATACCTTTAGCGATTCCATACCAACGGTCTTTAGTGTATCTCGCGATTAAAATGGCTTCATAAAAACTCGCTCCCCAAGGATGCGCCAGTGCTTGATTGGTATTTCCATAATTCAACACCACTGTGTTATGGCTGTAAGTATATGGCCGGACTCTATTGTATTCTGCTTGTAGCATTAGGTTAGGTACTCCTAAGGCATTTTGATACTTTACCCCTAATTGGTAGGCGCTTTTATTCTGATAACTCCCATCTCCACTAATTACTGAACTACTTGAGAATTCGTCTAATACCAATTGTCCATAGGCCGTTACATTATCACGCATTTTATACTTAGCGGTAATTCCTAAAAGAGCATTCCCGCCGCGAGAACCTGTCTCTAACTCTATCGTCTGGTAAAAAATCACTGGGTTTAAATAATTGAAATCAAACCCACGGCCGTTGTCATCTTGCCACAAAACGCTCTCGAAAAAACCAAGACTCAAACGTTTTGTTGCGTTCCAGCTTAAATAATGATGCGCCATATATTTAGTACGGAAGGAGTCATCTGCAGTAACCTCAGATCTTACATCTCTAAGTGACGTATAAAGTACTGTATAATCTAGCTTCCAAAATTTTGCGTTCACCTTTACATAAGGAAACGGCTGGGAATTGTCACTCAATACAAGCGACCGGTACCCATCACCTATAAAATGTTGTCCATGCCCTAGTTGTAAATTGAAGTATTTACTGGGCTTGTAATTGATATAACCTGTGGCTACTGGATAATCATAAATATTCTCACCTCCATCCTCTGCAATACCACGTCCAGGGACGACTCCTGGATTGCCTCCATCTGGAGCTCGCTGGGTTATTTCTCGGTTGAAGTATTCCGCGAACCTTCCTTGAGATTCTTGAATGGTAGCGCCAAAGGTCAATTGCTTACCTATACCTCCATTAACCGCAACCAGTCGCGTATTATTAAACGTATTCACGTTCTCGCCAGTATCTTTTCCCAACTGCAGGTCAACGCCTGGATCAATCACAAACCAATAATCCTTACCTGCGACTTCAAAAAAGTGTTCGTTCCACAACTTGCGCCCAAACCAACTACTCGCATCCTTCAATAAGTTGGAGCGCTCTTTTTCTAGATCAAAATATTCTCCCACATAATCAAAAGTATAAGGCTTTACTGCAGTGTGCGCATTGCTTCCTACTCTATTCATGGCTGCTTCATAACGGTGGTATCTCTGGTAAGAGAATGGAATGATGGCGTTCGACCTCAACTCTTGACTGTTGTAATCCTGTGATGCAATAGTGCTGTAATCGTCGTTCGCTTTCGCGAAAGCGAGCTCTATTTCATTATTTGATGTTGAATTAGAAGTTATCTCTTCGCTTTCAGCCAGTTGCATGAATGAACCACCTTCCACCATAGGTACCTGAAAGCTCACAATAAATTGCATGAACGTGGGGGAACCATAATAGGTAGCTGGTTCAATTACAGGCAATTGATCCAGCGCTGTATTTAAAGCGGTTTTAATATCTGTAGTTCGAGCATCTACTAAAACGGGTATAAATTGACCTTCTTTATTTACCTCAAATCTTAGTGTCGCTTGAGTACTGGTTTCCATACTTTTAGGCTGTTGATAGGCCTGATACAACTCTGCATAAAGTTGATCATAGAAACAAGATCTCAATACGGCATCGTTAGCTCCAGCACAAGCAGGGAATTGGGGGTATTGTTCTACATCAGTCTGGGCAGCACTGAGTAAACTACTGAATAGCGCCATCATGGCGAGGAACTTCAATCTCATAGATGTTGGGTAATCTGGGCTAAATATACTTGATTTAGAAGGTGGAACGCAAAAATGCCCATGACATTGTCATGGGCATTTTATAAAGTGTGTTGCAATTACTGAATCCTAAAACGTATAGGCAATGCATAGGTAGTATTTACTGCTGCTCCATTATACTTCCCTGGTTTCATTTTAGGAAGACCAGAGATGAGTCTACGAGCTTCTTTTTCCAATGCAGCATTGGGAGCTCTTACTTGTATATCCTTAGGACTACCATCAGTTCCAATAGTAAAGACCACAGTAATAGTGACTAAATCTTTTCCTTGAACTTCATTTGCTAAAGCTGTATCAAATTTACGTTGTACGTATCGAGCCATTTTCTCATTGAGACATGAAATACGCTCGTCTTTATCAAGGCTCTCACTACAACCAGGAAACAAAGGAACCTCAGATACCGCAAGTAAATTGTAATTTACTGGCTGGGCTGGCGCGGATGGCTTTTCAGGTGCGCTTGCCGCAGGATCGCTGGTTACCGGTTGATCTATTGAGGTAGCGGGTTCAGTATCTACTGGGTCTGGTTCCTGATTATCAAGAATTACCGGAGCTTTGTTCATATCCACCTTTTTTACGGGTGCTGTGGGTGCTTTTGTCTTTGGCTTAGCAACTAGTTTTTGAGGTTGTGGTTTTTCGATAGTAAATCGATCCATATTGACTTCCATAGCCATGGACTCCTTAAATGTTGCGGTATAGGTACTTTCTGTTATTGGAGTTTGCAACTCAATAATCACGAAGGCTACTAATAAAGCAGCGATGATTCCTAAAAGGAAATTAATAAAAGGGTTGACCTTGACATTGACCGATTTCTTATCGGCTCTCATGTCTCTAGCGGATGTTGCAGCACCGCTTTTGAAGTTGAGATTTCTCATAATGAATGGTTTTATGTTATGTAAAACCATTCTCAAGAAACATACCATAAAAAAACCGCTCCATTATTATGGAGCGGTTTAGATACACTAATAACTTAAATTTAATCTTGTACTTCAAAGATAATAGGCAGTCCATAGATTACACCTACTGGCTTACCACGTTGCTTACCTGGAGTCATTTTAGGAAGCTTATTTATTACTCGAGCAGCCTCTGCCTGTAATTTAGGATCCTTAGCTCTAGATTGAATTCCTGTTATATTTCCAGATTTATCAATTTTAAACTGAACACTGATAGTTTGCTTACCTGTAAGACCTATCTCGTTAGCAAGACCCGTGTTGAAATTTTTGTTAACGAATCTGGTGATCTTTTCTTGCATACACTTTTTACGGTCTGCATTGTTGTTCTCTCCTTCACATCCTGGGTAAATCGGCACATTCTCAATAATCGCAAAAGGTACATCTGCAATAGTTTCAACTACACCTACCTCTTCACTTACTGCTTCTACCTCTACGATCTCTTCCTGCTCATCAGTTTCAGTATCTTGAATAATTACCTCTTCAATCTCTACTTCATCTTCAACAACTTTGATCACCTCTGGTGCTGGTGGCGGTGGTGGTGGTGGCGGTGGTGTGTTCAACATTTGAGTAATTGGAATATCTTCCTCAATAGGAGCTAAGACTACTTCTTCATACACTTCTTGTGTTTCTACCTCTTTAGATTCGTACTCCAAACCTTGCCAAGACAGCAACAACATAAACGCTAGGCCCATTAGGGCGTAGATCGTAATGTTCTTACGTAAATCTGCGTTCTCTGATTTTTTTACTTCCATAATAGGATTTCTTTAAAGGCTAAAAATATATAAATACTAGATCAAATGAAAGATAAATTTCATTAACTCCTGTAAAATAAATTAGATGCCGAATATACCAATAATGCTGCAATTATAATGCCAACCGTATTCGCCATCATATCATAAACATCCATACTGCGGTACTCTGAAAAATAGCCTTGCCCTAATTCGATCAACCCACCTATAATCAATGAAAAGAAGGCTGCAGCGATAGCTATTGTTGAGGACCAACTGGAAAGTATGGTACGCAGTGAGTATTCAAAATGGGTTTGCTTTTCTAAAAACCGGTGATAAAAAAATAAATACCAAAGGAAAAACATTACCATATACCCTAACGCATGGTATACTTTATCAATATTAGTAAGCTGAATGTTGGGCAAAGGAGGACTATCAGCTAGAGATCCATACGCTACTAATAGCGTATAGAAAGGAGCTAACCAATAGAGCAGTTTTTGCATTTAAGCTACCAAATCCTTATAAGCATCTGCTGATAACAAACCATCTATTTGAGAGGCGTCACTGAATTTGATCTTGATCATCCAGCCATCACCATAAGGGTCTGAATTCACCAATTCTGGTTCGTCCTCCAGCTTTTCATTGAACTCGATGATTTCACCTGCCAATGGTAAAAACAAGTCAGAAACTGTTTTTACAGCTTCCACGGTTCCAAAAACTTCTTCTTGATCTAATGTTTCGTCCACCGTTTCTACCTCAACATAAACGATATCACCCAACTCGCCTTGAGCAAAGTCAGTAATACCTACTGTGGCGGTATCACCTTCAATTTTGATCCATTCGTGATCCTTAGTATATTTTAATTCTGCAGGAATATTCATAGTGTGTTTTAAAAGCTGGTAAATTTAGAAAATAACGATGGATTTGTTAAGCCTTGCGACATTAATTACCAAAGGTATATCTTAATGTAACTCCACTGCGAATCGTCGTTTGTGGGAACGCGGTAGAAATGGCAAATTTAGAGAACGAATGATCGTAGTAAAACAGGGCTTGGAATGCTCTACTCAACGCATACTCTGCCGTGAACTTTGCACCATAAATCGTTTGTCCAGCCGTAGCCTGACTATTTTCTAGATCTAGATATCGAATAATTGTCACATTATCTCTCACTGACCCATCAAGTCTCAAGTTCAAATCGCTCTTTATTACCTGGCTGCGCCCACTAAAGTTAGTACGGAATGGTACATCTTTAATTCTGTATCCTACTCCTAATACCAATTCATTACCGCTAATTTCAGCTAATAGATTATTGTCAAAACTCAACGATACAGCACGATCTTTCTTCAACTCTGCTGAAATGGATAGCGAGTTTTTCATTTCAAAATCCACTTTAATTAATGGTGTAAATCGTTCTTCTAAATAGATATTAAAGAATAAGTCTTGAGGTTTAAAGTCACCGTTTTGATTCAAGGCCTGTCTATTTTGTTGCTCGTAACTCAATCCACCATTTCCATCTACAAAGTCTAAATTAGTTTGGAACCTATTAATAGTGTAGGCAGATCGATAGCCATGCTGTAAAGAGAATCGTTTGAATCGCTTCTGGAACCATTTTAATTTCATCAAACCTGTATACTTCACATCCCAGTTAGGAAGTGGAATATCTTTGAAGGCACTCTTGCGCTGGTCGTCTGGATTGCGACCTTCATAGGCGGCCAAAAAGGCGGGAAGTAATACTGTTTGACTGTTACGACTGAATCCATTAGGGTAGCCGTTCTCGTCCCTGGAGAAATTATTACCTCCATAGAAGTCACGAGCCAGTCGATTTGCTACATCCAGACGATACGTTCTAAAATTATTGAACACCTGAGAATTATCGATGGAACTTGGATTAAAAGCTGTCCCTATCATGATCGTTGAAATACTGAAGTTTCCAAAAGTCTGCGGAGTCAGTGACTGGTAAGACAAATCATCTGGATTTATTCTATAGTTTTCAGTAAAGGTTTCTTGATATTCTCTATTAGTAATGATATCAATCTTAAGGTCAGGAAGTAGATCCACATTGAAATTCACGGAAAGTTCCTTACGTTCAGTTTCAAAGTATTGTTCGTTAAAATCTTGGTACAATGTCAACCAACCTTGTCGGGCTGCAAAATCACGAACCTCTGCCTGACTACCAAATGTAAAAGCTGTTGTAGGTCTAAATGTTCCTATAAACCCAACGCTAGGGGTATATCCAGGAAGATATGTCCCATTATTTTCCTCGTAATTGATTGTGGCCCGCTTTATTGATGTTAAAACTCCGACTACAGTGTTGTATGTCTTATTGGCAAAATTTTCTTTAGGAATATTGATGTCCTCTTTCTTTTCTACCTCAGCAAGATTGCCGCTTTCTTGATTTGCTCTAGGAAGTCTACTTCTAGAAGTACTTCTTGATCTTTGCTGGGCATCCTTGCGTGCTGCAGCTCCAAATTTTTTCTTTTCTAAACCTACGTATTTGTACAACTTGTCTAGATCTAAATTCCCATTAATACGATGCGTGTTGGCGTTTTGCACACTGTTTCCTAAATTCGGAATTCCTTCTAATTGCTGGAATTGCTGGGAATTACGTTGCCAATTAAAGTCTGCGGTGTAGGTATATGTCGCTTTCGCGAAAGCGAGAAAAGGCAGCTTACTGAAGGGTACTTGATAAGTCGCTTTAAACTGTTGTGTATGGGAATCTGGAATTCCTTCATCCAAGAAATTGCTCCAGAGCGTATAATTCTCATCAATAGTGTTCGTCTCATTATCTATGTAACTGCGTACAATCCGGTCGTTGTTTGCAGAAATGTTCAAATTGAGCGACTGGGTCAAGTCCCATGTAATAGCGTATCTATTCCCTAAAGTAAAGTTGCGATTTGTAAGCGGTGCAATGGCAATGTTTTGGGCGTCAGGAATCCCGTCACCATCTAAATCTACAGGATTAGTGTCCAACTGTAAATCACGGAAAGTTTGCTTATTGAATTGTCTAACTATAGACCCGCTAGCTGTAAAATTATTAGGCAACAGGTTAAAATTGATGTCTCGAATAAACTTCAAATAATCTCCCGCAAGGGTAGTGTCCGCCTCTTTAAAGGGCTCTACTTTAAATTCTGGAAATGCATAATTGTAAGTTGCATTTACATTCACCGCTTGATTTTTAAATTGCTCAATCTCAAAATTGCGCTGGTCTGTTTGATTGTACGATCCTGAAAAAATAAAGTTTTCGATATCGTAGGGCATGGGTTTACTATCGCCTGTACGATCCTTCCCTACTCCAATTAAGTTGATACTTTGACGTCTAGTATAATCTTCTGACTGTTCCTGTATGGCATCGCGCTCTTCATCGCTAGTTGCATTTGCAAGTCGGGTATCTAACTCAATATCCTCAAATTGTGGATCAAATTGTGGTGTTACTGTTTCCTCTTCAATTCTATACGAAAAAGGAATATTTAACCCCCATTTCTTAGGGAATAGCTGACCCACTCCTATACTTGTGGTTACATCGTATTGTGTGACGTCTTCACGGCTGCGCTCATTAGGTCCTTGCTCTATTGCTCCAAAACCTACCGTGCTTCTTCTACCATTAGCGCTGATCGTAGCAAAGTCAGCCACGTTTGCGTCAAGATTCATGACGGCCGCATAGCCTCCTTGATTTTTAAGCCCTGAAAGTCGCAACTCATTGAACCAAACTTCGCCACCAATTGTTGATTTCCCGCTATTGCGAACTCCTAGCATTATTGCTCTAACGTCGCCAAAATTTGGATTCCCTTTAATTCCATAAATCTGCTGGTTAGGCTCTCCTGCAGAATCAGGTTCTAAATCTGCTTGATTGAAGAAATTAACTTCACTATTTATGAGAGTTGGATCACTCAACACCCTTGACTTGATTTCTTGTAACAAGGAAAGGTCGATATCAAACTCATTTGCCGCTGGCCAAATTTCTGATGGTATGGTGGTTCCAAATGGAGTTGTGGTAAGTGGTATTCTTACTTCATAATAATTGTTTGTAAAATCAACACCTATACGAATAAAGGCTTCCAATTCTCCATCATTTAATGGAGTATCGTTTACCAGAGACTCTGCATGCACAAACATTTGCAAGTTTTCATATTGACGCATATCAATACGAATATTTTTAAATACCGCTCTTCTATCAAATGCTTCTAGATCTTCTACTCGCAAGGAAAGAGATTGCTCGTTTTGACGTATGTTTTGATTTTGAGTGCGTAGCTCTTCTCTTATTACTCCAGGAGGTAAACGGTACGGTATGGGAGTACGAGCATCATTAGTTTCAATATTCACCGCTTGTACTTCAAAAGTCGTAGCATCGTCGTCTACATTAGGATCATTAGGATCTAGCGATGCCGTGAAACGACGGTAATCGCCTCGTACCAAATCCATAGCACCAAAACGCAAAAACGTATCCACCTCAAAATCTGACAAATACATTCTCATGAATCGTATAGCCCTGAAATCATTGATTCCACCAATCGCCTCCCGAGTTGGGTCATTCAATGGTACACGGAATTGTACCCAGCGAGTTTCAATGGTTGAACCATTAGGCAAGGTCGTGTTCACTAACCTTGAGTCATTGATGTATGGATTGTTATCTACATCCATTCCAGGATAGACATCGATATCATATTCAAAATAGCTATCGATCGTATTCATGGTATTGTCCCTGTTGATGTCTTCCACATCTGGTAACGTAGTAGAACCGCGATTGGTTTGAGTGACTTGGGTAGGTGAGTTTCCCTCTGTATTGTTATAGCGCTTGTATCTTTCCAACACATCTCCTGTGGCAGCGAGGTAATATTCATAATTATCTGCTGCTGGATCCTCTGGGCCGAATTGCGGAAAGTCACGAACTTCCTCAGCATCGCTATAACCATCCAGACCTATATCCTGATTGATGCGCTCTTGACCTTCAGTATCAAACGCATAGATCAGCGATTGATTCAAAGGTACTTTTCCAAAAGCTGTGGGAACTGTAAGATCTGTGCCGCCATCCTCCGGCAGTCCATTCTCATACTGCTTGCGATTGTCCTTTAAAATATCTTCAGAGATGCTTCCTAAGTTCAAAGAAATCGTACCCCCATCATTTGCTGGATCGTATAAGAATGGGTCCATTACCCAAAATTGAACGTACTCTACATTAGTTTGTTCAAAATCTGTACTCAAAAAGGTTCTGGTTATTCCACCCCAGCTATTTTGTGGATTAGGCAATAAATTAGTTCCAGCAGCTGCCGGGTTGTAATTATAAGAACCTCGTTCATCTGGGTAAAAGGATAAGTCTAGTGTATTAATAACCTGAGTTAAACCTTGCTGAATATCGACTTGAGGAAAAATTTCATCGATAAAAACGCGACGTGTACGATAGTCGGAAACATCAGCATCGCTGATTCCTGTGGGACGTTGGTTTCCATAAAATATGGGGTCAATGGTGTACCAGGCCAATCTCCCACGGCTATAATTGTATGCTAATGGGTTATTAGGACTTCCTGCTCCTTCAAATGCCACAGGAGTACTTGCCAGATTCCAGCTGAGTGGAGACAAGATATCAATAGACGTCTGGGACCCTTCAAAATCATCGACATATGCAGCTGCTTGCCCGTTGAAATTATCACTATCAGGCGATCCTGGAAATAAGTAAGCTGCCTCACCTCGTAGGGAAAGATTCGACATTACATCTGTATCAATATTGGGAAGGCGGTTAGCCAGTCTGGTAAGGAATGGAAGCTCTGTATTGTACAAAAAGTTAGCGCCTATTATGGTGTTGTTTATAGGCTCTGTTCCATAAGTGGACTTCTGAGTAATGGGGCGTTCTTTCAAGTTTAGGAACGTACCGCCTATTATTAAATCTTCACTGAATTGATGTTCTACATTGATTCCCGTAAATCGTTTGGTTTGCTGATTGAAAGTCGAGTTGTTTTCAGTAGAAACTTGGATTGGAACGTTAGAATTTAACAAAGCCTGATCTAATATGATCACGACACCACGGGCATAATCTACTGTATAATCAATACCCTCCTGCAATGTTCTTCCTCCAGCATTTACCGTAACGGAACCGCGTGGTACATTGAAGCCACCAATGGGTATACCTTGTTGACCGCTTGATTTGTATTCTCCTCTAATTAAATATTTATTCTTTTCGGTATTCTGTAAAGCTTGTGCCTTGGTAGTGCGATACATTTCTCTATAAACGTACTGAGCTTGATTTGCATTATATGTAGTAGGATCGTTGTAGTTTTCTGTTCCGCCTACAGGAGTGTTGTCCAATTCATCAAACAAATGTTCTCCAAAGGGCTCTACTGTGGTGAAAATGATTCTGCCTGTTTCTGGTTCAATAGTGATTTCTGGAACAAAGTCGAAGAAACCGTCGCCTGATGGTTGCGGGTCTAGTTGCTGGTTTAAGTTGTCAAGGTTAAAAACTCTAAGTAAGGTAGTTTGATCGACATCGTCTGGTAATGGTACAGCGGGATTAGCTAATGTTCCAGGAGCAGCCGTGAGATAATTGAGCTCTGGTGGGTATTGATAAAAGATGTTCAGTTTAAAATCTTCGGCAGACAAACGACTACCGCCCAGATTATAGATGTTCTTCATCATCAAGTCCCAGATAGGTTCTGAAACATTAGTCAAATTACTCTTCAATAATTTCACCACTAAATTCTGGTTTGTCACCACCTGCTGGGTCGCGCCTTGGTTTTGATTCACCTCAGTGGCTGTAACTCCATCATTTGCAAACTCACCTACTTGAAAAACCTGACCGCCTACTGTATATTGAAACGCTACCGCGACTACTTCATCATTGTTCAAACGTTGGTTTAAAGAGATATAACCCAATTGCGGGTTTAATTTGTACTCACTAGGATTTAATTGACGTGCATTTTCTAACACTACATAGTCAAACCCCTCATTCACTTGGGCACTTCCAAAGCCTTGTTCCACCGTAGCTACGTCACGTATCTGTCGATTCAATATCGTTTCACCACCATTGCTGATGGCTACTGGGTTAAAATCATTATTTCGATTGCTAGGAAAGCTACCCGGTGCCGCATTCAAAAATCCAGGTGGAACCTGATCTAGACCTATATTAGAAGGATCTGATTCTCCTATATCTTGAATAGCTACTAGGTTTCTTACATCTTGTGTTCGATTTCCTCGGTTGGTGATCCATACCTCAGCTCTCGTGATCTGAATATTAGTATTGAGAAATGGATAGTTAGCTAATGTCTTATCATAGTTATCTCTAAAATAATGGGCTAAAAAGAAGTGCCTATTCTCATCATAATCTAAAGAGAAAAAATCGAAGTCATTGATGGTCGCACCACCAGCCGCCTGAACGGTCCTAGATTCTGATTGCTGCTCTGAGAAAACACTTGTAATTCTGGTTTTACCAAACTGTAATTCCGTCTTTACCCCAAAAAGGCTTTGCGCTCCTCGTATCAACTGCGAGTTGAGCGGCATGCTCACGTTACCTACTTCAATACTTTGTAAAATATCATCTTCCGTAGGTGTATAGTCCAGTTTGATTTGATTCTGAAAGTCAAAAGAGCCTTCCGTATCATAGTTCGCATTCACATTCAGTCGAGTACCTACCGTACCCGTCAAACTCAGGTTGATGCGCTGATTAAAATCAAAGGTGAGGTTCTGCCGGTTCCTAGGGGAAAAACTAGGGTTATCTGTTTTATTATACAGAAGTCCTAAATCAATCGCCACGTTTCCTTGAGGAATGATAGAAATCTCACTCCCGCCAAAAATGCTATTAAACAAATCAGAATCTACATAGAAATTAGGAAGCAAATTTTTCTGCTTTTCTTTATCAGCTTCCGTCTTACCGGCTAGTGTGGCAGATTTTTCTTGAAAATAGGAACGTATTTGCTCTTTAATCACCATTTGCTGATACTCTTCTCGAGTTAAGGTAAATGGGTATTGAATGCGGTACTGGGCAAAGCGGCTAGAAAAAATATACCGATCTAAATCTGGATCGTATAAGTAAAGTGTGGTAATGCTGGGCGGGTCGGGTAAGGTGAGTTTACCTACTTTAAATCCAGTTTCAGTTGAATCTTGCGGTGTGGTGGATGGTACTTGCGCTTTCGCGAAAGCGAAAACAACTAAACACATTACGACATATAAATACTTGCGTATCAGATTGATATAATCTTGCCTCAAATCCTATAGTTGTTTAAGTGCTTGCTTAATGAGTTGTTCTGTAGTCGCATCTGGCTGGTCTGAAAGGATTTTATCAACCACTTTCTGAGCCTGTTTACGTACGTACCCTAAGGTTTCCAAAGCAGATAACGCCTCATCTCTGCCTCTATTGCTTGGCAGCACTGAAATTTGTGGATCTTCTAGAACCTGCAAAATTTTATCTCTCAAATCTAGAATGACGCGCTGGGCTGTTTTAGCGCCAATTCCTTTTACGCTCTGGATCGTGCGCACGTCGCCATTTGCAATGGCTTGTGCAATCTGGGAAGGATCTAGACTGGAAAGCATGGTTCTTGCGGTATTAGCGCCTATACCAGAAACCGTCAACAAAAGTTTAAAAACCTCACGCTCACTTTTTTCAGCAAAACCGAAAAGACGCTGGGCATCCTCGCGTACTAGTAAGTAAGTATATAATTTGATATGTTCACCGTCCGGTATAAGGGAATAGGTATGTAGAGAGATCTCTACAAAATAGCCTACACCAGCGCAATCTATAACGACATCAGTAAGATTCTTCTCGACCAGCTGGCCTTGCAGTTGAGCAATCATTTAACAGGATATTTGCAATCGACCAAATGTAACAAAATAAAAACAAGGATGCCGCCACTAATAGACGTCATCCTTGCTATTTAATTAAGACTCTAATTAGTCTGCCTTTACGCTCGCTTGAGACTGTTGCGCAGCTTTTTTCTCTTTTTGTTGGGCATCGATAACAGCTACTGCCGCCATGTTAACGATCTCGTCCACACTAGCTCCTAGCTGGAGTATGTGACAAGGCTTTTGCATTCCCATCATGATAGGTCCAATAGAATCGATACCACGTAATTCTTTCAGTAATTTGTAAGTAGAATTGCTACTTTCCAGATTAGGAAAGATTAGTGTATTGACTTTTTTACCCGCCAGCTTAGAGAATGGAAATTTTTGCTGAAGCATTTCTGCATTTAGCGCAAAGTCGGTTTGAATTTCTCCATCTACTATAATGCTTGGGTAATATTGATGCAAGTACTTTACCGCATCAGTCACTTTAGTTGCGTGAGGATGCTTGCTAGAACCAAAGTTAGCATAAGAAATCATGGCTATCACTGGCTCTACACCAAACATGGTTGCAGTTTTACCGGTCATCTGAGCAATTTTGGCAAGTGCTAAAGAGTCTGGATTGATATTAATCGATGTGTCAGAAATGAATAGTGGTCCGCGATCTGTGATCATTAAGTTAGTGGTTGCAATTTTCTCTACCCCTGGCGCCATCCCAATAATTTCCATCATAGGACGAACGGATCGCGGGTAGGATTGTGCCACACCTGTAATCAGTGCATCTGCATCTCCTACTTTTACCATCATCGCTGCAAAGTAGTTGCGCTGACGTAATGTTTTTCCTGCGTCAAACTCTGTAACACCTTTACGCTGGCGTAGTTTCCAGAATTCGTGGGCATAACGATCTCGTCTTGCAGACTCCTCGTCTGTTTTAGGGTCAATGATCAAGCAAGGCTCATCAAATTCCAGCTCTTTTTTCATTTCTTCAATCACATCCTTTCTTCCTAGCAGGATCGGAGTTCCGATTCCTTCTTCCAAGACAATTTGTGCCGCTTTTAAGACGTCAATGTTATCTGCCTCAGCAAAAACGATGCGTTTAGGGTTGATACGTGCACGATTGAGTAGCAAACGGACTAGCTTATTGTCAGAGCCCATACGGCTCAATAACTGCTCTTCATATTTATCCCAATCCGTAATAGGTTCTTGCGCTACTCCTGACTCCATTGCTGCTCTCGCTACAGCAGGCGGAATTGTAGCGATCAATCGTGGGTCAAATGGCTTTGGAATAATATAATCCCTCCCGAAGTTGAGCCTCAATTCTCCGTATGCAATATTCACTTGCTCTGGAACCGGTTCCTTGGCAAGGTTAGCGATAGCATGCGTTGCTGCCAGTTTCATTTCTTCATTAATCATGGTCGCACGTACGTCCATCGCCCCTCTAAAGATGAACGGAAAGCCCAGCACATTATTCACCTGATTAGGGTGGTCGCTACGACCGGTCGCCATAATAATATCCTCTCGTGCTGCCATCGCAAGATCATAATCAATCTCTGGCGTTGGATTGGCCATTGCAAAAACGATAGGATCTGCATTCATGCTTTGCACCATTTCCTGGCTTACAATATTACCAGCAGATAACCCAAGGAACACATCAGACCCAACCATGGCTTGCGCTAGTGACATAGGCTCTTTATCTGTAGCAAATTGCATTTGCATCTCACCCAGATCCGTTCTGTTTTTAGTAATCAAGCCATCAATATCAAACATCATGATATTTTCCTTGCGCGCTCCTAACTTCACATAAAGGGACGTACAAGAAATCGCAGCGCTACCAGCCCCAGAAATTACGATTTGCACATCTTGGATTTTTTTACCTGCCAGTTCCAGCGCATTAAGTAATGCTGCACTAGAAATAATAGCCGTACCATGCTGATCGTCATGCATGACGGGAATGTCCAGTTCCTCTTTAAGTCTTCTTTCAATTTCAAACGCTTCTGGAGCTTTAATGTCCTCTAGATTGATACCTCCAAAAGTGGGAGCGATATTCTTTACTGTAGCAATGAACTCTTCTATATTCTTAGTGTCCACCTCGATATCAAAACAATCTAGATCTGCAAAAATCTTGAAGAGAAGGCCTTTACCTTCCATGACAGGCTTGCTGGCTAATGGGCCGATGTCTCCTAATCCTAAAACTGCGGTACCATTACTAATGACCGCAACTAGATTTCCTTTAGTAGTGTATTTATAGACATTCGCTGGGTCCTTAACGATTTCAAGACAAGGTTCAGCCACTCCTGGACTGTAGGCAAGCGACAAGTCGCGCTGACTGCTGTATTTTTTGGTAGGTACCACCTTGATCTTTCCAGGTGTAGGTTTTGCGTGATAAACCAGTGCTTCTCTCCTTCTACTAGGCTTGCTGCTCATAAATTGCTTTTTAGGCTAGAACAAAGGTAGCGATTAAAGGGTTTCCTATCTTTTTAAGATCGCACAGTCCTTGATAAAATTGATGTGACTGGAAGGAGTTCGCTTTCGCGAAAGCGAACTTTTCACCCACAAACTGCTACTTTCTAGCGGTGAAGATAACCCGTGCATTTTTAGGTCGCAATGTGATCAATGGATGGTACTCAATAGAATTACCTACAGGTTGAATGTCATAATTGGCAAGAATATTTTTGAGTACCAACGCCATTTCAAACATCGCAAAATTATTCCCAATACACATGCGAGGTCCCGCGCCAAATGGAAAATAGTGATCCGTATAGGATTTGCGCAATTCTGGCTCAAAACGTTCTGGCAGGAAATCGTCAGGTCGCTCCCACAAATCCTTGCGGCGGTGCATTTCAAAGAAGGAGATCAACCAGATACTGCCTTTAGGTATTTCTATATCGCCGCAAGAATCTTCTGCCACCGCCACACGATCTGTCACGTAGGCTGGCGGGTATAGTCTCATGGTTTCTTCAAGCACCTGTTTAGTATACTCCAGTTCCTTGAGCTGTTCCATCAAATCTTGCGAGGAAAGGTTTGCGATCTCTTGTTGAACTGCTTTGGCTTTGTCGGGATGTTGAGCTAAGAGTTGGGCGGCAAAAGTCAACACATTGGCTGTGGTTTCATGTCCTGCAATGAACAACACCAATATCTCATCAATCAATTGCCTATCGCTCATATGCGACCCATCTTCATAAGTAGATTGCAGCAACATATCGAGAAGGTCACCGTACTCTTTTGTATCCGCACGACGATGGTCGATGATGTCTTGCAAAATCGCTCGCGCCTCATCGATTAGTTCCAAATGATACGCGATACTGGAATCGCCAGAAAGCCAGCGGCGGTCGTAATACCATTGTAAAAAAGGCAAGCGCAGCTCTTTGATCAACATTTTTTGGGCTTGCTCTGTAATGTGTTGAAGCCTGTTGATACGCTCGTCCATATCTTCCAGATAAAACAAGCTGCGGGCTACAACCTTAAACGCTAGATCGCTAAAAATATCGTGGATATCAGTGACCACTACTGGCTGAATACGGCTCAATTCTTTTTGAATCACCTGCTCCATGGAATCGACCAGAGTAGCCAACTGCTTTTTGTAGAAAGCAGGTTGAACCAGTTTGCGATTATTGCGCCACTCCTCGCCGTTTGCAGTCAATAGTCCGTGACCTATGTACTTGCCTAGATCATCTGTTTGTAGACTAGACTTGTGAAAGTTGCGCTGATTCTTTTGCAAAATGTGCTGGGTAAGTTCTGTATCGCAGGTAAAATGAATCATCAAGCCAGGCTTTGGACTGATTTTAAAGGTGTTCCCATAGCGTTGAAAATTCTCTCTGTGAAAAGGCAATGGGTCTTTATAGATCTGTCGGGATCTGGAAAGGAATCTAAAAGCGGAAACTTTGTGTATGGTGCGCATTACTGGTTTTGGTCGAAAAGCCCACCCATCCTTGCATTAGGCGTGCGCCCCAAATGCTTGTATGCATGCTCAGTAACCTCACGACCTCTAGGCGTGCGAATGATAAACCCTTGCTGGATCAAGAAGGGTTCGTAGACCTCTTCAATAGTTTCGGCACTTTCTGATACAGCGGTGGAGAGCGTGGTGATCCCCACTGGGCCGCCTTTAAACTTATCGATAATGGTGGTCAATATTTTATTATCCATCTCATCCAGTCCATGTGCGTCTACATTCAATGCTTTCAATGAAAATTGAGCAATACTCAAATCAATATTTCCAGTTCCTTTGATTTGGGCAAAATCACGCACCCGGCGCAACAAAGCATTGGCAATACGAGGAGTTCCACGGCTGCGTCCTGCGATCTCGATGGCAGCGTCTTCATTTATCTCAACCTGAAGTATTTCAGAACTTCGCGTCACAATGGTTGATAAAAGTTCTGTAGAATAATATTGTAATCTAGAGGATATACCGAAACGCGCTCGCATCGGTGCTGTAAGTAATCCGCTTCTGGTGGTGGCACCTATCAAGGTAAATGGTGCCAGATTGATTTGAACCGTTCGTGCGTTAGGACCGGTCTCTATCATGATATCGATCTTGTAATCCTCCATTGCCGAATACAAGTATTCTTCAACGATTGGGCTCAAACGGTGGATCTCATCAATAAATAGGACATCTCGCTCATCTAGGTTAGTCAACAAACCAGCCAGATCACCTGGCTTGTCTAAAACGGGTCCAGAAGTCACTTTGATCCCTACGCCTAATTCTGCTGCAAGTATGTGTGCTAATGTGGTTTTACCTAACCCGGGAGGTCCATGAAACAACGCGTGATCTAAAGCATCTCCACGCTGATTAGAGGCTTGAACAAAAACTTTTAAGTTTTCCAAGATTTGATCCTGTCCAGCAAAATCATCAAAGGACAGCGGCCTTAAGGCACGTTCTATATCGCGTTCTTCACTAGAAAAGTTTTCGCCTGTGGCCTCAAGGTTTTCATTCATAATTCAAAGATAGTCGATAGAAGAATTGGATCGATGTGTTGCAGGGATGATGTAGGATATTCGCTTTCGCGAAAGCGAACTCAACCATCAACGTTGTGCTAATTAGCTTCAATTTAATAAATAAGCAGGATCTGAAATTTATATTGAAAATAAAAATATGAAACCACAAGAAAAAGTACCACATCTAGAACTAGACCTGATTAATGGAACCAAATGGGACATGTCAAAGCAAGATCCAGAAAAATATACCATGATCCTGTTTTACCGTGGTTACCATTGCCCAGTTTGTAAAAAACAACTAGAATCACTGAAAGACAAGCTTCAGAAATTTGTAGATCGTGGGATAAATGTGGTAGCCATAAGTATGGACACAGAAGAGCGTGCTAAGAAAACAGGAGACGAATGGGACATCAGTAGTATTCCAGTTGCTTATGAATTGAGCAAAGAACAGGCTAAAGAATGGGGACTGTACTTATCTAAAGGTATCAGCGACAAGGAGCCAGACTTATTCTCTGAACCAGGAATGTTTTTGATCAAGAAAGATGGAACATTGTACGCCTCATCAGTACAAACCATGCCCTTTGCACGACCTGCACTAGATGATATTCTGGGAGCAATTGATTTTGTAGAAAAGGAAGGCTATCCAGCCCGTGGAGAAGCGTAATTAGCAGTAAGGAAAATAGTTCTCCTATTCCTAGCTAGAGTTCTCTCAAACTGTTAATCTGAGGAATGAGACTAAAATTTAAATAAAAAAGGTGGAGCATGAGCTCCACCTTTTTTAATATCAGTGATTTACATCCTAGTGATTCATCTCCTCTTCCTTAGGCTGTAGCGGTATGTGCTGCGGTACATAGTCCTGCCCAGCAATAACATATTCTTCATCCTCATTCAGTTTGCTGTAATCATAAGGCCATCTGTATACATGAGGGATCGCTCCTGCCCAGTTACCGTGGATGTGTTTGTCTCCAGTTGTCCATTCCAATGTATTGGATTTCCAAGGATTCAACGGTGCTTTCTTACCGAAGAAAATACTCTTTACAAAATTATAAGCGAATACCAGCTGCGCTATTGCAGTGAATATCGCGAAATAAGTAATTAAGGAATTCGTATCTGCTAAATCATCAAAATAAGGGAAGTTGGTATTGGTATAATATCTTCTAGGAAGACCAGCCATACCCACAAAATGCATAGGGAAGAATACTCCATAAGCTCCAATCGCAGTTAACCAGAAGTGAACATAACCTAAGTTTTTATCCATCATCTTGTTGAACATCTTAGGGAACCAGTGGTATACCCCTGCAAATAAACCATACAAAGCAGATATGCCCATTACCAAGTGGAAGTGAGCTACTACAAAATAAGTATCGTGTACGTTAATGTCTAACGTACTGTCTCCTAAAATAATTCCAGTTAAACCACCTGTAATAAAGGTAGAAACCAAACCGATAGAAAACAGCATCGCTGGATTCATCTGGAGGTTACCTTTCCATAAGGTGGTGATATAGTTAAATGCTTTTACCCCTGAAGGTATTGCAATCAACAAGGTTGTGAAGGTAAATACAGATCCAAGGAATGGGTTCATTCCAGAGATAAACATGTGGTGACCCCAAACGATTGTAGAAAGGAATGCAATCGCAAGAATAGATGCAACCATCGCGCGGTAACCGAAAATCGGTTTACGGGAGTTGGTAGCAATAATCTCAGACGTGATACCTAATGCTGGTAATAGTACGATGTAAACCTCAGGGTGACCTAAGAACCAAAACAAGTGTTCAAAAAGAACTGGGGAACCACCTTGATGTGCCAGAACCTCTCCTTTAATGTAGATATCAGATAAGAAGAAAGATGTACCGAAACTTCTGTCCATGATTAACAACAAAGCTGCTGCAAACAAAACGGGAAAGGAAACGATACCGATAATAGCGGTCACAAAAAATGCCCAGATCGTAAGTGGCAGACGTGTCATTGACATTCCTTTCGTACGCAAATTGATTACCGTTACTACATAGTTCAAAGAACCTAAAAGTGAAGAAGCAATAAAGATGGCCATTGAAACCAACCATAAGGTCATACCCATTGCAGAACCACCTATAGCTTCTGGCAGGGCACTTAATGGTGGATATATCGTCCAACCAGCAGATGCTGGTCCTAGTTCAACGAACAAGGAACCTATCATGATCGCTGAGGAAACAAAGAACAACCAATAAGAAACCATATTCAAGAATCCTGACGCCATATCTCGAGCACCTATTTGTAAAGGAATCAAGAAGTTAGAGAACGTACCACTTAAACCTGCAGTAAGTACAAAAAACACCATAATGGTACCGTGAATGGTTACTAGTGCTAAGTAAATTTCTGGATCCATGATACCGCCTGGAGCCCACTTTCCTAAAAGCGCTTCAAAAATCACATTAGGTTGTTCAGGATTTGCGATTTGCATTCTCATTAATAGAGACATTGCAATACCGATAACCCCCATAATAAGACCAGTAATAAGATATTGCTTAGCAATCATCTTATGGTCTTGAGAGAAAATATATTTCGTTACAAAAGTTTCTTTGTGGTGGTGATGCCCATCGTCATGGCCGTGGTCATCATGTGCAACTGCAACAGCTTGTCCCATAATACTAATTTTCAGCGCTAGCTAATTTTTGTTCAAATGTCTTCTGAGTAGCAAGCCACTCATTAAATTCTTCTTCTGTCTCCACTACTATGTTAATCTGCATGTTGTAGTGAGATTTTCCGCAAATCTTATTACACAAAAGGTAATATTGAAATTCGTAAGGGTCCAATGGAACATCACCGTCAGCCATTAGTTCCTTGCTTTTTTGTCGTCGGATTTCATTAATCTTACGAACTTTTGCTGTCATAAATTCAGTAGATCTATACTCCTCTGAAGTCACTGTAGGTGTGAATTTAAATTGCGTTACCATTCCAGGTACTACATTCATCTGTGCTCTAAAGTGGGGCATGTAAGCAGAGTGCAATACATCCTGACTTCTAAACTTAAATAATACAGGACGATTTACAGGTAGGTGTAATGCCTCGTTAGTGAAAATATCATCAACACCATCTGCATCTGTAGGGTCAATACCTAATTCATTGACACCTTCTATAAACCTAACATTAGCATCACCCAGTGTTTGGTCCTCTCCGCCATATCTAATCTTCCAACCGAATTGATAAGCGTATACCTCTACTATTATTGGATCATCATCCGTATTAGCGTCCATAATATCATTCCATGAAAATAGACCCCAAAGAATCAATCCAGAAAGAACCACTACTGGAATAGCCGTCCAGATAAACTCTAGGCGATCGTTATCTGCATAAAACAAAGCTCGCTGAGATTTCTTACCGTGGTACTTATAAGAGAACCAGTGTAACAATCCTTGAGTAAATACTTGAGTTACCATGATCACTACTGTGGTCAAAAGCAATAGGTTGTCGTATTCTGCACCATGCTCTGATCCTGCATCTGGTAAAAAATAGTCACTGTATCCTACGAAACATGCGATCATCATGATGTACATGCTGATCACAAAGATCAACATACCCTGACCGTTACGTTTATTATCGTTGTCGTTAGCTACCTCACTCAATTCAGTATCCTGATCTGGTGCTTTGCCCAGCTTAAAGATCTTTGAGATTTGCCAAATTGAGATGGCAAGAAGTGCTGCAATTAATATGATTAGAAATGCTGTCATTACAGTTTTTTTCTATGAAATTTTAATAATGGAAATGTTTACTCTCACCTATGAACGGGTCACCCTTAGCTAGCAATGGAGCCTTAGATATGTTATGAAATACATACAACAAAAATAAGCCTGCAAAGAATAAGAATGCGCCGATTTCAGGGAATCCTATGAACCAAGATGCCCCTACCGTTCCTGGCATAATCATTACAAAAATATCAAGGTAATGCCCGATTAGGATAAAGATACCAGCAGTAACTACAAACCAATTCACTCGTTTAAAGTCGGAATTCATTAGAATTAATAACGGGAACAAGAAGTTGATTGCCACCATTCCAAAGAATAGAATGTTATAGTCCTCTATACGTGTTACGAAGTAGGTTACCTCTTCAGGAATATTAGAGTACCAGATCAACATGAACTGGGAGAACCATAAGTAAGTCCAGAAAATACTGAAACCAAACATGAATTTAGCTAAATCATGAATGTGTGAATCGTTCACGAATTCTAGATATCCTTTTCCTTTCAAGAAAATCGTTACTAACGCTATTGTGGTAACTGCTGACACAATCATGCTGGCAAATACATACCATCCAAAAAGTGTAGAGAACCAGTGTGGGTCAAAACTTAAGATCCAGTCCCAAGCCATGATAGATTCTGTAACAATAAAGAATACTAAGAACATGGCACTATGCTTAAAGGCTTTTTTATACCATACGTTACCTTCTGGTTTATCGTCTTGATTCAAACCGAATCTGCGAATGTTCCAGCGGTAAATATTCCAACCCACTAAGAATATACCAGCGCGAATCAACCAAAATGGCACATTTAAAAATCCTGTCTTTCCGGCAACAATATGGTCGTAAGCTTCACTTGTAGGATCATCGATACCAGGTTCCATCCAAGTGAAAATATGATTCAAACCAAGTCCAGACAGCAATAACAATATGAACATAATGATACCACCCGGTAGTATGTAACTGCTGATTCCTTCCATTACTCTAAAAAGCACGGGAGACCAACCTGCTTGTGCTACTTTTTGAATAGCAAGAAACGCTAGAGTTCCAAGACCTATCATGAAGAAGAAGAAACAAGCAACATAAATTGCTGACCAAGGTCTGTTCACTAATTGATGATACACATGCTCCGCATGAGAACCACCGTGATCTTCAGCCTCGTGAGGTGTGGTCGTGTGGGCATCATCAGCGTGTTCTGTGCTGTTGTCAGTGATGTAACCAGTTTCTTTATGTGGCTCTGCATCGTGTGTACCTGTCGCGCCATGCTCCATAGTTTCACCATGTTCTGCAGCTTCTCCATGACCACCGCCATGTTCTGCTTCCTCAGCAAGCATTTGTTCCACTTCAGCCTCGCTAGCCGGTGCAGTTAAGAAACCTACAGCTGTTAACAATCCTCCCAATATCATAAGGATGATTGCAAAAACTTTCAATTTGGTTGTAAGAGTATACATATATAATATCTTCTTGATCCGGTTACTGACCGTCGTTCATTTGTTGTACTTCTTGCTGATCTACTGAGTTACCAGCATCAGTTGCGGTGTTTTCCTCCACAGGAACTTCCGTCATTGTAGCTGTAGAGTCAGTAGCGGTAACAGGGGAGTTTGTTACGCTACCCGTTTTATCCATTACTGGCTTTCTAGCAACACCCATCAGGTCAGCTCTCAAAGCATCTACATAATGTGCTATTTCCCAACGTTCCTCTGTACTTGTCTGTGACGCATAGGATCCCATGGAATTAATACCATAATACATTACGTGATAAATTGAACCTTGAGTTATTTCTCTAGCGTCATAACTTGGAACACCTAGGATCTTTTCAGTCTTCACCAAGTGACCTTGTCCATCTCCTTTATTTCCGTGACAGATAGCACAATAAATTCCGTATAATGCTTGTCCGTTAGCCAGATGATCTTCTGTTAATGGTACTGGGTTGGTTAAGTTCGCTTTCGCGGAAGCGTACCCTTCATTATCATCTTCATAGTTATATGGCAACCACCCACGAGAAACGGTTCCATCAACTGGCTTTTGTGCTTCCATGTTGTTCGTAAACACATCGCCTTCAGAATAAGTGCTGTAACCTACATCTTCATACATGTTAGGAAAGTATTGCACACTGCGATTGGATTTTGCGCCTACTTCCTTCTCACCACCACTCTGGCAAGAAACTGTAAGTAGGACAGCAAGTGCCCATAGTACTGATTTTAAATACGTATTCATCAATGATCTTCTTTGTCGATTAATACAAGCTCAACGGCTCCTGTATCGTATAAAAATTTTGTGATCGAGTCAATGTCTTCTCCATGAGCATCTACTTCCATCAAGAAATGATCGTCTGTGGTTCTTACATCTGGGTTTTCTGCTTTCTTAAATGGCCATAATCTACTGCGCAAGTAAAATGTGATTACCATCAAGTGCGCGGCAAAGAATACTGTTAACTCAAACATGATAGGCACGAATGCAGGCATATTTTCCAAATAAGAAAAACTAGGCTTTCCACCTATATTTTGTGGCCAATCCTCAATCATGATGTAATTCATCATGGCAGTTCCTACGGCTAGACCCACGATTCCATAAAGAAACGCGTTGATAGCTAATCGGGTATCTGCTAGACCCATCGCCTTTTCAAGTCCGTGAACTGGGAAAGGACAGAAAATATCTTCAATATGGAAATGTTGCTCTCTGACTTGTTTTACTGCACGCAGTAAAACATCATCATCATTGTAAAGAGCATGTATTTTATGTGTCGCCATGTTATTTACTCGCTTGGATGTGCTATCGGGTCACCGGAAGCAGCATTTGGGTTAGACGTCGTTTTATTTTCTCTCATTTCCTTGTACTTGTTACCACTAGACTTCAAGATGGACTTCACCTCTGCTTGTGCGATTACCGGGAACGTTCTGGAATACAACAAAAACAATACAAAGAAGAATCCTATAGTACCTATGAATATACCTATATCTACAAAGGTAGGTGAGAACATTGTCCATGAGGAAGGAACGTAATCACGGTGCAACGAAGTCACAATAATTACAAATCGTTCAAACCACATTCCAATGTTTACTACAATAGAGATGGCAAAAGAGAACATGATACTGGTACGTAATTTCTTGAACCACATGAACTGCGGTGAGAACACATTACAGGTCATCATCGCCCAGTAAGCCCAAGCGTATGGTCCTGTAGCCCTATTCAAGAAAGCATATTGCTCGTACTCCACTCCGGAATACCAAGCCATAAATAGCTCTGTGATATAAGCCACACCTACAATGGAACCAGTAATCATAATTACAAGGTTCATCAATTCAATGTGCTGAATAGTGATGTAGTCTTCTAAGTGACACACTTTCCTCATCACGATCAAAAGCGTGTTTACCATCGCAAAACCTGAGAATACCGCTCCTGCAACGAAGTATGGAGGGAAAATCGTGGTGTGCCATCCTGGAATTACCGAGGTAGCAAAGTCAAAGGATACAATCGTGTGTACCGAAAGTACCAATGGTGTTGCAAGTCCTGCCAGAACCAATGAAACCTCTTCAAAACGCTGCCAGTCTTTAGCTCTACCAGACCATCCAAAGGAAAGGATACCGTAAATCTTTTTATTAAAAGGAGTAATCGCTCTATCGCGAATCATAGCAAAGTCAGGAAGCAATCCTGTCCACCAGAATACTAAAGAAACCGACAAATAGGTAGAAATCGCAAATACATCCCAAAGAAGTGGTGAGTTAAAGTTCACCCATAAAGAACCAAACTGGTTAGGAATAGGTAATACCCAGTAAGCCAACCATGGTCGACCCATGTGAATGATAGGGAATAAACCTGCCTGGATTACAGAGAAAATAGTCATTGCTTCTGCAGACCTGTTGATCGCCATTCTCCATTTTTGACGGAAGAGCAAGAGTACGGCAGAAATCAAAGTTCCTGCGTGACCAATTCCTACCCACCATACAAAGTTGGTAATATCCCAAGCCCATCCAATGGTCTTGTTCAATCCCCAAACACCGATTCCTGTAGAGATCGTGTAAGTAATACATCCTATTCCATAAAGAAAAGCGATAAGAGCAATGGTGAATACCAGCCACCACTGCTTATTTGCCGGTCCTTCTACAGGAAAAGCAATATCTCTAGTAACATCAGCATACGTTTTGTCGCCGGTAACTAGTGGTTTTCTTATGGACGCTTCGTAATGAGCCATAATGCGTTGATTAGTTTCTTAGTTATTATAGTTTCTTACCTTAACCTGATACATCACGTTAGGCTCTGTTCCAACTTCTTCTAATAAGTGATACATACGATCTTGTTGCTTCACTTTGTAGATCTCTGAATCTTTATCATTGATATCTCCAAAAGTAATGGCACCATTGTAACAAGCATTAGAACAAGCCGTAGCAAATTCTCCATCTTCAATCATGCGACCGTCTTTTTTGGCTTCAAGAATGGTCATCTGTGTCATTTGAATACACATAGAACATTTCTCCATCACACCTCTAGAACGTACGGTAACATCTGGATTGATAACCATGCGACCTAGATCATTATTCATATGGTAATCAAACTCATCATTTCCATTGTACAAGAACCAGTTGAATCGACGAACTTTATATGGACAGTTGTTCGCACAATATCTGGTACCTACACAACGGTTGTAAATCATGTGGTTTTGACCTTGACGACCGTGTGAAGATGCTGCGACTGGACAAACCGTCTCACATGGAGCGTGGTTACAGTGCTGACACATCAATGGCTGGAAAGCAACCTGTGGCTCATCAGCTGGGATTTCCAACTCTCCGAAACCTCCAAGAGATCCATTTTCTCCAAACAATCCAGAGAAACCATCTTTCTTAGCCTCATCATCCTCAAAACTATCGGTAGAAGAGTAGTATCTATCGATACGCAACCAGTGCATATCTCTTGATCTTCTTACCTCAGTTTTTCCAACTACAGGCACATTATTTTCTGCATGACAAGCAACAACACATGCACCACAACCTGTACAAGCGTTCAAGTCAATCGACATGTTGAAATGGTGTCCTACAGACCTATCAAAACTTTCCCAAAGATCTACATCTGGAGAAGTTACTGGGGTTTCAATGTGATTCAAAGAAACCTCAGGCATAGGATTGAAGTAATCCTTATTTCCTGTTAAATAAGTTGCCATGTCTGTTTCACGAATGATATCGCGACCCATCATGGTATTTTGCAATTGTGTACAAGCAAACTCGTGAATACCACCACCAGATACAACACCCACAGATTGAATAGATACTCCATTCTTAAAGAACGGGAATGCATTCACACCTGTTTGCATCTCCTCTTGGATTCCAGCCGTACGACCGTAACCCAAAGCGATACCAACGGTACCTTCTGCTTGACCTGGCTGGATCAATGCTGGAATTTTACGTTCCACACCGTCCATTTTAACAATAGCATAGGTACCGTCTAAAGCACCATTTGCTACGTTATAGTTTTCAATCCCTAGACGCTCTGCATCCTTTTGCGAGATTGTCATGTAATTATCCCAAGTAGTTCTTGTGATAGGATCAGGAAGCTCCTGCAACCATGGGTTGTTCGCTTGTGAACCATCTCCTAGAGCTGTCTTAGTATACAACACCAACTCAAAATCACCTGTTTTTGTAGCTGCAGACAAGTCCCGTAATGCACTTGCGTTATTTACGGTTGGTGTTTCCACATCACCACCCAAAGTCTCAGATGCTGTTGCGGTATAGAAACCATCCTGTAGCGATTGATTCCAGCTGGAACCGTTGGCCGTAGAACTGTTCTTTAAATAATCCTTATAAGACACATCGCTACCAGACCACTTCAATAAAGAGTCTTGCATCTGGCGCGTGTCGAATAACGGCTGGATGGTAGGCTGCATTAAGGAAACTGTTCCTTTCTTCATTTCTACATCCCCCCATGATTCTAGGTAGTGAGGTGTAGTGGCTACATAGTCAGACTGTGCTGCTGTAGCATCTAAACGAGATGCAAAAGATACCTTAAGAGGTACATTCTTCCACGCTTTCGCGAAAGCGTCACTTTCATCATAACTGTAAACCGGATCAACACCTGCAACAAACACAGCACCCACGGCACCGCTTTCCATGTCTTTCACCAGTTGATTCACTGCTGCACGGCTACCTTGACGGGTCAAAATAGGCGCGGCTGTATCGATAATCGTACTACCGAGTCTCTCGTTGATTTCTAACGTCAATTGTTGCGCTCCTTGATCAGGAATACCACAAAGAACGACAGCTTTACTACCAGCACGGCGTAAAGATTGTGCTGCTTCTTCCACAGCTTTAGCCACTTTATCAGAAAGATTACTGTTGGCAGAACCGCCAACTACCTTACTGTAAAGAGCTGCTATAATTTGTTTTTGTTCCGTTGGAGTTACTGGGTAACGTCTATCTGCATTAGCACCAGAAAGAGTCATGTTAGACTCAAACTGAACGTGATGAGACATCTTCCCATTCTTAGGAACTCTAGATTGTGCGTAGTTGGTATCAAAATTACCACCTTGCCAATCACCCACAAAGTCTGCTCCTACACCCACGATGCATTCCGCATCTTTAAAGTCATAGTCTGCAAGACCGCGCTGAAAGTATTTTGCTTCAAAAGCATCCAATGCTGCGTCTTCACCTACCGTATCGTAGACTACTTGGCGTACATTAGGATAGGCTGCTTTGAATTCTTCCATCAATTTTGTAACAGAAGGACTTGCAAAAGTTTGGGTTAAGAAAACGATTTGCTTTCCAGCATTTGCATTCAATTGCTGACGAACCTCTTCATCTAACTGCGACCAAGTTGCTTCTTTACCTTTAACTAAAGGAGTCTTTAAACGATTGTTATCATACAACCCTAGAACGGATGCATGAACACGAGCATTTGCATTACCGCGAGCATTGATATCTCTATTGCCTTCAATCTTGATAGGTCTCCCCTCACGAGTTTTCACAACCACGCTTGCAAAATCATATCCATTTGCAATGGTAGTCGCATAGTAATTTGCCATTCCTGGAATCAAGCGCTCTGGCTGGTTCACATAAGGAACAGAATTAATTACAGGCCCTTCACAAGCCGCAAGAGATGCTGCTGCAGTACTGAACCCTACGTATTTAAGGAAGTCACGACGCGTGGTGCTAGAAGCCTCCATCGCTTTATCGTTTCCTAAAAACTCTTCGGTTGGAATAGCGGTAGCGAACTCGTTTTGCTCAAGAGATTTTACCATCTCATTGCTCTCATCAAGTTGAGCGCTGCTTTTCCAGTATTTTTTAGTAGTAGCCATAAATTTCTAAAGCTATTGTTTTAATAGTGGCACTTACCACATTCAAGTCCTCCTAAGTCTGCAATCGTCAATTGACGACCACCTCTTTTCTCAGACAATTCTTTATGGATCTCTTCGTAGTAACCGTTATCCAAATCAACATTTGTTTCGCGGTGACAGTTAATACACCATCCCATAGTTAATGGAGAATATTGGTACATAATTTCCATTTCTTCAACCGGCCCGTGACAGGTTTGACAATCAATATTACCTGCAGTTACGTGTTGCGCGTGATTAAAGTAAGCAAGGTCTGGCAAGTTGTGAATACGAACCCATCTTACTGGCTCTTCCTCACCTGTATAAGCTTGCTCTGCTTCACTCCATCCTGTGGCAGCGTATAATTTTTGAATCTCCTTATTGTAATCAACACCGTATTCTTCCATTCCCTCAGCATACGTATCATCAGAAACCTCTGCAATAGACTTGTGACAGTTCATACAAACGTTTAAGGATGGGATACCAGAATGCTTAGACTCTCTAGCACTCGAGTGACAGTATTTACACTCAATCTGACTTACACCCGCGTGAATCCTGTGCGAATAGTGAATAGGTTGCACTGGCGCATAGCCTTGGTCAACACCTACACTCATAAAAGCACCATACACAAAATAAGCACTTGCCAGCAGCAAGAAAATCGCTGTAACTAAAATTAAGAATTGATTTTGAACAAAGGCTTTCCAGATAGGAGTTCTTGCAGGCTTATCTTCTTCAAACTCTGTTTGAATACCATTAGCAGCAGCAAATCTTTTAAGAGTAGCGTTTACTGCAAACAATACCACGATTAGGATAATTAGCACGAGGGCTAAAACACCTAATACTATATTGTTAGTAGTTTCACTGCTAGCACCACCACCTGCAACTTCATCAACTCCAGCTACTGCAGCGGTAGGAACCGGCGGCTCCGTATCTGTATAAGCAAGAATATCGTCAATATCGCTGTTGGATAACTGAGGGAACGCATTCATGTTAGACTGGTTGTACTCATTGTAGATGGCAACAGCTTCTGGATCCCCACTAGCAATTAAGGCAGCAGAGTTCTTGATCCACTCGTACAACCACTCGCGGTCATGACGTTGCGATACTTGAAATAGCGCAGGTCCTGTAGCACGTTTGTACAACTTGTGACATGCAGCACAGTTTGCTTTAAATAACGCCTCACCTTGAGTCGCATTTCCAACGGTTCCAGCGTCTGTAGTAGCTTCAACAGGCACAGCAGGCTCACCGTCTGACGTAGTCAAATCCTCTTGAGCAGATGCGCTCATCATGGAAAAAACCAAGAATAAGGAAGCTAGAAACAGCTGTAATGATGAAAGATGTAAATTCTTTTTTGTCATCTCGTTTAATAATTATTACGATAACTTTGGCACAATATTTACAGTAGTCTACCGTATCCTTAATGCCTTGCAAAAATAGGTCATAAATGGTTTAATTTTGGGAGGAGATAATGAAGAAATTAATTTATAAAGGTTCTAAATAGATGTTCGCTTTCGCGAAAGCGAACTCACCAAAAACGTTGCTATGATTACAAAAACGATTAAATCCATCTTACTTATTGGTAGTGTGGTTCTTACGTCCCAAATAGGTTTTGCACAGAGCACCTCTAAGGTTAATGAAGCGGTTCTTGAACGACTGGTGACCACCAAATTAGACATGGATAAAAAAGGGGAGTTCAACGATAGGTTCACCATTCATATTTTTCAAGGCAGCAATCAAGAAGCCTCTAGCGTTCAATCTAGATATGATGCACTTGGATTAAGTTGGAAATCTGAATTGATGTATGATGCTCCCAATCACAAGGTATGGATAGGAAAATACCGCAGTCGTCTAGAAGCCGACCGTGCGCTATTGACGATCCAACGCTCGTTTCCTAACGCTAAGGTTTTGAAACCTTAGAAAGCACTAGACAACTCTAGAGAGAAATATCAGAGCGTAAGTAAAAGAGCTTCTACCAGATATCAGTTCATAAAAAAGCCGTTCCAATGATTTGGAACGGCTTTTTAATTTATAACGAGCTTTGTTTTACTTAAGCTTCTTTCTTACCTCTACCTCACGGAAACTCTCAATTACATCGCCTTCTTGTAAGTCGTTGTAGTTCTTGATTTGTATACCACACTCGTAACCTTTAGCTACCTCCTTAACATCGTCTTTGAATCGTTTCAATGTAGACAGTTCACCCGTGTAAACTACTACACCATCACGTATCAATCTCACGCCGCTATTGCGGTAGATTTTACCATCTTGAACCATACAACCTGCGATGGTACCGACTTTAGAGATTTTAAATGTTGCTCTAACTTCAGCAGATCCTGTAATCTCTTCTTTAAGCTCTGGAGAAAGCATTCCCTCCATGGCATCTTTAAGATCATTGATCGCGTCATAGATGATTGAGTACATTCTGATATCTACCTCTTCCTGTTCAGCTACAGATCTTGCATTTCCTTGTGGACGTACATTAAATCCGATAATGATCGCATCAGAAGCACTTGCCAATAGCACATCACTTTCTGTGATCGCACCAACTGCCTTGTGTATAATATTTACTTGAATTTCCTCAGTAGATAATTTCTGGAAGGAATCTGTTAATGCCTCCACAGAACCATCCACATCACCTTTAAGGATCAAGTTCAGTTCTTTAAAGTCACCAAGTGCAATACGTCTTCCAATCTCATCAAGAGAAAGAGTTTTCTGAGTTCTTACAGATTGCTCACGTTGTAATTGAGTTCTTCTAGAAGCAATGGACTTCGCTTCTCTTTCGTCCTCAAACACATGGAATTTGTCACCTGCTTGTGGCGCACCATCTAGACCTAGTATGGATACAGGTGTAGATGGACCAGCTGCTTGCACATCGTGCCCACGTTCATCTTGCATCGCTTTTACCTTACCATGCGTACGTCCAGCTAGTACATAATCACCCACTTTCAAGGTTCCAGCTTGTACTAATATAGTAGATACATATCCACGACCTTTATCAAGGAATGCCTCTACAACAGTACCTGTAGCCTGTTTGTCCGGGTTTGCTTTAAGATCCAATAATTCTGCCTCTAACAATACCTTCTCAAGAAGTTCTGCAACCCCCAGTCCAGTTTTGGCCGAGATATCATGGGATTGGATTTTACCACCCCAATCTTCTACTAACAAATTCATGTTAGCTAAGGATTCTTTAATCTTTTCTGGGTTTGCCGCATCGCGGTCTACCTTATTAATTGCAAAAACAATAGGGACACCCGCTGCTTGCGCGTGACTAATTGCCTCTTTAGTTTGCGGCATCACATCATCATCTGCAGCAATTACAATAATAGCAAGGTCAGTTACCTGCGCACCACGTGCACGCATTGCGGTAAAGGCCTCGTGACCAGGAGTATCAAGGAAGGCGATTTTTTGCCCACCTTTCAATTCTACTCCGTATGCACCTATGTGCTGTGTAATTCCACCACTCTCACCAGCAATAACATTCTCTTCACGGATGTAATCCAGAAGTGATGTTTTACCGTGATCTACGTGACCCATTACGGTAACGATAGGAGCGCGAGTTACTAATTGCTCTTCAGTATCTTCAACTTCCGCAATACTTTCTTCAATATCTGCATTGACAAAGTCCATTTCAAAACCGAATTCCTCTGCTACGATAGTCATCGTTTCAGCATCCAATCGTTGATTCATGGTTACCATCATACCCAGTGACATACAAGCACCAATTACCTGGTTCACTGGCACGTCCATCATGGTAGACAAGTCGCTTACTGTTACAAACTCAGTAACCTGGATTTTTTTGTCTTCCGCTTGCTCTTGTTCTTGAGCTTCCACTTTCTCACGGTGGGTATCACGTTTATCTCTACGGTATCTGGCTGCTTTAGATTTAGAAGATTTCCCTTGAAGCTTTTCAAGAGTCTCTCTAACCTGCTTTTGGATTTCTTCTTCAGTAGGCTCTGCCTTGACAATATTTTTACGCCCTGCCCCTGGAGCTCCACGACGTGATCCACCTTTAGTACCGCCTGCGGCACCTGGTTTAGTGATACGTTTGCGCTTGCGCTTATTATCCTCTTTCTTCTTAGGCTTGGCAAATTTCGAAAGATCGATTTTTTGCCCGGTCACCTTAAGGCCACCTAATTTTTTGTATTCTGTCTTGATGACTTCACCATCAGCAGATTCTCCCTCGGCAGTTTCTGCCGCCGCAGGTTCTTCCTTGACAGGTGTTTCAGATGCTTTTGCAGCTGCTGGCTCTGTCTTTTTCTCTTCAACAGGCTTCGCTGGCTCTTTTGCCACCTCTGGTTTTGCAGGTTCAGCTTTAGCTACAGGAGCGGCTTTAGGCTCTTCCTTCTTTGCTTTCGGCTTTCCTTTATCCAGATCAATTTTACCTTTAACCGTCGTTCCAGAAACTTTAGGCCTATTAGAAACAACTTCAGGTTCCTGAACCGCTTCTTTTACAGCTTCCGCTTTCTTCTCTTCTGGTTGTTTATTGACCTCAACGTTATCGGTGGTTTTTTCTGGGGCCGTTTTTTTACCGGCATCCAGATCAATACTACCCACAGTTTTAGGACCAGTAACTTCAGCCTTGGCTTTGACGACCTCCTGCTGCTTGCGTTGTCGCTCTTCTTGTTCCTGCTCGCGTTGTAAGCGCAGTTCTTCCTGCTCTTTACGACGCTCTGCACCAACTTCTTTAGAAGCTACTTTTTTGCTTTTGTCTGTTTGAAACTCATCAGCTAATGCTTGATAGACGGACGCGTCAATTTTTGTGGTAGGGCGAGCCTCGATCTCAATGCCTTGGGCAGAGAGATATTCCACAGCGCGGTCTAGAGAGATATTAAATTCTCTCAGCACCTTATTGAGTCTCATGTTTTTTACTTCGGCCATAAAATACCTATGGGTTGTCTTTTAATTCTTAATCTTCAAATTCTGACTTAAGGATGTTCATCAATTCAACGATGGTCTCCTCTTCCAGATCTGTACGCTTTACTAAATCATCTACATCCTGCTCCAATACACTCTTTGCAGTATCTAGACCTATCTTACTTAATTCTTCAATAATCCATCCTTCGATTTCATCAGAGAATTCTGTTAACTCAACATCTTCCTCTACTCCTTCACGGATCACATCAATTTCATAGCCTGTTAATTTACCGGCTAATCTAATATTATGACCTCTACGACCGATGGCTTTAGAAACCTCTTCTGGATTCAAGCGAACCTCAGCCTTTTTATTTTCTTCATCAATAGTGATGGAGACAATTTTTGCTGGACTCAACGCTCTACCTATATAGAGTTGCGTATTTGCTGTCCAGTTGATCACATCAATATTTTCATTTCCTAACTCACGAACAATGCCATGAATACGGCTTCCTTTTACTCCTACACAAGCTCCTACAGGATCAATACGATCGTCGTAACTATCTACAGCTACTTTAGCTTTCTCTCCCGGCTCACGAACTACCGCTTTAACAGTAATTAAACCATCAAATACTTCAGGGATTTCTTGTTCAAATAATTTCTCCAAAAATTTAGGAGAAGTTCTCGACAAAATAATGTTAGGCTTATTACCTCTTAACTCAACACTTTCAATAATACCTCTTACATTTTCACCCTTGCGGAAGAAGTCAGATGGTATCTGTCGGTCTTTAGGCATGATGATTTCATTACCATCATCATCCAGTAAGATAATTGCACGATGTCTGATGTGATGTACCTCAGCATTATACAATTCACCTTCTAACTCTTTAAAGTGTTTGAAGATATTAGTATTGTCATGCTCATGAATTTTAGAGATCAAGTTTTGACGCAATGCAAGAATCGCGCGTCGACCCAGCTGGATCAACTTTACTTCTTCCGCCACATCCTCGCCAACTTCATAATCGGGCTCAATCTTACGAGCTTCAGTAAGGGAAATTTCTGAATTTTCATCTTCAACCTCTCCGTCTGCTACCACGACGCGATTACGCCATATTTCTAAATCACCCTTGTCTGGATTGATAATGATGTCAAAATTGTCATCCTCACCATATTTCCTTTTTAGAGCACTTCTAAAAACATCTTCCAAGATCGCCATCAAGGTGACGCGATCTATCATTTTATCATCTTTAAACTCAGAAAAAGACTCGATCAATGCGAGATTTTCCATATTCACTTTTTAATTAAATGTTATAACAACTTTTGCTTGTTTGATATCCTCGTAGGCTATCGACCACTTTTTCTCAACTGTAACTTTTCCTTTCCCGACCGGCTTAGGCTCTCTAGCTTTCCATGTAATGGTTACTTGATCCTTATCGGCACTTTCCAGGACACCAGTTTCTTTGGTCTTTTCCCTATCTGTGATTTCCAGCGTTCTACCAATGTTCTTCACAAACTGTCGGTAATTTTTCAACGGCTTACCTACTCCTGCACTTGTCACTTCTAGAGAAAAATCTTGTTCCTCACGGTCCAGTTGATGCTCTACAGCTCTTGATACAAAAATACAATCAGAAACCTTAACATCTTGATCTCCATCCACTATGACTTTAATCACGTTACCAGTACTGATATCCAGATCTATTAAAAATAAATCTGGCCGCTCTTCAAATGCCGCATCTAGCAGCTCCACAACTCGTTTTTCCAACATATTTTATAAAAAGAGGGGACTTTTTGTCCCCTCATATTGCTCAAATACAGTGCAAAGATACTATTTTTTTGAGGTTCTGCAAGATAAGGTTTGTGCAATACACGCTGGTACTGAAATTAGCTATCTATTGCCCCTTATGTATGGGTGCAAAGATGATGAGATAGTTTTCGCTTTCGCGAAAGCGAACTCATCACAAACAGCTTTAAACTCGAACCCATTTTCAAAACCGAAAAGCAATACTTTTACCAGAATACTTCAAACTACTTGAATAAAAGCAATGGAGCTGCCTGACTTTATTACTATTGGCCATCGAGGCGCTCGAGGGCTGTTGCCAGAAAATACGATTCCCAGTATGATTCGAGCCGTAGAGGATGGTGCCGAAATGCTAGAAATGGATATCCAGTTTACCGGTGATGGCAAGGTGATCGTAGCTCACGACCCATATGTGAATTCAAAATTTACCCTAGACAAGTATGGAAATGAATTGCCGGACAAGCCCTCATACTTCAGTCAAATGCCTTACGCTGCTATAGAACAGTACGATGTCGGCAGTAAGTTTCATGCTGGATTCCCAAAGCAAGAGAAGGTAAAAGTTTCCATACCCACGCTAAAAAACTTGATCACTGCTGTAGAAGACTTTACCACCAGAGAACAACGGGAGCCCGTTTTCTATACTATTGAAATTAAATCTGATCCTAAAACTGATCTGACCTACCATCCCGAACCCGAGCAGCTAGTCGCTCAAGTGGCGGCCGTACTTGAGAAACTTAAAGTAGCTGATCGTTGTTGCCTGCAGTCCTTTGATGTACGGCAAATTCAAGAAGTGCGGCGTTCCTTTCCAGAAATTAGCATCGCCTACCTTACTGCGGATGGCAGTAAATCTTTAGCAGAACATTTAATGCTTGCTGATTGTCATCCTGATATTTTTAGCCCTGCGTTTAAAATCCTAACACCTGGACTAGTTGCTCAAGCACAAGAGCATGGAATGAAAGTAATTCCCTGGACAGTCAATAAGCGCAAAGACATGGAGTATTTGTTATCGATAAACGTCGATGGTATCATTACCGATTACCCTGGACGATTGACTCAAATCCTAAAACAAGGACTTCAGTAGGTGTTCCATTAATTACACTTCCCAGAAACCTCCCTCATTATATCGAGGTATCATCCATTAAACTTGGCACAAGGGGAAAGCGAGCGATTCAAGGCTATCTTTCTAATTTACAAAACATCTAAAACCAAAAATTCCGATTCAAATAAATGAATCGGAATCTTATCAGTTGTCCCACAAGGATTCGAACCTTGAATGACGGTACCAAAAACCGTAGTGTTACCATTACACCATGGGACAATTGCGGGTGCAAATTTAAAACAATTCTGTTTTTATGCAACCCTTTTAAAAAATTAATTCTTGTAAAATGAAAATGGACTACGCACGTTGTACTACTACTGTGTCTTTTTATTATTACTATTTTAGCAGCTGTTAAAAATGCCCATGAAATTAAGTTACCCACAATTGAATAAAGTTTTAGGCTGGACAGTCTTTGTTATCGCTCTAGTTATCTACTGGTTGACCCTGGAACCTACGGTTAGTTTTTGGGATGCAGGAGAATATATAGCCACCTCATCTAACCTTGAAGTAGGTCACCCACCTGGAGCACCATTGTACCAAATGATGGTCGCTGCGGTCGCCATATTTGCTACTGAGGCTTCAAATATCGCTTACATGGTCAACTTTATGGCAGCGCTATCGAGTGCGTTTACCATATTGTTCATGTTTTGGTCGCTTACTTTATTATTAAAAAGGCACATTATTAAGGAACGCATGGATAAAACCATGATCCTAGGCGCAGCGTTTATAGGCTCGCTTGCGTTTGCTGTATCAGATAGCTTCTGGTTTAATGCAGTCGAGGCAGAAGTATACGCTCCAGCGGCATTAATCATGAGCAGCATGTTTTATCTGGGGTTATTGTGGGAACGCGATATGATGGAGCCACGAGGGAATCGCTGGTTGATCCTCATGTCTTTTATTATTGGACTTTCCTTTGGGGTTCACTTTTTAGGAATTTTGACCATACCGGCGATAGGAATGTTGTGGTATTTCAGACATTATAAAAAAGTCACACCATTCAATTTCATCGTTGCCGTTGTCTCTGTGACTGCAGTTTTGCTTTTCGTTTTCAAATTGCTCCTGCCTACCACGCTCAGTATTTTTGGTTACCTAGAGGTTTTCTTTGTCAACGACATAGGTTTGCCTTTCAACAGTGGAACCATCATCGCATTCATCTTGATCGTGGTTGTGTTTGTGTGGTTAATTTCGCTTTCGCGAAAGCGTAACAAACCACTACTCAACACCATTACTTTATGTATTCTATTTGTATTGGTAGGCTTTTCCAGCTGGACGATGCTACCTATCAGAGCAAATGCCGGAACACCGATTAACGAAAACAATCCAAACGATGCCCGTGCTTTATTAGCTTATTACAATCGAGAGCAATACCCTGCTCCTGCTCTTTTCTATGGAGAGGCATTTACTGATATGTATGCCGGTCTAGATCCAGATGAGCCTTACATTGATGAAAAACCGAAGTATGAGCGCGACTATGGAGCGGGTAAATATGTAATTGTCAATGATTACAAAAATGCAGTTCAAAATACCAATGACGCCCACAAAGGATTTTTTCCTAGAATGACAGACGCCAGTCGTGCAAGTAATTATGTGGACTTTATGGGCGGACTGGATTATACTATCAAACCTGGATATCAAGGAAATCAAGAGTTACTAAGTGTTCTCGACGATTATGAACGCCAGTTTGAACGCGGGCGCATTACTGCAGACGAGTATATTAAAACCATTGCTTCTTTAAGTGAGGCGGTTGAGATTCAAAAACCATCCTTCGGTGATAATCTGAGTTATCTAGTGAGTTACCAGGTGAGTTATATGTATTTGCGTTATTTCATGTGGAATTTTGTCGGGAAACAAAACGATGAACAAGGCAATTGGGACAGGTTTGATGGAAACTGGATGAGCGGGATTCCGTTTATTGATTCCTGGCGTATAGGTTCACAAGACAACTTAAGCGAAGACATGAAGACCAATAAAGGCCGAAACTTTTATTTTTTCCTTCCTTTACTGTTGGGTGTTTTAGGAGCCGTATTCCATGCTAAAAAAGATCCAAAATCTTTCTTTGTAACCTTAATGTTATTCCTGTTTACAGGATTAGCTATCATAGTTTACCTGAACCAAAGCATGTTCCAAGTGCGCGAGCGTGATTATGCTTATGTAGGATCCTTTTTAGTTTTTGCTATGTGGATAGGTATAGGTGTCTATGCCTTATTTGATGGAATCCGAGAGAAATTTAACAAGCCTGTGGTCAAGTATGCCACACTAGCAGTTTGTTTCCTAGCCGTTCCTCTATTGATGGGTTTTCAAAATTGGGACGACCACGATCGGTCTGAAAAATATACGGCTCTTGCTAGTGCCAAAAAATACCTAGATAGTTGTTTGCCTAACGCACTCATATTTACCATTGGTGATAACGACACCTTTCCTTTATGGTATGCTCAAGAGGTAGAAGGCTACCGCACGGATGTGCGTGTGGTATGTACCTCTTTACTTAGTACCGACTGGTACATGGATGATATGAAGAAACAAGCCTATGAGAGCGAGCCTGTTCCTTCCACGCTTACCCATGACAAATATTCCTACGGGACTAGAGATGCCTTGTGGTACGGGAACGAGAATGGTCGAATTCAAGAGCGTCTAAGACAGGCGCAACAAGATCCTAACTATATTTTTCCAGACACTATGAATCTGGACAAATGGATGGAATGGGTCGCAAGTGAAAACAAGATTACTCAAGAGTTGATGCGCAACGATCATTACGAACATACGTTCCCTACAAGAGCGATTCGCATACCAGTAAACAAGGAGGCTGTTCTTAAAAATGGGGTGGTGGCCGCTAAAGATGCGGATAAGATTGTGGACGAGATCATCATAAATATCAACTCACAACTGGTTTACAAAAACCGCATGTTCATGCTGGATATCATCAACGCTAACAACTGGGAACGTCCTATTTACTTTTCTGGAGGAGCTTTTGGCGATGAAGATTACATCTGGATGAAAGACTACTTGCAGTTGGACGGTTGTGCTTATCGATTGACTCCTATTTATACACCTCCCTCTAACGATAGGGATCCATTTGATATGGGACGTGTGGACCCTGATTATGCTTATAAAGTTATTAAAGGATGGGATTGGGGTAATAGCGGAAGTCCAGATATCTATCATGACGTGGAAACCAGACGTAATAGTGTAGGGTACCGTAGTAATGTAACACGAGCAGCAATGGCTTTAATTGAAGATGGTCAAACCAAAAAAGCCGAAGAATTACTGGATCTAGGGATGGAAAAAATGCCGTTGGAATTTTTCCGTCACTATTCTATGATAGAGCCTTTTGTTAGAGGTTACTATGAATTAGGAAATGTTTCCAAAGCTGGAAAGCTGCTAGACTCGGTGATTCTAAAATATCAAGGAGAATTAGATTATTACAAGAGTTTACCATTAGAGGAACAAGCGCAAATAGGTCAAGAAGTCATCACAGCTATCGAGCGATATCGAGGACTTGTTAGAACTGCGTTAGAATATGAGGACGACCCAGAGATTGAAAAGCACTTTGACGCATTCAATGAATATGTCATGGCGTTTCCAAGATTCTACAGTCCTGAAGAACAACTCAAAATGTCAGATGCGCCTGGCCAGGATGAACTAATTGATTTAATAAAGACAGAGATTGATAATGCAGATGCGGAGCGAACGGTAGAACCTTTAGGAGATTCTCTATAGCAGTGGCTTGGTATCCTGATCACATCCCAGGTGTCGTTAGTAGGTTATTTCCTAATTACATCTGGCATGCTACTAGAGATTTCCCTTGTGTACATCTTACGTTTGATGATGGACCTACACCTCTAGTGACCGACTTTGTATTGCAACAGTTAGATTTATACGGTTTTAAAGCGACTTTTTTTTTGATAGGTGATTGCGTAAAGCGAGAGCCTCTTTTAAAAAATCGACTGCTAGAATCTGGCCATCAAATAGGGAATCACACCTACAATCATTTAGATGGATGGAAAACTTCCAGTGAGGAATATGTCGCCAATGTAATAAAGGCTGCCGAAATTATAGATTCTGAATTGTTCAGACCGCCGTATGGAAGAATCACAATAAAAATCTCAAAACAGATTAGAGATTTAGGATACAAAATCGTGATGTGGGATGTGTTGTCTGGAGATTTTGACTCAAGCAGGTCTCCTGAAAAGTGTCTTAAATCCCTAAAGAAAAACACAAAGAATGGGAGCGTTATCGTTTTTCACGATAGTGTAAAAGCGTTTCCAATATTGAAAAAAGTACTGCCTGAATATTTAGAATGGTTAACCTGTGAAGGCTATCGCACGCAATTGTTCTAAGACGTGTATTTATTGAGTAAGTTGATCAATGAGTCACCATCTTGAACGCCACTTTGTCGCCACTTCATCTCCCCTTGTTTGTAGATAATTAAGGTAGGTAAACCCTTGATTCGTAACGCTTCAGAGAGCTCAGGGTTTTTATCTACATTGATCTTAATGATGCGAGCGTTGTCCCCTACCGCGGCTGCCACATCTCGCAGCACTGGATGCATGCTCACGCTTTCTTCATTCCATTCTGTAAAGAAATTGAATAAGACAGGTACATTTGCACTGATTAAATCACCAAATTTTGACATAGAAAGTCCTATTAGTAAGGTAAATGTAATGAAAAATGGGTTTTAGTGTCTAAAGGTCTTCTTAATGAAGCAATCATTCGATTTGTAATGCTTTGTAAGACTTAAGCTTTCTTCAAATTTATCACAGTAATTTCAGGCCAGATCCCAGCACGACCAGAATACCCTAAAAACCCAAAACCTCGATTCACATTCAGAAAGCGGTCGGATTCTTTATAGATACCCGCCCACTTTTTATAAACAAACCAGGCAGGACTCAGCTTGATCCAGCCAGGAATCTCGATTCCCATTTGCATTCCATGCGTATGACCACTTAGTGTTAAATGGAAATTTGTATCGTTATTCTTGACTTGTTCGTCCCAGTGCGTTGGATCGTGAGATAGCAATACTTTGAAATCATCTGGTCGCAATCCTACGGAAGCCTTTTTGAGATCACCATATTTAGGGAAACGACCACCACCCCAATTTTGAACACCTACTATTTTCAAGGAATCAGACCCACGGTCAATGGAGACATTCTCATCCAATAATAATCTCCAGCCCATTCCTTCTTGGATAGCATACAGTTGTTGCATGTTTTGTTCTTTGGCTGCAGCAGATTCCCAACTTGCGTAATCACCATAGTCATGGTTCCCTAGCACTGAAAAAACGCCATCTTTTGCATTAAGTGAACCAAATAATTCTTCCCAACCATTCATCTCTTCAGAAACGTTGTTGACCAGGTCTCCCGTAAAAAGAATCACATCACCCTCCTGCTTATTGACTAAATCCAGTGCATAGGCTACCTCTTCCCGATCATCAAAAGAGCCCACATGTATATCACTGATCTGGGTAATTTTATATCCATCAAAAGCATCTGGTAAGTCTTTAAAAGACAATTCATATTCCCGTACTTGATAGTTGTATTTTCCTTTAAAAGCTCCATACAGAATAGCGCCGAATGGAAGAGCTGCAATTCCTAAACCTATCATTGAAATAAACTTACGCCTGTCAGGCATAAAACTGCTTTCTGCACTGCCACCCGTGATTTTACCTACCAGGCCTTTACCAATCCTGTAAATATCCTCTCCTAACATAAAAAGTATGAAAATCACCTTAGCTAGTAAAAAAGCAAGAAACAAAGTGATTGCAAAATCCCGGGAATCAGATATGACAGACCGGTCCGGATTCAGGTAAAATTGCAGTATCAAATTAGCAAAAACACCTATAGCGATGGCCAAATAAACCCATTTCCACCAATGGCCGCGTGATAAAGTTCTAATTAATTGGAATGAATAAAATTCAAATACAATTACTACTAGTAAGGCTACAATCCATCTCATGTTGCGAAACTACTATGAATAAACATGCCATTCACTCGAGCGCTACTTAAGTTTGTCATAAATTGATACCTATTGACGTACGGATGTTTTGAACGGTTTTTCGCTTTCGCGAAAGCGGAATAATTCACAAATCGCCTGCAAGAACGTATTGGTAAAACAGGAAGTTGAAATCCAAACCATATCTAGACTGCTGCTTGATACTAATTTACAGAATCCGTGTAAAATTAGGGAACAAGCCATTTCGACTGACAGCGCTGCACTGAGTATTGTCGAAGTGTCGAGAAAAGCGAGCTAGATTTTCTGCTCTTGGCTGGAAGCTATGTTTTAATTTCACACTCAAATCAACAGCGCATTGGCCAAAAACGATCCATACGCAGCACTACGCTACAAAGAATTCAACACTTTTCTATTGATGCGGTTTCTACTGGTTTTTGGATGGTCGATGCAGTTTATTGTCATTGAATGGGAAGTCTATTCCTTGACTAAAGACCCTCTATCACTAGCCATTATTGGGCTAGTGGAATTTGTTCCTGCTTTTGGAATGGCATTGTTTGCGGGACACATCGTGGATCAACGTGAAAAACGCAACCTTCTCGCCTTATGTATAGGTGGTTTTTCTTTGATCAGTTTAGGGCTCTTCCTTTTGACCTGGCCAGAGGTCGTTGAAGGTCAGTCAACAAATACCATATTGTATTTGATTTATGCACTGGTCTTCTTCGGTGGATTTATGCGCTCCTTTTTTGGACCTATTCTATTCTCACTTATTGCACTTATAGTTCCTAAAAAGGTGTATCCTAATGCTGCGACCTGGAGCAGTTCTTCCTGGCAGATTGCATCTGTCGTCGGATTGGCATTTTCAGGATTTTCGATCAGTTGGTTTGGGGTTCATTGGTCATTATTGATTGTTTTCAGCCTTGTGATGCTGGCGTTGCTGACCGTTTTTGGTGTTGCTAAAAAGCCCATTCTCAATACCAAAATCAACGAACCTATCAAGCAAAGCCTAAAAGAAGGGTTGAGTTTTGTTTTTAGAACTAAAGCAATTCTAGGAGCTTTGACGCTCGATATGGTTTCCGTTCTTTTTGGAGGCGCGGTAATACTACTGCCCATTTTTGCGCAGGATATTTTGAAAGTAGGTGCTGAAGGTTTTGGCATTTTACGAGCCGCACCATCAGTAGGCGCAATCTTGACTATGATTGCCACAGCATACATCCCTATTAGTAAAAATGCAGGTATGAAATTGTTGATTGCGATTTTCGGTTTCGGGATTTGCATCATCGTGTTCGGCTTATCAGAAATATTCTGGATATCGCTGCTGGCTCTATTCTTCAGCGGTGTAACTGATGGCGTTTCCATGGTGATCAGGCAAACCATTCTACAACTTAAAACACCAGATCATATGCGTGGCCGTGTTGCAAGTGTCAATTCTATGTTTGTAGGCTCTTCTAATGAGCTGGGCGCATTTGAAAGCGGTGTTACTGCAAAACTTATGGGAACAGTAACGGCAGTTGTTTTTGGTGGCACCATGACCTTGATTACCGTAGTGACTACTGGAGTTATCTCTCCTACCTTCAGAAAACTTGATTTGAGAAAGGATTTTGAGGAGAATGATAAGGAGTAAAAGTATCAAGTACTGAGTATTAAGTAAAAAGACTCTTTCCTGCAGGATAGTTCTAGTTAGTTCGCTTTCGCGAAAGCGGACTTTGATCAAAAATAATCACTCACCAACACCCATCTCGGTCTTCCCTTAAGGGAAGAGGATATATAAGTACTATTAAAATAAATGTTCAAAATAACTATCCGACTTGTTTCCCTTGAGGGAAATGCCGAAGGCAATGGGTGTTGCGCGCACAGTCAAGCATAGTTTTCAACTTCGAGTTCAAATTCAAGTTTAAGTTCCATGAGAATTTTATCTTTAGCCTCCACAAAATTTCTACACTTTGACAAACGACGGAACTGACGATAAAAGACTGTTTTTACTAGATGCCTATGCGCTGATTTTTAGAGGTTATTATGCGCTGATCAAGAATCCACGCATCAATTCTCAAGGAATGGACACCAGTGCCATTATGGGTTTTACCAACTCGCTTTTTGATGTCATACGCCGGGAAAAACCTGAATATCTAGCCGTCGCTTTTGACAAAGAAGGAAGTGCTGAGCGTACGGAGCTTTATGAAGACTATAAAGCCAACCGCGATGAGACGCCTGAAGCCATTAGACTCGCCATTCCATACATCCAGCGTATTCTTAAAGCCATGCACATTCCTATCGTCGTTGAAGCAGGTATTGAGGCTGACGATTTGATCGGGACACTTTCTAAACAAGCTGAGAAAGAAGGTTTTACCGTATACATGGTAACGCCAGACAAGGATTACGCACAGCTGGTTTCAGAAAATATTTACATGTACAAGCCTGCCCGTATGGGTAATGGCATCGAGATCTGGGGAATTCCTGAAGTTCAAAAACGTTTTGAAGTAGAACATCCAGAACAAGTAATCGATTACCTAGGAATGATGGGTGATGCCAGTGATAATATTCCGGGATTGCCTGGTGTGGGAGATAAAACGGCTAAGAAATTTATCAAACAATACGGTTCCATGGAAGCGCTCCTTGACGATGCGCACAATATTAAAGGAAAACTGGGTGAGAAAATTTTGGCTAATGCCCAGCTAGGTCGACTTTCTAAACAACTTGCCACTATAAAGCTCGATTGCCCTGTAAAATTTAGTGCCGAAAAATACACACTCGACGATCCAGATGTGGAGGCCGTTCATGTGATCTTTGACGAACTTGAATTTAGAAGAGCCAAAGAGACACTCGCTAAGATTTTCTCTAAAGAGGTTTTAGAGCAAAATGTAAGTTCGAGCCCAGCCGAGACCGGTTCAAATGGAGCCGGCTCTGGTCAATTCTCCCTATTCGATGCGCCAGGATCTGGCACAAAAGCTGAAGCCCAAGCTACGGGCCGTCAAACGCTAGCTACAACAGATCATCTATATCAAACAGTTCAAGAAGGAATGGGAACCAAATTGTTCCTACAAACATTGATGAAACAAACTAGCGTTTGTTTTGACACGGAAACCACAGGATTAGATCCGCTAGCGGCAGAGCTTGTTGGGATTGCCTTTTGTTGGGAAAAAGGAAAAGGGTATTACTTGCCTATTCCTGAGGATCGTGAGCAAGCACAAGCGATTGTTGATCAACTTAAGCCATTTTTTGAAAGTACCGGCATTGAGAAAATCGGGCAGAATCTAAAATACGACATCAAAGTGCTAGACAAGTACGGTGTGGAAGTTAAAGGCCCGCTATTTGACACTATGCTCGCACACTACTTGATCAACCCAGACATGCGCCACAACATGGATATTCTGGCAGAGACGTACCTCAACTACACCCCACAATCCATTGTGGAATTGATAGGTAAAAAAGGTAAGAACCAAAAATCCATGCGTGATGTTGCCGTAGAAAAAGTTAAGGAATACGCGGTAGAAGATGCAGACATTACGTTCCAGCTTAAACAGCATTTCACGCCAGAATTAAAAGCCGCAGACCTAGACAAACTCTTCCACGATATTGAAATCCCATTGCTCAAAGTACTCGCAGCGATGGAAATTGAAGGCATCAATCTGGATGAAGATTATTTAAGTTCGCTTTCGCGAAAGCTAACAGAAGACATTGCATCACTACAAGAAAATATCTTTAAAGAAGCAGGAGAAGAATTCAACATAGGTTCACCGAAGCAATTGGGAGAAATATTATTCGGTAAGTTAAAACTGGTAGACAAGCCTAAAAAGACCAAAACCGGTCAATATTCAACTGCAGAAGATGTGTTGAGCTACCTAGCGACAGACCATCAAATCATTGCAGATGTGTTAGAATATCGTGGCCTGGCTAAATTGCAAAGTACTTATGTCGACGCCTTGCCTCATCAAGTGAATCCCACAACCCAGCGCATACATACGAACTACATGCAAACGGTCGCAGCTACTGGACGTTTGAGTTCTACAGATCCTAACCTGCAAAACATCCCAATCAGAACGGAGCGTGGACGTCAAGTACGTAAAGCTTTTGTGCCTAGAGATGAGAATTATGTCTTGCTCGCAGCAGATTATTCGCAGATTGAATTGCGCATCATTGCCGCATTAAGCGAAGAAGACAACATGATGGAAGCCTTTAAGAGCGGTGCAGACATTCACTCTTCCACCGCTGCTCGAGTATTTGATGTAGCACTAGAAGATGTAACAAGAGAACAGCGTAGCAATGCTAAAACAGTAAACTTTGGGATCATCTATGGAGTGTCCGCTTTTGGACTAAGCAATCAAACTGACCTGGATCGAACGGAATCTAAAGAACTGATTGAAACCTATTACAAGACCTATCCAAAATTGCGCTCCTACATGGATGAATTGGTAGATTTTGCTCGAGAGAACGGCTATGTAGAAACCGTACTGGGAAGACGTCGCTATTTAAAAGACATCAACAGTTCTAACGCAGTTGTGCGAGGCGCAGCGGAGCGTAATGCAGTGAACGCACCTATTCAGGGAAGTGCTGCTGACATTATTAAAATTGCCATGATCAACATCTTTAAGAAGTTTGAAGAGCTGCAATGCAAATCAAAAATGCTCTTGCAGGTGCATGATGAATTGGTTTTTGACATCCATAAAGATGAACTGGACGACATGAAAAAACTAATCCAGGAAGAAATGCAAAATGCTTATAAATTGATTGTACCGCTGGATGTGGAGGTGGGCGTTGGAGAAGACTGGTTGGAGGCGCATTAAATCCCTGCGCAGAATGATATCTGTTCTAGAGAATTACTAATTCTGTAACGAAATGTTCTTTGAAAGTAAACCCCAGAAGCAAATGCTTCTGGGGTTTTGTATAATTAATTACGCGAAAGCAAATCTACTTCACCAGTAATCGTTTAGTAGTCGCAGCTGCTCCTGCATAAACCTTAAGAAAATAGATCCCGCTAGAAAGCTCGTTTACTGAAAAGCTATTGTCAGTGCTTAATGAGATTTCAATTTTAGATCCCAGCAAATTATATAATTCAACAGTATCTATGTTCTGTTGTGCTTTGATCTGTACTAGATCCGCAGCTGGATTAGGATAAAGTATAAACTCAAAGCCGTTGATATCGTCCTCACTTGCCGTATTTTCTTGGTATACCCTCACATAATCAATAACCATTGGGCTCTGGGTAAAACCTGGATCAATGTTTCCCGCGATTCCGCCCATAGCGACATTAAGTAGAATATATTGATCTTTTGTAAAGGGGTAATTACTATTATCCTTGACGGTAGGGTTATAGGTATAATAGGGAACGTCATCAATTAAAAACGTAATCTGGTTAGGAGACCAGTTCATGGAGTACACATAAAAATTATTGGCCACATCATCCAGCATGCGCTTTTTGACATTCACCGTGTTACCAAAACTACTAGGAGTATGCAATGCGCTGGAAACTTCATTAGGGGCAGCAAGGCCGTGTTCCATGACATCAATTTCGCCACAAGCCGGCCAGCTTACGGTACCGAATTGATCGTCCCAATAGCCACCATCTTCATTTATGTTTTTTCCAAGGGTCCAGATCGCAGGCCAGGTACCATCGCCAAAAGGTAATTTTGCTCTTACATCAATCCTTCCGTAAGTAAAAGCAAATTTTGAATTCAAGCGTGCTGACGTGAATTGCTTGGTTTCTCCTTGATCGGTAAAGGTCTCTCGTTTGGCATTGATGTATAAAAATCCATTTTCCATATAGGAATTTTCAATACGGTCTGTATAATGCTGTACCTCGCCGTTGAACCAGCTGCCTCCAGACGGTAATTTTGTTTGATGGAACCAGTTGTTGGGATTGATAGGTTGTTTAGATCCAGCAGTAGTCTCAAATTCATCACTCCAAACAAGCTCTGTATATTCGACATCAATCCTATTTTGATTTGTTGGTGTGGAACCGTCATCCATGTCATCAATTAGAAAAACTCCAGACTTACTCTCGTTGGGTTCCAAGAAAACAGTCAACCTATCGTAAGCACCATCTGCATTGATCACCGTACTTGTACCACTGACCACAGCATTACCAAAATCAAAACTTAAATCTACCCAACGATTTGCCATACCCGCTGGTATTCCCTTAGGAACCTCAACATCGTTTTCTGTTCCACGCTCTAATTTGATGAGAATACTATGCGCTTGATTGTCGAAAACATAAACCCTGGTATTTATAATCTTATCAGTATTGGTATCCACAGGCCTGTCTAAATCGATAAAAAAACCTTCATATAGGTCGTTTCCTGAGTTTTGGAATCTTCCAACCCTATTCGATCCATCTTGTGGATCGGACGCTTGTGAAAAAGAAGCTCCTGAAAAACCTGTAAAGACATCCTGACTGTCTGAAAAGTCAATAGGCATTTGCTGGCTAAACGCTGAAAACGTGGCAGCAATAATAAGAAACAGGCTTAGTAAAAATCTTGGCATGATGGGAGTTATCTTTAAACTAGTAATATACTGGACAAAATCATGTTTTTCTGAAATTCACGCACCAGAATCCAAAAATGCGACTGAAAAAGAAGATGTTACGCAGATTGGAAGTTAATGGCAATTTCAAATACTTAAGACTGTAAGTCGTTAAATATCAAATATTTCACAAAGTATTGGCATAAAAAAAGCTGGAAGTAGTACTCCCAGCTTCTTTAGAAATTAAGCATTTAAGAATTAGTAAGTTTCATTTGAAGGATCCACGGTAATTAAAATCTCGTCATCTTGACCAGAATTCATTACGTAGTACCCGTAGTCTGTTACTAGCATGCTATGTCCTTCATCATCTTTAAATAAAAGACCATCAGCTGTAGGTTCAAAAGTCACTTGTTCATCAAATTTTTTATCATAGGAGAGACGAATCATTTTATCATACCGATTGTCCATATCGTTATCTATCCAAACCGTTTTTATGACTTTAAACGGCGATCCATCTAAATCCAAATCCTTTTCATAAGAACCTTCACTTGACTCTGTAAATTTTAATTTTTGGATTTCTTCCCTGACTACTTTAGACTCAAAAATCTTTTCGCCGCCTTGGGTTATTTCAGTGACTTTAGTTTCTTTTGTTTTATTCTCCAGTTTGTCTTGTGCCTGCAGTGGAGTACTAAATAAAAATACAGATACTGCGGCTGTTATTAAATACTTCATAGTGTTGATTTTAAATTGTTTACCTAATTTAAAAAATCAAATTATGTAATTGTAGGTAATTCACTAGCTTTTAACTGGAATTCACAATTATTAACACAATAATCTTATCGATTCTCATTTTAAGCCTATTTATAATTAAGATAAAGCCTATGAATGAACGGCACAAAAAAGTTAAGTCTAGAAAATTTATCGCTTGAGCGCAAAATACCCACGAACTATAGGGCGGTCTGGTAATTCTAGAGTGAACCAATACGTGCTGGAAGGTAAGGGCTCGCCCATGAATGTACCATCCCATCCACTTGAATCTGGAGAAAGTTGCTTGAGCAATTTCCCGTAACGATCGTAAATCAGCAATCTGGCTTCTGGAAAATCTGACAATGCATCAAGAGTCCATAAATCATTATAGGAATCTGCGTTAGGAGTGAAAAATGTTTGGAAATCGAGTATGGCAAATTGCGAACTATATACTCCGCATCCATTTTTGTCCCGCACCTGTAGATTGTGATAGCCACTAGCTAACCCTGTAAAATCTGGACTATCTTGAAAAACATCATTATCAACTGCAAACTCATAATCACCTGGTCCTGTCGCATTAATAGTCACACTATTATTCCCACGCTGGAAGTCTGTAACATCTATACTATCTAGCACAGCAATGTCAGAGGCATTGACGGTCATCGTAAGTGAGGATTGGCAACCAGACCTATTGGTAACTGTTACTGTATAATCTCCAGGAGTACCAATTAAAATTTCATTTAAACTGGCGCCGCTCTCTCCTGTGCTCCATTCATACAGATCAAAGCCAGTTTCTACAGTCAGAGGCATAGGGTCAACAGCATTTAAACAAAGAATCTTAGGCTCTTGAATGGCGAGCGTCGGTTTTGTAGTTACCAACAATTGAAATTCTACATCTGACGTGCAACCTGTTGAAATTTGAGTAACTCTTGTGAATAAGGTTTGCGGATTGATTGTATTCCTAAAATTGGTCACACTATTCATTCCTGTATCTCGATCAGCTGCGTTTGCATAGTACCTAACATTATGATCTGATGGATCCAGTCCGTTCAATATTTCAGTAGTTTGCACATTCAAATTTGTGGTTACAAACCCATCAAAATCATCGTCACAAACAAATAGATCTGCAGGTATTGTAATTACTGGTGGATTCATTAAACGTAACGGCACACTGATTACCGCATCGCAAAGAGCTCCTATAGGGTCAGTCACCTTAATGTATATCGACTGTGGTATGGGAGTTACTGTAACCATTTCTACTCTAGCATTGCTACCAATAATTGCATCATTTAGGGAGTTGTGATACGTGATATTAAAAAGATTGCTGTTAGGAACTAATTGATCTATAATAGATATTAAATCAAAATTTTCACTGGCTTGCGTCGAGCAAATTATAATTTCATCAGCTTCTGTGTCAATTCTACTGTCATCTACAGTAACTTCAAACTGATTGAAATCAGCACATTCAGAATCTGTGCGTTCCACACGATAGAAGATTTCTTGAGGATTTGTAGTATTAGTAAAAGGAAAGCTAATTGGATTGTTTCCAATGTTAGCATCGTTTAAAGATGTATAAAAGGAAACAACAGCATTCATTTGACCGTTCAAAATATCATCATTTAATGAAGTAAAGTCAAAAGTTTTAAATCCATCCCGACTGCCGTCGTCGTCGTCGCATTCCATAATATCAGGTACATCATTTGCAAATGCGGCCTGAGGGAATGTGGTTGTTCCACCTGTATTTATGGAGAAACCTCCTTCACCAACCGCCAACGCTACTACGATATAATAAGTTTCACCCGCCAGCACATCAAGTTGTCTTAAGAACCCATCACCATTTCCACCTGGACCTTCCTCAACATCAGTCGATGTAGCGTTTAAGCCTGTAGCTGCTGGCACATTGGCAGCTTGCGGGTTCGTACTCGAGCATCTAATCGCTGCGCCTAGATTACTGCAATCGGTTGTTGGACCAAACACGGCAAAATCATAATCTGCTACACCGTCGTCTGGCTCTATAACAAATTCAAAAGTTCCATCTGACCCTACTTCTACTTTGAACCAAGCTTGTGCAAAAGACCCAAAATCTAAACAAGTTGGCGTGGGGTTTCCTGGATCCTCAAATTCATTATAGCCCACACCGTTGGGGGTAAGCCCTAATTCTGTATCACCACAAATCAATATGGCGCCACGACAATCATTAGGGTCGGGACGTGCTCGTTGTGAACACACCAGGATCGGTAATGCTAAAAACAAAATTAGTATCCCTATATACCTAATACCTGTCATCATATTTTTTCAAACACTCGATCAACTGATCTAAGTCAGACTCGTCATTGTAATAAGAAAAACTCACTCGTATACCTGGACCACGCATAGCTGTCAATATGTTTTCTTTTCTCAACCTATCATGCAGCCGTTGGTCTCCTGATATATTAAAAATAGATGAATGCTGCTCTCGCAATACAACTTCTGGCTGTATCAAATCTAATTCTGCAAACCGATGTTTAGCGGTCGTCGCTAAGTGTTGAATCTTAGAGCAGATGTTGTGAATACTATAATCGTTCACAAACTCAATTGCTTTCTCAAGGCCGCTGAATGAAGCACTGTCTTGATGTCCAGGCTCAAAATGACCCATGAACGATCCACGGTCGTTTTTAAACCCTTGCTTGCTGTTGTACCCGGTATATTTTGGTTTTACTCGCTCTGCCACTTCTTCCTTAAATGCCATAAATGCATTACCATCGCCTGCATTGAGCCACTTGTAGCAACTTGCTGCGATGATGTCTATTCCGCTTTCGCGAAAGCGAAATTCTTCCACGCCTATGAACTGCGTTGCGTCTGCGATAATGATCAAGTCAGGGAATTGCACCTTGAGTTCTTTTAAGAAATCTAAATTGATTTTTATACCACTAATGTATTGCACCAGCGAAAGCGCCAAAAAATCAGGCTGGTGCTCTTCACAAGCTTGCCAAATGTTTTGCTCGAGAGTCGCATTGAGTGTGGCATAGTAGCAGTTGAAACCTCGTGCTTCCACAGGCCAATTCACTGATGGGTAATCTCCTTTTACCAGTAAAAAAGTATGGGAAGATGAGATTCCTTCTAGTAAAGCGTTGAACGCTAGTGAGAAGTTAGGAACCAGAGCCGTTAACTGCGGTGCAGCATCTAAGAAGTTTGCAAGGGTATGACGCGCGTTATGGATCAATTCTTCTGCATTTGCGGCGTATATACTCCCACCTACAGCTAATTGTTGATGAAGCTTACTCTTATGCTCCACTAGCGTAGTACTCAACAGGCCGTGGGTAGCAGTGTCAAGGTACGTATAATGATTCAGCGCTAGGTAAAGCTTCTTTAAATTATGCATAGGTTAAGAGGAAGGCGGCTTTGTATCTATTAAATTTGACATAAATGTAAAGCAATGTTTGGTAGCAAGAAAAAAACGGGTGGGGCAATTGATCCCGACCAAAAGGAGATGATTGACAATGCACGAATACGTATAAAGCAAAAGCGAGGCTTATTTACTCACTTTGTGATCTTTCTTCTAGGGTCTGTGGCTTTGATAGTTGTTGGCGTGCGTCAAGATTCGGTAGAAGGTTCGCCTATTTTGGAACGTGAGAGTTTGCTGGAAACTGACTGGTGGATCTGGTTGATTATGATTTGGGTTTTGATTCTGGTGTATCATGCCTTCAGTGTTTTCATTACCAAAAGAATTTTAGGACCTGAATGGGAAAAGCGACAATACGAGCGACTGGTTCAAAAACAAAAAGATCGCATTCAGCAATTGCAGGTGAAGGTGGATAAAAATTTTCCAATGTCTGAAACGAAAACTGTGATAGCACCTGCTAAGACTGAAAGAAAGATCACCATGATAGCTGCCGCTGGAGAAAATAATGAGTTGGGAAAAGACGGAGATTTGGTCTGGCATTTACCAGATGATTTCAAACGTTTTAAAGCATTGACCTCAGGTCATCATATCATCATGGGTCGTAAGACTTTCGCTGGCTTTGACAAGCCACTTCCTAATCGTACCCATATTGTAGTTACTAGAGACAAATCTTATAAAAGTGACAATGCCATTGTAGTTCACGATATGGAGACCGCACTTGCCGCTACAGGATCTGATCAAAATCCATTTATTATAGGTGGTGGAGAGATTTATTCTCTAGGAATGCCCTACGCTAACCAGATTGAGTTAACAAGGGTTCATGGAACTTTTAATGCCGACACTTATTTTCCAAACATTGATACTAAACATTGGAAGCTCATAAGCAGTGAACCGCATGGGAAAGATGAGCGCCACGATTACTCCTTTGATTATGAGACCTGGGAACGAGTCAAGAGTTAAGAGTTAAGAGTTAAGAGTTAAGAGTTAAGAGTTAAGAAAAATGTCAATTCAAGCGCAGTTGCTTGCCTGCCGGCAGGCAGGAGAACAGTTAGGAAGTTAAAAAAATATTGACTTTCAAACATCAATGTACTCGTTGATAAAGACACAAACCATTAATTTTGTAGACACAAACAACTAACATGAAAGCATACGTATTTCCAGGTCAAGGAGCACAATTTACAGGAATGGGAAAAGATTTGTACGACCATTTTGAAGTGGCTAGAGACCTTTTTCATCAAGCCAATGAAATCCTAGGATTCGATATTTCTAAAATCATGTTTGAAGGAACGGCAGACGAATTAAAAGAGACTAAAGTGACTCAACCTGCAGTATTCTTGCACTCGGTGATTCTTGCTAAAGTCATGGGAGAGGATTTTGCGCCAGATATGGTTGCAGGACACAGTCTAGGCGAACTGAGTGCGTTAACAGCAATAGGCGCCTTAAGCTTTGAGGATGGATTGCGTATTGTAAGTGAGCGTGCTCTTGCCATGCAAGATGCTTGCGAGATGCAAGCCAGTACCATGGCGGCAATATTAGGGTTGCAAGATGATGTAATAGAAAAGGTATGCAGCGATACAAGCGGAGTGGTAGTGGCAGCTAATTACAATTGTCCTGGCCAGCTTGTCATCTCTGGGGAAATTCCAGCAGTTGAAGCAGCCTGTGCTACCCTTAAAGACAAAGGCGCTAAAAGAGCCCTTGTATTGCCTGTAGGTGGTGCATTTCATTCCCCACTTATGGAACCTGCTAGAGAACGTCTTGCAAAAGCAATTGACGCTACCGAGTTTGAAAAACCTTTATGTCCTATCTACCAAAACGTAACGAACCTTGCTACTACAGCAACAGATGATATTGTCACAAACCTCATCTACCAACTCACAGCACCTGTAAAATGGACCCAATCCATTCAAGAAATGATCAAGGACGGTGCGACTGAATTTATTGAAGTAGGACCAGGAAAAGCATTGCAAGGAATGATTGGGAAAATTGACCGTAGTGTTCCAGTGAGTCAAGCCGAGGCTCCAGGGATCTAATTTTAAGGATCTAGATTTCTCTAAATTGGGAACGATTACATTTACCAATATTAAGGTTAGCGGTACGCCTCTATATTTTAGGATACAAATATCTTAATCAAGAAAACATTATAGTCTGCATAGAGCCAAGCTATTGCTTGGTAAAAATGATATCTTCTCCCGTTGGAAATGATGGTTGCGGAAATCCGCTTGTGCAAAGTGTGGCTCCAGCGATCTCTTCTGATCGTACCACTGTTCCTACTTGCATCATTATTTTTGTGGTCGTAGGATCCTTGCCAAGAAATTTATAATCTAATTGTACCCAGTTGCCACAAGCGCCTCCTTCGTAAAAATCATTGTACATTATCCCGTCACTTAAATACCTGCTTTGAATAACAGATATCTCGTCATTATTTAAATCGAAGGTGGAAGAAATGGTTAAACCGTTCCTATCGCTTAAAAGAAATCTCGTTAATAAGACATCTTCCGTAGAATTAGAATAATCATCAAAGTAAGTGCCTTTTTCGATTTTTAGAGTTATCTGTCTATCGTTAATAGTACCTTTCCAAACACCTATAAATGGATTTAATATCCCACTTCGATCCTCTATGCGACTGATATTTTCTGGCAAATCATTACCTGTAGAGATATAATCATAATAAACTTTAAGGTCTAAAGTTTGAGAAAAGGTTGAGTGAATAGAATTAGCTAGAACTATTACGAGTATAAGATATTTAGTTTTCATAACATTTTTTAGATTTAAGAATATTCTCATCGTCAAGATAAAACTCACTAACTTCTCCTTGATTATCAATTTTATAAAAATTAAATTTATCTAAGTTTGTATTTGATTCATTTTTTAAAAACTTCAAAAAATTTCGCTTTAAAGATTTAGGAACTCGTTTTGCATACTTTTTGACTTGATCCGGTGTATAAGGATATGCATTAGGTAAATCCTCAACTCTACCATTGTACTTAATAACCAGCGTTTCATAATTACCAGTTGGATTACCTCTAATATCTCTAGTTTCGATTATTAAGAAAGGAATTATTGAATAAATGTCAATTCCGCTATTTTTGGCGTACTTCAACCAGAGTAAATAATTATTGAAATCGGCAGGTGAAAATATAGGGATTTGTGTTTCCAGTTTATCACCAACAATCATCTGGTTTACATGTACATGTCCAGCAATTAAAGATTGTAAATTAGGAATAAACGTTACTCTATTCCTCCCATTCACTTCAAGATTTTTAACTTCACCATTTGACTGGAAATCAATTCCTGTTTCGTGATTCAATCGTGTATTTTGTTTTAATTTGTCTAATTCGGCTTTCAACTTTGGCTCACCGAATTTTTCTCCAACATTGATGCAATCTTTTTCTATAACCTCTTTGTCCGGACCATCATTAGGATCCATCCCAATTAAAATATCATCATCTTCATCTGGCTGCTCATCAGTATCTGCTGCGGTGCCCGATCCACCAGGCCCGTTGCTACCATCGCCTTCACCGCCAGCTGTTGAGCTCGGTCCGGAATCAATGCATCGTGGCTCCCTAATAGAAACTTCTCTCCAAAGCTCAATACAAACTTCCGTTGGCGGGATACCTGATCCAACATAAGAAGAATTGGCGAAATCACACTCTGATGGATCCGTGTGACCGTACCTAGAGCTGCATGGCGACATAAAACATGACATATAGCTCTCAAACCGAACGGTAGTACCTCCACACTTAGGCTGCCATAAATTTAAAAGCTCTTCTCCAACCAGACGTTTCATTTGAATATTATTCATATCTAAACTACCATCACTTAAAACTGAATAGTCCACCAGATGCTGTATTTGAATCGTATCATTAACCATGGTTAGCATAAAGTTTCTAAGAACATGTTGACGTTCCATAGAATCCTGTTTAATCTTAAAGGTAAAAGAGGTATAGCGATCTGTTTCCATAACCTTAATGTAAGAAGTGTCCAATTCTATACCAGAACTCGATTTTGCCACTGGTTTTTGCAAATAATCCATTAATCGACTATAGACGATAGGCTTTGAAGCCAAATCTTTAGCAGAAATAACCCTTCCCGTTATTTCTGGAAATATGGATTCTTCTGTTACGATCTGTATCTCATCCTTCTCGCAAGAAATCAAACAGCAAATTGCTAAAATCGCAACAAAACAGTTACGCAACTTAAAATTCCAAATCATCTGGTTGGTTTTGATATTTGAAATGTAGGGATTTAGGGATTTAGGGATTTAGGGATTTAAATGTGAATTATTCAAGGTTAAGAAATCGTTAACAAATTTTTATTAGGAGAATTCCTTGAACTAAGTACTACTAAAACGACATCAACTAAGCTCGATCAAACATCTCTTTTACACTATAAAGACCTAATAAATTAGCCGTTTCGAGCGGCAGTCGAGAAAGAGCGGTATCTATATGATAGGAATTCTAATAAAACCAAATCTCGACTGCCGCTCGATACTGGTTTAAAAGCATTTTGGCAATCGATAAAACACCAATACTCGCCTGACTGAAAACAAAAATCCCAAGCTCCAATTTGAAATTTGGAGCTTGGGATTTGAAACTTGTGAACGCAGCGAGCTTATAGCTCCAACGCCTTCTTGACATCATTATCCATCAGTAACTCAATCGGGTTTTCTAATGCTTCTTTAATCGCTACCAAGAATCCAACAGATTCTTTACCGTCAATGATCCTGTGATCATAAGAAACCGCTAGGTACATCATAGGTCGTGCAACGATGTCGCCATCGATAACTACTGGTCGCTCGATGATATTGTGCATACCTAAGATTGCGCTTTGTGGCGGGTTGATAATTGGTGTACTCATCATACTTCCAAAAACTCCACCATTAGTAATAGTAAACGTACCACCAGTCATTTCGTCAACAGTAATCTCACCATCTCTCGCGCGCAATGCCAAACGTTTTACTTCTTGCTCTACTCCTCTAAAAGAAAGGTTTTCCGCATTTCTAATTACCGGTACCATCAATCCTTTAGGTCCTGAAACCGCTATGGATATATCAGCGAAATCGTAAGAAATCATCTCTTTACCATCAATCATGGAGTTGACTGCTGGATATAGTTCCAGCGCTCTCACGACTGCTTTAGTAAAGAAGGACATGAATCCTAGTGAAACACCGTGCTTTGCTTTAAATGCATCTTTATATTCCGTACGTAAAGCGAAAATCGCGTTCATATCCGCCTCGTTAAAGGTCGTTAGCATGGCGGTTTTATTCTTGGCACTAACCAGACGTTCTGCCACTTTTCTACGCAACATGGATAGCTTAGAACGAGACTCGCCACGAGATCCAGATCCAGGAGTTCCCATGGATGGTTTTCCTTCTGCTTTTACAGCGTCATCTTTTGTGATTCTACCATCACGACCAGTTCCTTTTACAGATCCTGCATCGATACCTTTCTCGTCCAGTGTTTTCTTTGCCGCAGGACTTGGCGTGCCGCTGGCGTAAGTTTTCTTGGCATCGTTAGGTTGTGGTGCTTTTTCAGAATCCTTTTTGTCTTCTGTTTTATTGTCCTTTTTTGCTATTTCCTGTTCTGGCTTACCACCATAACCACCACCTTCATCGCCTTTACCCATTGAGGATGGAGCATTTTTAGCATCTTTCTCGTTGCTGTCCGCTTCTGATTTTTTATCAGTAGATCCACCTTTGTTCGGGTTTTCTGCTTCAGTATCGATCAGGCAAACTACCTCGCCTACGGCTACAGCATCGCCTTCTTCAGCTTTTAGGGTAATGATACCGCTGGCTTCTGCTGGAAGTTCCAGTGTCGCCTTGTCGCTATCAACCTCTGCAATGGCTTGGTCTTTTTCAACCCAATCGCCGTCAGCGACTAACCATTCTGCTATTTCTACTTCTGTAATCGACTCGCCTGGTGAAGGCACTTTCATTTCTAGAGCCATAATATTATTTGTTGGTATTAAATACGTCTTCTATTACTCGTGCCTGTCTCGCCTTAGATCTCGTGGAGCTTCCTGAGGCTGGAGCGGCATACATGTTCCTGGAGCATACGCGCCAGTTTCTGGTTTCAGTCATGTGCAATAATAGGTGGGCATAAGCTCCCATATTGCGTGGCTCTTCTTGAGCCCATACGATGTCTTTAGACCCGTACTTTTCAATGACTTCGTTAATTTGTTTAATGGGTAATGGGAATAATTGTTCTACTCTTACTAAGGCTACGTCTTGGCGATCGTGTTCTTCTCTATATTCCAATAGGTCATAGTAGAATTTTCCACTGGTGAAGACTAGGGTTTTCGCTTTCGCGAAAGCGTCACCATCCACATCAATCACTTCTTGAAAATGACCGGTAATGAAATCATCAACACTGCTCACTGCACGTGGGCTTCTCAAGAGCGACTTAGGAGTAAAAACCACTAAAGGCTTGCGGTAATTCACCAACATTTGACGTCTCAACAAGTGAAACATGTTTGCCGGTGTGGTACAGTTTGCCATCCACATATTGTCCTTTGCACACAATTGCAAATAACGCTCCATACGTGCACTGGAATGCTCTGCTCCCTGACCTTCATAGCCGTGGGGCAACAATAGAACCAGTCCATTTTGGTTTTTCCACTTGTCCTCGCCAGCACTAATGTACTGGTCAATCATGATCTGGGCACCGTTAGAGAAATCTCCAAACTGCGCTTCCCATATCGTCAAAGTTTCTGGTCGCGCCATGGCGTAACCATATTCAAATCCTACCACTCCATATTCAGATAAGTGGGAATTGTAAATCTCCATCACTCCTTCTACATCGAGTAAGTTGTGGAGTATAAATTCATTCTCGTGATTCTCTGATTTCACAACTGCATGACGGTGAGAGAAAGTCCCTCTCTCCACATCCTGGCCACTCATACGAACGTTGTAACCTTCTTGCATCAAGGTACCGTAAGCCAAGTGTTCACCCATCGCCCAGTCTAGCTTACCGTCATCCCACATGGATTGACGAGACTCTACAATCTTCTTAATCTTACGGATGAAGTTTTCACCTTCTGGCAAGGAAGAAATAGCTTTAGTCACCTCTTCCAGCTTCTCCTTTGCTACACCCGTCTCGACCTTGAGCATCATCATGTCCTCGTCTGCAGTTTCATAGCCTTCCCATTCATCTTGCATGAATGGTGTAATGACAGTATTCTCTTGTTTTCTTGAGGTAGCGAGTTGGTCTTCCAGTTTTTCTTTGAAGGCGCTCTCCATTTCTGAAACTGTTCCTTCTTCAATAATACCTGCCTTCAACAATTTATCTGCATAAATATCTCGCGGATTCTCATGCTTGCTAATCGCCTTATACAATTGTGGTTGTGTGAACCTAGGCTCATCCCCTTCATTGTGACCGTATTTTCTATAACCCAAAAGGTCAATAAATACATCGCTCTGGAATTGCATTCTGTATTCTAATGCAAAGTTCATGGCGTGAACTACGGCTTCTGCATCATCTGCATTCACGTGTAAAACTGGTGACAGAGTCACTTTTGCAATATCAGTACAGTACGTACTGGATCTTGCATCTAAGTAGTTGGTTGTAAATCCTACCTGGTTATTCACTACTAGGTGAATGGTACCAGCTGTTTTATATGCATCCAGCTTGGCCATTTGCACGACCTCATAGACGATACCTTGACCTGCGATAGCAGCATCTCCGTGTAATACGATAGGCAGTACTTTAGAAAAATCGTCTGGAGTGTGCATGTCTTGTTTCGCACGGGCGATACCTTCTACTACGGCACCAACGGTTTCTAGGTGTGAGGGGTTGGGAACAATGTTGATATTGATCTGATTCCCGTTATCTGTTTTGCGCTTACTGGTATATCCTAAGTGATACTTTACGTCCCCATCAAAAATAGTCTGCTCGTAGTCTTTCCCATCAAATTCAGAGAATATATCAGAAACTGGTTTTCCAAAGATATTTGAGAGCACATTCAAACGACCACGGTGCGCCATACCTAGTACAAACTGGTTGACACCTTTGTCAGCCGCATTTTCAATAAGGCTGTCTAGTGCAGGAATCAAAGATTCATTTCCTTCTAGGGAAAATCGCTTTTGACCTACATATTTAGTGTGTAAAAAGGATTCAAAAGCAACTGCTTCATTGAGTTTCTTAAGTATTTGTATTTTTTGTGAATTCTCAAATTCAGGATGATTGTTGTTGCGGTGCAACCAGCTTTGAATCCATTTCACTTGCTCTGGAGAGCGCACATACATGTACTCTACTCCTATACTTTCACAATACACCTGCTTTAGGTGATCGACGATATTTTTGAGACTGGTTTTTCCTAGACCTATCAATTCACCGGATTCAAACTCCGTATTCAAATCAGCATCTGATAAACCGAAGTTGCTTAATTCTAGTGTTGGTTCATATTTGCGACGCTCGCGTACTGGGTTTGTTTTAGTAAACAAATGTCCGCGAGTTCTATAACCATCAATCAGCTGAACAACTTCAAACTCCTTACGCATCTTTTCAGATACGTCTACGCTTTTAGTTTCTCCTCGATCTTCATATACTACTTGAACTTCCCCATCGCCTGCAGTTTCCATTCCTAGGTCAAAACCTTGAAAAAAGGCTCGCCAAGACGGCTCAACGCGGTCAGGATTGATCAAGTATTCATCGTAAAGTTGTGCAAAGTATGCAGTGTGCGCTGCATTCAGAAAAGAAAATCTGTCCATAAATCTGTCGGGAGGTTTCCCGTGTTCAATAGTTCTCGCAAAAGTAAAGAATTGGCATTGTACCACATAACCTTTTGTATATTTATAACGATTGCCCGAAAGATATACCGATGAATTGCACCTGTTTTAATTTTTTAACAACCCTGTTAGGAGTGTTTTTATTGTCCTTTTTTAGTACTGCTCAAACAGGCTCCACTGACTTTTGGAATCAAGTGCGCTATGGAGGCAATCTAGGGTTAAGTTTTGGCACAGGTTATACGGCCGTACAGCTAGCTCCTCAGGCAGTCTATCAGGTGAATCCTATTGTAGGCGTAGGTTTGGGACTTAATGGAAGTTATGTCAATCGCAACTTTGATCGCAACAACGGGTTTGCTAGCGATAATTTAGATTATTCCAGCACCATTCTAGGCGGTAGCATTATAGGAATCGTTCAGCCTATTCCTGAAATTCAATTGAGTACTGATTTTGAATATTTGAATGTAAATCGGGATTTTGAAGACCCTATGTTCCGCGATGATAATTACTGGGTGCCGGCATTATTCTTAGGTGCTGGCTATGCTACTGGCCCTGTGGTTTTTGGCGCTCGTTATGATATTCTCTACAATGAAGGTCGCAGCATCTATCGCAATGGAATCCAACCATTTGTAAGAGTCTTGTTCTAGAGTTCGCTTTCGCGAAAGCGAAAACCCGCTCCTTATTCTTTTAAAGTCTTAATTAAAATCAAACGCTTTTCAAAAAAAGGTTAAGCTTAGGAGGTTTTAAGCAAAATTTCAGAAGGATTAATGAATACTTGGGAAAATCTGACTTGCCTCTCACTTAAATTGTGAAAAAGTCAATCACAATGAAGAAGACACTATGGAGCATGCTCGCTATATCAATAGCCCTTATAGCATGTAATGACAATAAAAAGAAAGATAATCTCACCGTTTCTGAATATGAAACAGAACAAGAAGTTATAGATGAAGAAGTAGATGCGGTAGTTGTAGTGACTCGAGAAGAGGCTGAAACTATGGCAAATGACATGCGCGAGAATGTGGTGCTAGATGAGAATAACCAAGTCTCTATTAAAAGTTTTAAAGCCTACGGACAACTTCAAAACCAAGTAAGAAATTTATCGGTAAAACCAAATACCAGAGAAGTGATGTCTGGTAAGGAAGCGTACCAGGCATTTGAATATTTTGTAGGTGAAATGCCGGCCTATTTAAAAACGAATCTCGTCATGAAAGAAGTGGCCGATGTAAGAATGGCTATGAATAAGTTAAATGCAGACTTAAAGGATAACACAACTTCTGAAGCTACTATTAAAAGACATATTTCTAAAGTTAAGGAAGCTGTAGAAGATTTGAACAATGAAATCGTTGATGTTCGATTGAGTCTAGAAACTGATAATACTATTGACTTTGATGCCTACCGTTCTTTTGTCGACAATGTAAATTATGATGATCAAGGGTACATTACCATTATCAATTTTGAAGAATATGGGCAGGTACAAAATGATTGGGAGGCGTTGATTACTGCTGCTACTGCTGACAAAGATACGTATGAGCAAAGCTTACGTAATAGTTTCAACAATATGGTAGCGAGAATGCCAGCCTATTTGAAAATTGATGATGTTATGGACGCTGTTGCTGACGTCAGAAAAGAGTTGAAAGAATACGAGGCTGAAAAAGCTCAAGCCGATGTCGATCTTGACGAACAACTAGAAAACCTTGAAGAAATTGATGAAGCATTATATGACCTTAATAAAGAGTTATTGAAGTCACGTAGGAAATATGACGATCGCAAAAATGATGCTATCGAGGAATTTATGGAAGAGTTCAACAGCAATTCCAATCAAACCATGAAAGAGCGATTAAGAGACGCTACGGAAGAGTATAATGAAGAGATGCAGAAATAAATTTCCTTTATGAAAAGTTAGATTTCGCAGTACTTACTGATTTAAACGAAATCTAATTTTAACCCACTCACGAGTTAAGAAGCCTAGAACAATCCCTTGTTCTAGGTTTTTTTCTTGTACATCTGCCAGGTAATACAATTGTTGCAGTTTAGGGTTGCTGTCTTCAATAGCTTCACTTAAAACGGAAACCAATTCTTGCAGGAAGGCATTCGGCTCATTTTCTTCTATAGTTTCAAAACCAGATCGTTCCAGATCTTTGTTGACCTGATTGCGGTACACCATGAAAACGTGGTGTTTTGCCTCTAATTTTTCTTGTATTGTAGCGAGTTCCATAGCACTAGCTGATTCTAGACATCAAATCTTCTGAAAATTGTTTGAGAACCTTTTTGTGTGAGGCTTCCATGTCTAAGGATTCTATGGTTTTTAAAGCTTTCTCTGTATATTCTTGAATCGCTTCAAGAGTGCGGTTGGCACCACCACTATTGACAAATAACTCTTTCGCCCGCTCTTTCTTTTGTTCTATTTGATCCTCATTTAGATCCTGGTAATCTTGCTTAAACAGGGTTTGTAACTCTTCAGAAAAGTCTGCATTGTCAATGGATTTTAAATACAAATAAGTCTTCTTATTCTCTCGTATATCTCCTCCTACTTCCTTCCCAAATGTCTCTGGATCACCAAATGCATCCAGATAATCATCCATAAGCTGGAATGCCATTCCTAACTGGATACCGTAATCGTATATCTTTTGCTGTTCGCTCATTTCTTTTCCAGCAATGATGGCTCCCATCTGGAGAGCGCAACCTACAAGAACTGAGGTCTTCAATTTGATCATTAATAAATATTCTTCCACCGTCACATCTGTTCTGGTTTCAAAGTCTACATCGTACTGTTGACCCTCGCAAACTTCTAAGGCCGTTTTAGAAAATAGTTGATTCAGATCGTAAAATGTCTGTACCTCATAATTCAAAAAACACTGGTAAGCTAGAATCATCATGGCATCGCCACTTAAAATGCCCGTATTGACATCCCATTTTTTATGTACGGTGGGTTGTCCTCGACGCAAATCTGCCGCATCCATGATGTCGTCATGCAGCAAGGTGAAATTATGAAACACCTCTACTGCAACCGCAGCGTCCATAGCTTGCTCTACTTTGCCACCGTACATCTGTGCACTCATTAATGTGAGTACCGGTCGCAATCGCTTCCCGCCTAATTCTAATATGTACTGTACCGGTTCGTAAAGTCCCTCTGGCTTAGAATGGTTGACCGTGCGCTTTAAATGCTCGAGAAACTCTGTTCTCAAATTTTCTATCCCTATCATGAGTTCAAAAATAGGAAAGGATCCCTAGTTCATAGTGGGAAAGTGAAGGCTATCGTTAAACAATTTTAAAACTTTGGAAACTTTAGTAGTTTTAAAAGTTTCCTTAGTGTATTTTTGCACCTCAATTTTATGGAAACAAAAGATTTAATATTAAAAGAGTCGATGGATCTCTTCTTGACCTTAGGGTTTAAGAGTGTGACTATGGACGAGATTGCCAGTAAAATTGGTATGAGCAAGAAAACGCTCTACGCCCATTTTAAGACTAAAGCATCTTTAGTACATGATGCTTCTCTACATTTCTGCACTAAAGTTTGCGACGGTGTGGATGCCATTTCTGCGTCAGAGAGTGCTAACCCTATTGAAGAGTTGTACGATGTCAAGAAATTTGTCATGCAGCAACTTAAAGGCGACAACACCTCACCTATTTATCAACTTAAGAAATACTATCCTGAGGTTCATAAAAAAGTAGAGCTTATGCAGTTTGACCACATGAATGGATGTATCCAGAAAAATGTGCAGCGAGGTATGGAACTGGGGCTTTATCGGGATAACATAGATACTGGATTCATTGCCCGTATGTACTTTATAGGCCTTCAGGGCATTAAGGAAATTACCGTTTTCCCTCCAGATCAATATCCGGTTCATGAATTGTACGATCAGTATTTAGAGTACCATCTGCGCGGGATTGTCACCCCTGCAGGACGTCAGATTTTAAATGAAATTACCCAATCAAACCACGATTAAATGTCAATAATCAAAAACACCTTAGTGCTTCTGGTTTTTTTCGCTTTCGCGAAAGCGAACTCACAAGAATCTCAAGAAACACCTAACAACTATAGTTTCACAGTAGAAGAAGCAATCAACTTTGCTCTGGAAAATAACTATCAAGCGATCAACGCCAAAAGAGATATTGTCAAAGCATTAAAGCAAAAATGGGAAACCACAGCTACAGGATTGCCACAAATCACGGGAACCGCTGATTATCAAAATCAATTGAAGCAGCCCATCACGCCATTACCCGCTGAAATTGCAGGTGGAGAACCTGGAACATTTGTACCGGTGGCCTTTTCCCCTAAACAAAGTGCCAATCTTACTGCGACATTGAACCAGATCATCTTTGACGGCAGTTACATTGTTGCACTGGAAGCATCTAAAACCTTTCTGGACTTTTCTGAAAATGCCAATAACAAAACAAAGCTAGAAGTACGCAAAGGTGTTATTAACGCCTATGGTGGTGTGTTGCTTTCCCAAGAAAATGTGGATATCATTACCAAAAACCTAGAAACTGTCAAGGAAAATCTGGAGGAGACCAGAAAGATCTTTGAAAACGGCCTGACTGAAGAAGAAGATGTGGAACAATTGCAGATTACTACATTGCAGTTGACCAATCAATTGAACAGCGCAAAACGTCAAACAGAGATTGCAATAAATATGTTCCAACTTGCCCTAGGACTTGACCTGGCAACTAATGTCTTCCTAACAGATAATCTGGAAAGCCTTGCGGTAAAAACTATTGATCTTGCACTACCTGCTCAAGACCTGACTTTGGAAAAGTCAGTTGATTATCAGATTGCTTATAATATGACAGAACAGCGACGTCTGGAATATAAGCTAGAGCGCAGCAAAGCATTGCCTACCGTAACTGGCTTTGTCAATTATGGAACGCAGGCATTTGATAATAACTTTGTGTTCTTCAACAACAATACACAATGGTTCCAGCAATCCATCGCTGGTGTGAGTATCAACTGGCCGGTTTTTACATCCTTCGGCAGAAAAGCGCGTACAGCACGTGCAAAAATCGCATGGGGTCAAGCGGAAACTGATCTAGAACGCACCTCACAAGAGGTCAGGTTGGATTATGAAACCGCCGTGAACGATTATCAGCTTGCGATTGATACCTATTATACCAATAAGCAGAATCTGGAACTGGCAGAACGTATTGAGAACAAGAACCAGATAAAGTTTACGGAAGGTATATCTACCAGCTTTGATTTAAGACAGGCACAAACCCAACTTTACCAAGCACAATCTGAATACCTCAACAGCATGTTTCAAGTAATTACCAATAAGGCAGCTCTAGAGACTGTATTGAACACGCCTAATTATTTATCACCTAGAAATGACTGACCATAACACGAATACTACCATGAAAAATAAATTTGCCTACTTACTATTATTGCCTTTGTTAATCGCCTGTGGCGGTGGTGAGCAATCCATTGACGACCTAATAGCGGCCGGTGACACAGATGCCATCACACAGCGCAAGACAGAGCTTCTTAATGAGAAAAAAGAACTAGAGGTCGAGATAAGCAGTATAGAAAAATACCTGAATGATAACACGGAGCAAAAAGAAGGTTCTCTAGTAAGTGTTGAAAAGCTTACTGACACGCTTTTTAACCATTACATAGAACTACAAGGAAGTGTTGATACTAAGCAAAACATCACCTTAATGGCAGAAACCGCTGGTGTCCTTACTAATGTTTATGTTACTGAAGGCCAACGAGTTTCAAAAGGTCAACGCCTTGCCAAAATCGATGATGGTGGTATCGCCCAGCAAATCGAACAAATGAAAGTTCAAGCACAACTTGCCAAAACTACCTTCGAGAGACAAAAAAGACTTTGGGATCAAAACATAGGGTCAGAAATCCAGTACCTACAGGCTAAAGCGAATTATGAGGCCCAACAAAGCGCCATCAGATCCATGCAGCAGCAGCTCGCAAAAAGCGTGGTTACCGCTCCGTTTTCTGGAGTGATTGATAACGTGATTACAGAGCAAGGAAATGTTGTATCGCCAGGAATGACAGAATTATTTCGTCTGGTCAACCTAAGCGACATGTATATTGAGGTAGAAGTTCCAGAAACCTATATCGCATCAGTCAATGAAGGTACACAAGTTGTAATCAATTTTCCGGTTCTTAACGAGACGTCAATCAGTAAGGTAAGACAGAGCAGTTCCTTCATAAACCCAGCAAACCGTTCCTTCAAGATTGAAGTACCAGTCAAGAACCCAGCTGGAAATGTAAAGCCCAATCTTACCGCAAAATTAAAAATCAATGACTACACCAGCAAGAATGCGATTCTTGTGCCGTTATCTGTTATTAGCGAGAATCAAGATGGTGAGCAATACGTGATGGTGGCCAGCAACCTTAGCCAAGGAGAAGAATTTAATGAAGCTGTCGCGAAAAGGAAGTTGATCAAGACCGGCAAAACAAGCGACAACATGATAGAAGTCACAGAAGGTCTTGCAACTGGAGATCTGATTATAGTGGAAGGTGCTCGTAGCGTCAAGGAAGATCAAAAAATTAGAATCAAAGCATAACTGCAATGGGAAAGAAAAGCGAAAAGGAATTTGGACTGTCCTCATGGGCCATCAACAATTCCACAGTCATATGGATCATTATTGCTTTGGTTCTCGTTCTGGGGGTATCAGGCTATTTTGCAATGCCACGGGAAGATTATCCAGAGGTAAAAGAAACCAAGATCTACATATCCAGTGTCTATCCAGGTAACACTGCTGAAGATATTGAACGCCTCATCACAGAGCCGTTGGAAGATAAATTGAAAAACCTTTCTAATGTTGTAGAAATACTCTCCACGTCTCAGGAAGACTATTCCATAATTACAGTAGAATTCAATGAAAAAATAGCTGTTGAGGACGCCAAACAGAAAGTCAAGGATGAGGTTGATGTAGAAACCTCAAGCGAGGACTGGCCTACATTCAATAATGCCAAGATTGAACCCAATATTTTTGACCTGAAAATCAGTGAGGAAATCCCTATAATGAACATCAACCTGCGTGGTGATTACACCGTTAGGGAGCTTAAGGTATTTGCAGAGTATCTACAGGATGAAATTGAGGCTCTAGAACAAATTAAAGAAGCAAGCATACGTGGTGCTCAAGAATTAGAGGTTGAGGTTGCTGTTGACATTTATAAAATGACAGCGGCCAAAGTTAGTTTTGACAATGTCATAAATGCCGTTCGTGGTGGGAACTCTACCCTAAGCGCTGGAAATATCAAGACTGAAAACCAACGACGCACCATCAGGATTTTAGGTGAGATCAGCAGACCGGAGCAACTAGAGCGATTTGTGGTAAAAAATGAGAATGGCCCAATTTACCTCACTGACATTGCCGAGGTTAATTTTCAAGAAGAAGACAAAACGACATTTGCACGCGAGTTTGGGGATCCTGTTGTGATGATTGATGTTAAAAAGCAGTCTGGGAAAAATACCATAGAGGCTGCAGAAAGTATACGTGACATCATTAAAAAATCTCAGGTAAGTGGCAAGATCCCAGAAAATGTAGAGATCTCTATAACCAATGACGGTTCCACGCGTACTCTAAATCAAGTGGATGACCTGGTAAACAACATCATTTTTGGGGTAATACTGGTTGTAACGGTATTGATGTTTTTCCTAGGATTTAGAAATGCATTGTTTGTTGGGTTTGCTATTCCCATGTCCATGTTGATGAGCTTTATCATTTTGAACGGATTGGGTTATACATTGAACACCATGATCCTTTTTGCCATGATTATGGGATTGGGAATGTTAGTAGATAACGGTATTGTGGTTGTTGAAAACGTGTATCGCTTGATGGATGAAGAAGGAATGCCTAGAATCAAGGCTGCTAAAGTCGGTATAGGCGAGATCGCCGTACCCATTATCATTTCTACACTAACCACTGTTGCTGCTTTTGTACCCATAGGTTTATGGCCTGGTATTATGGGTGAGTTCATGAAATATTTCCCAATTACTCTTTCTATTGTTTTGGGTAGTTCATTAATCGTTGCCATTTTCTTTAACTCCATGTTAGTTTCTAAATTCATGAGTGTAGATGAGAAGAATATTCCTCTCAAAAAACTCATTTGGATTACAGCAATTATGGGCGGCATAGGCTTACTCATTATGATTTTTGGTGGAGCAATTCGCGGTATTGGAAGCGTCATGGTCGTTACCGTGTTGCTATTATGGATTTATAAATATGCTGTAAAAGGATGGACGCTAGCTTTTCAAAGAAATACGCTCAAATGGCTGGACAATGCCTATGAACGTTTTCTAAAGTTTGCATTGAGAGGAAAAACACCTTATTGGTTTACCGGTGGTATGCTTGTGATGTTTGTGGGAGTCTTGGCATTGTATTTTGGCTGGTCTGTAGGTTCTGGTAGAACAAAAGTTGAGTTCTTTCCGGAAAACAAACCTAACCAGATCATAGTTTATATAGAATATCCAGAAGGTACCTCTATTGATAAAACCAATAGAACGACAAAAGAAATAGAAAGTGTCGTTTATGATGTCCTTAACGATCCAGAATACAGGGAAGATGGTAGAAATTTCATGGTAGAAAGTGCCGTTTCTCAAGTAGGTGAAGGTGCTGGGAATCCGCAGACTGATGGTGGAAGCGCTGCTGAAATGCCTAATAAAGGTAAAATCACGGCTTCCATGAGAGAATATAAATTCAGGCAAGGAAAGGACAGCGAGATCCTGCGCAAAAAGGTTCAAGAAGCTGTTCAAGGAAAATTCCCGGGAATTGCTATTAGTGTGGAAAAAGATCAAGCGGGACCAGCTGCTGGATATCCAGTAAATATTGAATTGCAAGGAGAAGATTATGGGGAGTTGATCGCGACTGCAGAGCGTATGGTGAAATTCCTGAACGAGAAGAACATTGCGCCAGTTGATGAACTCAAGATCGATGTCAACAAAAGCAAACCTGCCTTGCAGGTCAAGGTAGATCGTGAAAAAGCTGGTGAATTAGGTATAAGCGCAGGTCAAGTAGGACAGCAATTGCGTCGATCTATTTTTGGAGAAAAAGCAGGTGTCTACAAAAAGGAAGGTGAAGATTATGATATCTACGTGCGTTTTAATGAAGATGATAGATATGATCGCAGTGCATTATTTAACCAACGAATCACCTATCGGGACATGGCATCTGGACAGATCAGGGAAATTCCCGTCAGTGCCGTAACGACCCAGCAGAACGTTTCAGGTTTTAGTGCCATCAAGCATAAAGACAACAAGCGTGTAGTAACGGTCTATAGTGCCTTAAAGCCTGGTTACAGTGATGCTGGTGCAGCAGTAGCACAAATACAGAATGAAATGCTGGACTTTGAAAACCTGCCGGATAACATCAATATCGATTATACGGGACAACTGGAAGAGCAGAATAAACAACAGGCATTCTTGATGACCGCATTGATGGCTGGGCTTGCACTGATATTTTTCATCTTAATATTCCAGTTCAGTGGGGTTTCAAAACCTGCGATTATCATGGTTTCCATATTCTTGAGTTTCATAGGTGTATTCTTAGGTTTAATGATCACTGGGTGGCCATTTGTCATCATGATGACCATGATGGGAATCATTTCTCTGGCCGGTATCGTAGTAAACAATAGCGTTGTTCTTATTGACTATGTAGATATCTTGAAATTAAGAAGACGTGAAGAATTGGGAATCGATGACGACAAGCATCTAATTAGTAAGGAAGATTCTTTTGCAGCGATCGTCCAAGCTGGGAAAGCAAGGTTGCGTCCTGTATTATTAACAGCAATCACAACGGTACTAGGCTTGATACCGCTAGCGATAGGATTGAACATCGATTTCTTTAGCCTGTTTAGCGAATTTGATCCCAAAATTTACATGGGTGGAGACAACGTTATTTTCTGGGGACCACTGGCCTGGACGGTAATCTTCGGGTTAATATTCGCAACATTCTTGACCTTGATTATTGTCCCTGTTCTATTGTATTTAGTGCATAGAGCCAAGCTACGATTCCAAAGAAAATTTGGTGATCAACCAGAAGAAGGAGAACAAATCCCGTCAGAGGAAGCTGCTTAAAAGTAGCGGTACCACATTTTATAAACGCCCTCTCTACAGAGGGCGTTTTTTTATATGTAACCACAATTACAACCGCTGAAAAACCAGTTCCAAAAAGCATTTACACAAACACATCACAACCTTTAAGGAAAAGCAAATGCCTCTCACTAGGTAAGAGGCATTTAAAGGTTTATGATTCGGTTTATTTCGCTTTCGCGAAAGCGAACTCTTTTAAGAATTACTCACTCTCAGTATCAAATTGATTAGAATCATACTCTGTGAAATACTGTTCTGCAACTTGAGTAGTCGTATTCATCAGATCACGGGTTTCTAGCAATAGACCGAAGTATAAGGTCGTATTCTTAGGAGATTCGTCCGTATTCTTAGTGCGTTTTACTTGCTTTTCAATTTTGCTATCCACCAGTTCTAGCAACTCTCGTTTTTTACTAATGATGGACTCTAACCTGATAAAGTCCTTGTTTTTAAACACATTTTCAGATTCTTCAAAAATATCATGAATGCGATTGATGATTTCTTTCAGATCCTTGATTTGAGTAAATTTCAGGCTCTTATGATTATTATTAATGTGGTCTGTACTGGATCTAGAGATGTACTCGAGCGATTGAGAAATATCCTGTAGGTGGCCCAAAACGTCTATATAAAATTTACTTGCTCCTATAGTTTGTTCATCTAGATTTCTAATGAAAAAGTATATATTGTTACGCAAGGCATCTACCTCAACCCCTAGTTTCTTACTGTCTTTACGAGCAGATTTCAAAGCGCTCAAATCTTGATTGATCAAACCTTCTAGGGTTTTGGAATACATGTTTTTAGACCTCTTGAATACCGTAGCTACTGTATCAGAACTTTCCTCGATGATTCCTTGAATGGTCTTACTTTCTGCTTTGTGAAGCTCGTCAGTGATCTTTTGCTCAGTTTGTGAACGTTTGTGCATGATGAAACTGCGAGTAATAAGCACTACAGCCAGAACGACTAGACCTATGATCGCATAAAAACCACCCAAATAAATGATATAGGCAAAAATCGCAGCCGCAGTAAATGCACTAAAAGCGGTAAAAAACCAACCACCTATCACATTCAAAACTCCCGCAATACGGTAAACCGCGCTTTCAGTTCCCCAGGCACGATCTGCTAACGAGGTTCCCATCGCTACCATAAACGTGACATATGTGGTAGATAATGGCAACTTATAAGAAGTGGCTACAGAGATCAACACACTAGCCACCATTAGATTTACTGAAGCACGTACGTAATCAAAAGCAGGCTTATCTGCATTTTTAGTAACTAGTCCTAACGAGGGTACTTTTTCAAATCGTTTAGAGATATAATTTGTAGCGCTTTTAGGCATGACGCGCTGAATACCATCTGCTGTCATGATCGAATAACGCACCAAATACCTAGAGAGGAAATTAGCTTTAAAGCGTTCTATACCGCTATCCTGGCGTGCTAGATCAACTGATGTCTTAACCACCGCTTGCGCCTTAGAAGAAAACCAAAGCGTCAAAATCATTACGACACCTGCAAGGATTAAGAGCCATTTTTGACTAGGTAATTTACCACCTAGGGCATCCATTCTAAACCCTTCTACAGCTCCAGCATCCATCCAGATATTATAAGCATCATAAGCACCTATAGGCACCCCAATGAAGTTGACTAAGTCATTTCCCGCAAAAGCCATAGCAAGACCAAATGTCCCTAGAATAATGATCAATTTATAAATATCCCACTTCAACACATAAACATATATCAAACTGAAAATGATCCAGAAAATAAAACCGTACCCAAGAGTGGTGTAAACGTTTGTGGTGTATTCAAATATGAAATTCAGCCCGCCTAGATCAGCGCCCTTTAATCCTTTAACGATAATAAAATAGTACAAACTGGTGAGCGACAATCCTCCAAAAATCCCTGCAAGGAATGCTGGGCGTTTTCTATAATTGAAGGTCAACATCAAACGGGAAAGGAATTGAACCAGCGCCCCAATGGTAAATGCAATAACCACAGAAAGCAAGATACCGGTCACAATCTCTATGGCCGTCTCACTGGCGATATATCTACCCAAGTCAAGAAATGTTTCTGTCTCGCTTTCTCCTATTTTCAATAAAGAAACACACACCGCAGCCCCTAGCAATTCAAAAACAATGGAAACCGTGGTAGAGGTAGGCAACCCCAGACTATTGAAAAAGTCCAGAAGCAATACATCAGTGATCATCACCGCCATGAAAATAATCATGATCTCGTCAAAATAGAATTCGCCTGGATTGAAAATCCCCTTACGCGCAACTTCCATCATACCGCTGCTGGAGAGCGCTCCCAATGCGATACCTAAACTCGCAATGATCATGATGGTTTTAAAGCTGATGGCCTTAGACCCTATGGCACTATTTAAGAAGTTTACCGCGTCATTACTAACCCCAACAACTAAGTCTGTAATCGCCAGACCCGCTAGGATAATGAGCATGTAGATATAAATGTCTCCCATTTTTCAAAAATTGTTAAGCTGCAAAAATGCTATATTCCGCACAGTTGTACGTTATTATATAGTTATTAATGTGATTACTATTGAATAAATAAATTGAGACGGCAAACTAGCTGTGATTGTTTCGCTTTCGCGAAAGCGAACTTGCATTTCACTTCAACGCATAAAAAAAGCTGTTCCTAAGAACAGCTTTTATGGATAAATGATATCGGGCTACTATAGAAAGTTGTAACCAGTCCAAGAGAAAGCAGCTGCGTTAGCTCCAGTCTGATTAGCATTTACAGTTACTGTCGCGTTAGGTGCATTCTTAATGTCAGACCCGTCTGCAGTACCGCTAGCGGTAGCTGTGATTTGGGTGGCTGATGTTGCGTTCCCTTTTGAATCTTCAAGATCTATGAAGTCTGCTGCAGTTGCAGTACCAAAAGTACCTGCTAGTGCATTAGTAATGGTGGCTGTTGCTCCACGACGTACTTTGATCAAATCTGAAAACTCTACGTTATCACCACGATTTTGAATAGTCACACCGTTTATGGTAAATACGGACTGGGTGTTGTCTGATGGAGAATTACCGTCAAGGTTACCGTCAGCTTCAATCCCACGTGGATCAGAAGTTACAGCGGTATAACCAGGCTCACGAACACCGAATATGTTAGTCAACGTTCCTCTATACCCTTGAGTGACATCAAACATATCGTCTTTAGCATTCAATACAAAGATGTTAGAAGCGTTTACAGATCCACCAAAGAATTCAATCCCGTCATCGTCACCATTAGCAAGCCAGATGTTAGAAAGTGTTGTTCCAGAACCTACACCATTAAGAGTAAGACCATTGTGCTCTGCCTCTCCATCGATGCGGGCACCAGTATACTCAATAATCACATAATTTAAGATTCCTGAAGATTCAGTATCGTTATTACCACCGAAAAGAAGTGCTTGATTCACCTCAGTTCCAGCCACATTTTGACCTTGTGGATTTTGACCAGAGATAAAGGCATTTCCATTAATTATCACACCACCCCAGGCAGCCGGAGTTGTTGAAGTACTTGTAAAGCGAATAGGTGCAGCAGCAGTTCCATTAGCTACTATTCTACCTCCTTTTTCTACTAGTAAATAAACGTCTGTACCACCTGCATTTGCAGTTATAGTCGTCCCAGCTTCAATAGTAAGTGTAGCTCCAGTTTTTACGAAAAGTGGTCCGTTTAATACATAAGCATTACCGGCGCTAAGAGTTCTATTTGAAGTAATATCTCCAGATAGGTTTAGTCCATCAGTAGGCGTTGTAGGTCCAGAAACATCATCGTCTGTAGAACAGGAGGTGATGGTTATAGCAGCAATTGCCAACATGGATAAAATCAGATTTTTCATTTTGAAAGTTTTAAATTAGTTTGTTGACGTAAAGTAAAGGCAAGCTTTTGCGGCATGTGTTAAGCCTAGTTTACCAAAAAATTAAAACTTATAGCTGTATCCTAAGCTAATGTCAAGCCCACGTTTATATTCGCTTAACACTGTGTTATTAGAATCACCATCACGCTCTAGTCGATACTCAGGGTTCAATAGGTTTTTAGCCTTTAGAGAAAGCTTACCGTTATCCCCTACACCAATAGATCCAACAAAATCCAACGTTGGAACACCGATCTCCTTAATATTAGCAAATCCACGTGTTCCTACTGAGTACACTCGCTCTGTAAAGTAATTAAATACTAAAGCGGTGTTCACATTGTTGTTCCCTAAAAATGTGTTGTAGTTCACATCAAAATTAGTAAGGAATGGAGCCGCACCTTGTAATTGCGTGCTGTCATCTGTAAATTGAGCTAAAGGATTTTCAAGGTCTTGCTTGCTGTATATATAAGATGCGTTGAAACCTACGGCAAGACTATTACTGCGATCCTTATCTGATCCCTCAAGGGAAGTCAATTCGTTTTCAAATAAAGTTTTTCTGATCTCCAACTCTGCTCCTATAACAGTTGCTGTACCACCTACGTTTAAGTATGTAAGTGTGTTTCCTGCACTTGGAATTTCAGTTCGTGCAATTGGATCGTTGATGTTTTTATAAAATCCTGTAATTGAGAATATCTCTCCTTTATTAGGATAAAACTCATAAGAAAGGTCCAAATTGATAACCTCTGAAATCTCAAGATCTGGATTTCCTTGTGTGGAAGTTCCTCCTGGATTATCATAACGGAAAGGTGCTATTTCTTTGAATCGAGGTAAGATATAGGTTTTACTTCCCGCTAGACGAATGATATTATCCTCGTTCACATTATACTTAAAACCTACACTAGGTAAGAATAAGTTTTCATCAATCTCAGCAGGACCACCAGAAACACTATTAGCAATATTCGTGTTATACTCTACCTCCTGACGTACATTTTCAAATCGTGCACCTGCGGTAACTAAAAGATTATCAGTCAGGTTTTTTACATAAGTAGCTTGTCCAGCGGCGACATATTTATCGCCTATATAATAAAAAGGAACGAAGGCATTTGGATTTAATATGGATCCGCGACCTGTCTCTAATCTGAAATTTCCAGCATCCAGAGAGGCTTGATTGTAAATACCGTCTGGGTTATTGATATCGACTTCAACTCTCTGATCAAAAGTATGATTGAACGTGGTGGCTTTAAAAATGTGGTGGGTCAACCTGTACTCTCCACCTAAAGTGATATAATTTAATCTATCGCTGTCATCACTAGCAAAGTTATATTTTAAACTAGCGATTCCATTATAATCATTTTCTTGAACTTCACTAAAATAGCGCTGGTTGTTACCTCCAGAATCTAAGTTTGGAGAATAGAACCCATCTCTAAACAAGTATTCAAAACTTCTTCTATCTGGCTCACTACCTCTAATAGCATTAAAAGATCCCTTGACGTTTAAGACCAATTTATCGCTCAGATTAATCTCTGAAAGCAATTGGTTAACAAAAAGATTGTTGTTGTTAGTCTGTTGTCTTCTTACAAAAACTTGATCTCCCGTTTGCTCAGGATTATCTATTCCTTGGAATTCTTGAAAATCCTGTGAATTTTTGTGAATGTACATTGATAAAAACTCAATGTTGTTACGATTAAATCGGTAATCCAGATCAATCTGTGCTATTTGTGAAGTTTCATATTCATAACTCACAAAGTCTTGATCTAAATAAAGAGTACCAGCACTTGTAGTGTTTCTAACAGTTCCCTCTACAAAACGATATCCATTATCAAAAGTCAAAAGCCCGTATATATTAAGGTAATTATCTCCTATGTCGATACGTTTCCCACCGTTAAGAGAGAAGCCTAAGTTTACCAGTCCATTTTGATCCTCACCGTTAATAGTATTATCAAATGTATATTGTCTTAGGTTGTCAGTAGGTAAATCTGGACTCGTAAAGCCGAAGTAACCCGGCCCATCAATAGACTTAAAGTCTTCTCCTAATGTCTGTAGATTTGCCCCTGTAGAAACACCAACTTCTAAAGCTTGACGACCTGTCAAACCTTTAAGGTCAATGTTTATGTTTGCACCGGCATTATCTCCTGTGAGTTCAGCGTTGAATACTTTATTGATATCCACAGTCTCGATCAAATCAGAGCCGAAAAAGTCCAGTGAGATATTTTTGTACTCTGGATCTTCTGATGGTAAAGGCAAACCGTTTAATGTGGTAGAATTGTAGCGATCACCGAGACCTCTAACAAAAACATTCTTCACTCCTGCTTGCTTACTAATACCGCTCACCTTAGTTACTGCACCTTCTGCATCGCTCACTCCTTTTTGGGAAAGCTCTTCTGCACCAATCGATTGCTTGATGGTTACTGCATTCTTTTTCTCCTCTAACAATACATCAGTTCCTTCACGCGACTTAGCGACCACAATAGATACAGCCTCAAGAGAAGCAGCTTCTGCACTCATTTCCACATTTACGGTTGTGGTAAATCCATTGCGTACCACTACTTCCGGAATTTCTACAGTTTTCATGCCGACAAAGGAAACCACAAGAGTGTAAGTTCCTGCTGGAGCTGAAATACTGAAATTACCATCAAAATCAGATTGCGCTCCATAGTTGGTTCCTTTAAGAACCACAGATGCGAAGGCAACAGGTTCATTTTCGGTAGTAGCATCCTTATCAATGATGGTACCGTTTACCTTACCGGTTTGAGCTGTGGTTAAGGCAGTTACAAGTAAAAAAAGTATAAAAACTAATTTGTTCATTACAAGTGTTTTAGAATTTGCAAATGAACGATTAGAATCCAGCTTACCAGGTTAATTTACTATTGTCTTTTTAAGCTGGATTGTTAAGAAATAGTTACCCGTGTTACATAACCTGTTTCAAACATAGGTTTCTATATTGCAATCAAAATATTCAAAATGAACTGGCCCCAACTGCTCTCGCTTAAAAAACACGGCGATACTGCCCCACGACTAAGAAATCAACAAGACGAACTGCGGTTAGGCTTTGAGGTGGATTATGACCGTATCATATTCTCCTCACAATTTCGCAGCCTACAGGACAAGACTCAGGTCATTCCTTTAAGTCAAACTGGATTTGTTCATACGCGACTCACACACAGTCTAGAGGTTTCTGTAGTAGGTAGGTCTCTAGGTCGTATGGCAGGGCAAAAGATTCTGGAACGGCATCCAGACCTTGTTGATCTAGGATATAAGCATCAAGACTTTGGAGCAATCGTAGCTGCAGCGGCTCTTTCGCACGACATTGGAAACCCACCATTCGGTCACAGTGGTGAAAAAGCCATAGGTAGTTATTTTTCCAGTGAGAAAGGGAATGCTGTAATGAGTTCGCTTTCGCGAAAGCAACAACAAGACCTTCTCGATTTTGAAGGAAATGCTAATGGTTATAGATTGTTGAACATGAACAAACCTGGATCGCCTGGAGGTTTGAGATTATCCTATGCTACTTTAGGAGCATTTGTAAAATACCCGAAAGAGTCCTTACCTAAAAAGCCAACAAGCCATATTTCTCAAAAAAAATACGGAATCTTTCAATCAGATGTCCCACATTTTGAGGACGTGGCAATGGACATGGGACTGAAAAATACCAGTGAGACTGGTGAGGCATACCACCGCCACCCATTGACTTATCTGGTAGAAGCAGCAGATGATATTTGCTATACCATCATTGATTTTGAAGATGCGATCAACCTAGGGAACATTCCTGAGGATCATGCTCTAGAACAATTAATCAATCTAGTGCGCGACAATATAAAAACAGAAACCTACTCTATCTTATCATCTACCTCTGAACGCTTGGCTTATTTAAGAGCGCTTGCCATAGGCACTTTGATCACAGATTGCGTGGAAACTTTCATGAAACATGAGAAAGAAATACTAGCCGGAACTCTATCACATTCCCTGACCGATCTTTCCAAATACAAACCGCAAATTGATGATATACTCGCCTTAACTGTCGAAAACCTCTACCAACATCCAGATGTGGTACAAAAGGAGGTTGCAGGTTATAAGATTCTTCGTGAGGTCCTAGATGCCGTAATCACGGCAAGCATGAATGAACTTCATGGTCAAGAAAGCAGTTATGATAAGTTAATACTACAACTTACTCCAGATGAAGTTTTAGCTTCAGAAAACTTGTACGATCGCCTTCTTGCTGCATGTGGCTATGTAGCCTCGTTGACTGATACTAAATCAGTAAAATTATTTGAAATCATCAACGGCCGCATTTAATCGCTTCAAATCGTGAAACTTAAATGGGATTCACGCCGTATATTTATCATCCCTTAATTCTACTCATGAAAAAGTTTGCTCTATATTCTGTTGCTCTCGCCCTTATTGCATTTATTATTTATCTCATTATTCCCAAGGAACAGCAACTGAGCTTGATGGAGCAAAAGAGACAGAAACATGAAAAGTTTCTAGCCGACTCTCCATTTAATGACACCAAAAATTTGAGCAGTAAAGAACGTAGAGAACTCGGTTTACCACCTAACGCGTACAATGAGCGCATGTGGGAATTAACGATGAATCCTGATTTAGGTTATCCCACTCCTTTTTTAGTAGAGCCTACTAAGTTTCCATTAAGTCTAGCCAAAGGAACACCAGGAACTGTGACATCCCCATGGATTGAGCGTGGACCTTTAAATGTAGGCGGTCGTACTCGGGTCGTTTTTTTTGACCCTAATGATGTAGGAGCTAATAATGGTGATGGAGTCGATTATAACCGTGTTTTTGCAGGAGCCGTCGGCGGTGGGTTGTGGGTAAATGAAAATATTAATAATGTCATAGGACAATGGAAAATAGTTCCAGGAATAGCAGCTAACCTTTCGGTAAGCGCCTATGCAATAGACCCTAATGATTCGAACACGATCTATATAGGAACTGGTGAACAGTACACAGATGGAGCAGCCATAGGTGATGGGCTCTATAAATCAACCGATGGTGGCGCTACATGGGCAGCGGTTGATATACCCGTAGCAGGAGGAGGAGATTTTCAAGATGGCAGCAACTTATTTCAAGCAGGTATCTTCCATATCAATGATATATTGACGCGAGATGTCAATGGTACGACTGAGGTCTATGTGGGCGTAGGAGCATCTAGATATTTTAGTCCTAATTTTACCATTCGTAATCCATTAAATTTTCTGGGCTCACAAAGCGCAGGAATTTATCGCAGCGCTGATAATGGTGCCACTTGGTCTCGAAACGAAGATTTTAACCTGAAATTTTTTACCACAGATGGTACCTTTCCTGTTGTACCTAACGATTTTGAACTAGCCGCTGATGGCAAAATCTACATGAGCACCATACATTCTCCTGGTTTTGGAGCCGGCGGTGGACGTATATACAGTACTACAAATGGAACCAGCTGGACATTACTTCAAAACGTTAATGGAAATAGAACAGAATTAGCAGCATCTAAAACAAATGCTAACAAGCTTTATGTATTAGCAAGCGTAAGTGGTGAGGCAGAAATTTTTAAAACTCTCGATGGATTTTTAACGATTGAAGATGTCGAGGAGCCTCAAGATGCAGATAACGGAATTCCAGATTCCGATTTTACTCGCGGTCAGTCTTTTTATGACTTAGTTATTGAAGTTGCTCCAAATAATGATGAAACTATATATGTTGGTGGAATCAATATCCATAGATCAGAAGATGGTGGTGCTGTCTGGCAGCAAATATCTAAATGGTCAGAGAATCCTAACATGAATTTATTGCAGATTCCATTTGTACATGCTGATGTCCACGCTTTGACTTTCCAACCTAATAACAATGACCGCGCATTGATTGGGTCAGATGGCGGTGTATCTCTTGCTAGTGCCATAAGTCAAGCTGGATCTAATTCTAATGCCATACAGACGAGAAACAATGGTTACAATGTTACCCAATTCTATTATGGAGATATCAACCAGATCGATTTTGAAGATGGGGATGACTTTATAGGAGGTACCCAAGATAATGGGTCACCAGTAATAAATAATTCAGTCATTGGTAATGGTCTTAGTTCTTCCTTTGACCCTACCGGTGGTGACGGTTCCTTTTCTGCCATTGATGATGAGGGAGTTTACGCCATTTTAGGTTATACGAGTAGAACCCACATATACCTATCATATCCTATTAATAATAATGGATCTAGATATTTTATCTCAAATGAAAACGATGGTGATTTCATCAATGTTGGAGAATTGGATTCTGCTTTCGATGTGTTTTATGCCAATTCACGAACTGCAGGAAATCAAAATTCTATAACTGCTTGTGAGTTGGGAGCGAGTTCAGCAAACTGCACTGAGATTACAGGGGGTGAAATTGCGAATGGACGACCAACTGCAATGAAAGCTTCTCCTTTTTCCACTGTATCTCCAACCTTATACGTAGGATCACAGGACTCAAGATTATTTAGGATTGACAACGCCAATTCCACAGCAAATTCGATTACAAGTTTGAGCAGTCCTGACTTCCTAGGTAGCGTCTCTGATATTGAATTTGGAGCGAGTGAGTTAGAGATTTTCTTAACTATGCATAACTATGGTGTCAACAATGTATGGTACACTAACGATGGTGGAGTTACTTGGTCCCAAAAAGACGGAAATTTACCGGACATTCCCGTTAAGGCCATTTTACAAAATCCATTAGTTGCTAATGAAGTAATTATTGGAACTCAAAATGGAATTTATGCCACTACAGATTTTGACAGCCCAAGTCCTACATGGGTGCAAACTATGAATGGGATGACCAGCGTTCCTGTTTATGATCTTGATTTAAGAACGGCAGACAATACCGTATTAGCTACGACACACGGTCGTGGTATGTTTACGGGTAAATTTGACGGCACTACAGCGAGCATAACAAATGATATCAGAGAGAAACCGATTAAGATATTCCCTACTCAGGCGAGTACAGAGATCTTCGTTGATAGTAATAGAGATTTCGGCAACACCTTAATCACTATTTACAACCTCAACGGTCAACAAGTTTACAAAGCAAATAAATCCTTAAGTGGAAGTAAGCAGCGCATAGACATCTCGGCATTAAGCACTGGATTCTATTTACTGAAAGTCACTGGTGACGGTATCAATCAAACCACTAAATTCTTAAAAGAATAGATTATAAACTCTGGATGAGTTGCAACAAGGCCCCACGATCGATCCCTGCAAGTTGATGCAAGTCGGCAGTGGGGCCATGTTCTATAAAGGAGTCAGGAATTCCTAGTACATGCAATTGAGGTAATGGTTTGTTCGCTTTCGCGAAAGCGAGATTCCCCACCATACTGCCTAAACCACCTAAAATAGTGCCGTCCTCAATGGTAATCACATGATCGTGATTTTCTAAAACGCGCAAAACTTGAGTCTCATCCACAGGCTTTAAAAACCTCATATCTATATGAGTGATGTCTAATTGTTCCTGCTGAATGAGTTCTTGAACCATCAACCCGATAGATCCTATACTGAGTACAGCAATTCGATTTCCTTGACTGAGCAGTCTAGACGTTCCTAACTCTATTTTCTCAAAAGGTAATTGCCATTGCACTATATGCCCACGGCCACGAGGATATCTTATAGCGATGGGTAATGGTAACCCTAGCTGTGACGTGTACATCATGTGACGCAATTCCACAACGTCCATAGGTGCTGCGATGATCAGGTCTGGGATACAATTAAGATAAGCAAGATCAAAAGCACCGTGGTGTGTTGCTCCATCTTGACCTACCAGTCCTGCTCGATCGAGGCAGAAAATAACGGGAAGTTTTTGCAGCGCGACGTCGTGAATGACCTGGTCGTAAGCACGCTGTAGAAAAGTGGAATAGATATTACAAAATGGCACTACCCCTTGAGTAGCCATTCCTGCGGCTAGGGTCACCGCATGCTGCTCAGCAATACCAACATCAAATGCGCGTTTAGGAAATGCATCCATCATAATTTTCATGGAACTTCCCGTGGGCATGGCTGGTGTTATCCCAACAATCTTCTCATTTTGCTGCGAGAGTTCTACTAAAGTATGTCCGAAAACATCTTGAAATTTAGGTGGTAACTGGCTCTCATCTTTAGCTGGGATATCTCCAGTTATCTTATCAAATTTACCTGGGGCATGATAACGCACTTGATCTTGTTCCGCTTGTTTTAGGCCTTTACCTTTCACGGTTCTCACATGAAGTAAGCGTGGACCAGAAAGACCACTTTGCCGTTGGAATTCTGCAATTAGTTTAGGAAGGTCATGCCCATCTATGGGTCCTGAATAGTCGAAGTTCAAGGATTCAAAAATATTATCGCGTCCGGTCTCTTTCCCGCTCTTCGTCTTCGTCAAGTAATCCTTTAGGGCTCCTACCGCAGGATCAATCCCTATGGCATTATCATTTAAAATAACGAGTAGATCTGCACCGCTCACCCCTGCATGGTTTAAAGCTTCAAAAGCCATCCCACTAGCAATACTCGCATCTCCCACGATAGCAATATGTTTGTGCTTTTCTCCTTTTAACTGGCTTGCCATCGCCATTCCTAAAGCGGCACTTATAGCAGTGGAACTATGACCTACACCAAAGGTGTCGTATTCACTTTCCGCTCTTTTCGGGAAACCAGAGATCCCATTTAATTCTCTGTTCGTATCAAAAACATCACGCCTTCCCGTCAATATTTTGTGTCCATAGGCTTGATGGCCTACGTCCCAAACCAGTAAATCATTAGGTGTATCAAACACGTAGTGCAATGCGATTGTCAACTCTACCACACCTAGACTGGCACCCAGGTGCCCTTCTTTGGCCGCTACTGCATCAATGATAAAACCTCTTAATTCCTGTGCTATTTGGAGCAGTTCGCTTTCGCGAAAGCGTCTTAAATCAGCTGGTAAATCAATTTGAGAAAGTAAATCGTGCGACATGATTCAAAGGTAATTGTAATGCAGCTTAATGTGAACTGGAATCTAAAAAATAGATCTCATTTCGAGCTGTTGATTCTTAGTCGTTGAATTCGCTGTATTTTTGAAAAATGATAGAACCATACGACGACACCTACTTTATGCAAAAAGCTCTTCAGGAAGCTGAAGCGGCTTTTGATCGTGATGAAATCCCTGTAGGCGCTATCATTGTGACAGACAACCGCATTATTGCTAAGGGTCACAATCTTACCGAAACCTTAACTGACGTTACAGCGCATGCGGAGATGCAAGCCATCACTGCCGGAGCGAGCTTTCTAGGCGGTAAATATTTAAAAGATTGTACGCTTTACGTGACCCTAGAGCCTTGCCAAATGTGCGCCGGCGCTTTATACTGGTCACAGATCTCTCGGATTGTGTTTGGCGCGAGCGATGAACATCGTGGCTACCGCAAGATGGGAACACAACTGCATCCTAAAACACAGGTGTCTCACGGAATCCTTGCGGAAGAATGCTCAAAAATATTAGATGATTTCTTTAAAGCTAGAAGACGTTTGAATTAATTCCATCGACTCTTATCATCCCAATCCTCTTCCTCTTCCTTCTTTTCCTGTTCGCTTTTATTGTGAAAATTGAACTTAGATAAATCCTTTTTTCTATAGCGCACAAAGATGAAGGCTGGCATTAAAATGAGAAATAGAAATGCGGTGGCAAACCCTATAATCTTATTGCCTTCCAATGAATCGCCACTATGGATGACATAAAAGCCTACTCCAATTACTGCTAGCGTAGCGAGTAGTAAAATTCCTAAGATTTTAGTGGCATTGATCATTGTGAGTAAATATAGTGCTGATTATTCTACCGTAACCTTTAAATTAAGTTCTTTCAATTGCTCCTGATCAATCTTTGATGGTGCATCGATCATTACATCGCGGCCATTATTGTTCTTAGGGAAAGCGATGAAATCACGTATCGTTTCCTGTCCACCTAAAATTGCCACTAATCTATCAAACCCAAACGCCAGTCCTGCATGTGGTGGCGCTCCATATTCAAAAGCATCCATCAAGAAACCAAATTGTGCTCGAGCATCCTCTGGTGTAAATCCTAAATGGTCAAACATCAAGGCTTGTAGCTTTTTGTCAAATATTCTCACAGACCCACCTCCTATTTCATTCCCATTCATCACAAGATCATAGGCATTAGCTCTTACATTTCCAGGATCAGTAGCTAGCTTATCAATATCTTCTGGTTTAGGCGATGTAAATGGGTGGTGCATCGCGTGGTAGCGATTGGTATCCTCATCCCATTCTAACAATGGGAAATCTACAACCCATAAGGGTGCAAATTCGTCAGCTTTTCTCAAATCTAATCGCTCTGCCAGCTCCATTCTCAAGGCGCTCAATTGTCCTCTGGTTTTGTCTGCAGGACCAGATAGCACGCAAATCAAGTCTCCTGGTTGTGCACCAGTGGCTTCTGCCCATTTTGCTAGATCTTCTTGATCGTAGAACTTATCCACGCTGGATTTGAAACTACCGTCCTCATTATATTTTGCATACACCATTCCCATAGCGCCTACTTGCGGTCGTTTTACCCAATCGATAAGCCCGTCAATTTCTTTTCTAGTCATACCAGCACCGCCTGGAACTGCGATCCCAACAACGATTTCTGCTTCATTAAAGATTTTGAAGTCTCTCGCTTTCGCGAAAGCGGAAATATCTCCAAACTCCATCCCAAAACGAATATCCGGCTTATCATTTCCATATTTCTCCATCGCTTCCTGATAGGTCATGCGAGGAAACTCTGTTACATCCACGTTCTTTACTTTCTTAAGCAAGTGACGTGTCATTTCTTCGAAAGTATTCAAGACGTCTTCCTGTTCAACAAAAGACATCTCGCAGTCAATCTGTGTAAATTCTGGCTGACGGTCTGCTCTCAAATCCTCATCACGGAAGCATTTGACAATCTGGAAATATTTGTCCATTCCACCAACCATCAACAATTGCTTAAAGGTTTGTGGCGATTGCGGCAAGGCATAAAATTGACCTTCATTCATTCTAGAAGGCACCACAAAATCACGAGCACCTTCTGGAGTAGATTTAATTAGTACAGGAGTTTCTACCTCAACGAAATCCTTGCCTGCAAGGAAATTACGGACCTCCATGGCAACCTTTGATCTAAAAATTAAATTCTCACGTACCGGATTGCGACGTATGTCTAGGTAACGGTATTTCATACGCAGTTCCTCACCACCATCCGTTTTATCTTCTATTGTAAAAGGAGGCGTTTTAGATTCACTTAAGACTTTTAATTCCTTAACCAAAATCTCAACATCGCCCGTAGGCATTTTGTCGTTTTTGGACTCGCGTTCTATCACGGTTCCTTTCACTTGGATGACAAACTCACGACCTAGTTTCTGCGCTTGTTCAAGAACTTGCTTATCCGTACGCTCTTCGTCAAAGATCAACTGCGTCACACCATAACGATCTCTTAAATCCACCCATACCATGAAACCCTTATCACGGGATTTTTGTACCCATCCGGCAAGTGTAACTTCTTTAGTGATATCGCTGGCGCGCAGGCTCCCACAATCGTGTGATCTATACATAATTAAATCTTCTAATAAGCGTGCAAAAATAAGCCGATTCTTATCATTACCCGACTCTTTTACACTTAATAGCTACTAAATTGTAGGTTAAATCGATTAAATCAAAACCTTGATCATCCTTTTAACCACTGTTTTTCAGTGTTTTATAATTTGTATGTAAAATTAATGTTACCTAATTGTTGTTTGAATGTTTATATATGTTTAAATTTGTTATGTATAAAGAACGGTACTATGAAAAATTTAATGTTATTGAGCGCGATGTTGATAGGAATGATTTCCTATGCACAAGAAGTAAAACCTAAGTTTGAACAACTGGAAGACGGTAAAATTCAAGCTACCTATTTTCATGAAAATGGAGAAGTTGCTCAACAAGGATTTTTCTTAAATAAAAAGCGTCACGGAGAATGGACGAGTTATAACGTCAAAGGAGAGAAAACAGCTCAGGCAGAATTTAATAAAGGTGTGAAAACTGGAAAATGGTTCATCTGGAGCGATGATAAATTAACTGAAGTAGATTATGCTGATAATCAAATTGCTGCAGTCAACACTTGGGTCAATAAAAACCCTGTAGCAAGCAATAGACCGTAAGTACTTCTTACTAAAGAATTTCAAAAACCATCCTACTTTCATAGGATGGTTTTTTTGTACCTTAAATTTTAAAATTTCAGTCGAGTAAATTTCAATATTCAGAAGATTTCTTGCAATTTTTCGACGAGAGTAACGACTTAATATTAACATAGTTTTGTTTAAGACCTTTACTATAAAGATTAAACAGATTGTATCTTTACCTAAATCTTTGATTTTATGGCCACTGTTAAAAAAACCACTGCTAAAAAAGCAACTAAAAAGAAGGAAATCACCCGTCAAGATGTGATTACGATATACATGGAATATGTTCTAGAACATGAGAAGACTCCTAAGAGTGTTTTCAAGTTTGCAAAGGATAATAATATGACCGAGCAGGAATTTTATAATTTCTTCGGGAGTTTTGATGGATTGCGCAAGGAAATATGGAACACATTCTTCACTATGACTATGGATGTAGCTCATAAAAGCGATGAATACCACAGTTTCTCCAACCGTGAGAAAATGTTGACGTTCTTCTACACCTTCTTTGAATTATTGACACTCAACCGTAGCTATGTGCTTTATACTTTGAAAGAGAACCAGCACATGATGAGTAAAATGGAGCAACTTAAAGGCCTGCGCAAACACGTTAAAGGGTTTGCAAAGGAATTGATCCAAGAGCGCAATGAAAGCAAGACCAACATCCTACTGGAGCGGTCTGAAACCATTTATAGTGAGGGTGCATGGGTACAAATGCTATTCTTACTCAAGTTTTGGATGGACGACGACAGCGCTGGGTTTGAAAAAACTGATATGGCTATAGAGAAATCTGTAAACACCATATTTGATGTTTTTGATAATACTCCTCTAGATGCGGTGTTGGATTTCGGAAAATTCCTTTGGAAGGAACGTAAAGCATAAAATAAAAACGCTGCCAAGTTCAAAATGAGCCTAGAGCAGCATCTTATGAATAGTTATTTCGCTTTCGCGAAAGCGAAATAACTATTCACTAAATCGTAGCATTCAGGTTTCTGAATTTCAACTAGAATCATGAAAACATTAGATAAAATTCCTACCAGTAAAATAGGCCGCACGACTGAGCTCGTGAAAACTGGTGTCAAAATAGGCGGGAACTATTTGAAATATTATTCTAAGAAAGCCGTGAATCCAGCAATGGATCGCAGCGAGTTGGACGAAGACAATGCTACCGATATCTATGACGGACTTAAAAACCTAAAAGGCAGTGCTTTGAAAGTAGCTCAAATGCTTTCTATGGATAAAAGCTTGCTTCCTGGAGCCTATGTGGAGAAGTTTAGTCTAGCACAGTTTAGCGTGCCGCCTTTGTCTGCACCGTTAGTACGTAAGACTTTTAAGAAATACCAAGGGGCTTTTCCTGAAGAGATTTATGATACATTCTCTAAAGATTCAGTAAATGCAGCAAGCATAGGCCAAGTTCATAAAGCTACTAAAAACGGCAAGGAGCTGGCGGTTAAAATCCAATATCCTGGTGTAGCAGACTCCATAGGTAGCGATCTTGCGATGGTCAAACCAATAGCCATCAAAATGTTCAACCTTAAAGGAGAGGACTCCAAACGCTATTTTGCTGAGGTAGAAGACAAGCTTTTAGAGGAAACGGATTACACACTGGAAGTGGAACAAAGTATCGCTATGACTGAGGCTTGTTCTCATATCCCTAATCTAAAATTCCCGCAATATTACCCAGATCTGTCCAGCAAACGCATCATCACGATGGACTGGATGAATGGGCAACACTTGAGCGAATTTGCAGCTGTTGAATTCTCTCAAGAAACTGGGAACAAATTAGGCCAAACGCTGTGGGATTTTTATATGTTCCAAATGCACGGGTTGAAGGCAGTCCATGCGGACCCACATCCAGGGAATTTTTTGATCTCTAAAGAGGAAGAATTAATCGCGATTGACTTCGGCTGTATCAAGCAAATACCGGATGAGTTTTACGTCCCATATTTTGAACTAGCTGTTCCTGCGAGCATCAATAATCCAGAGATCTTCAGAGAGAAATTATTCCAACTGGAAATTTTACGTAAAGAGGATAGCGATAAGGAAATCAACTATTTTTCCACCCTTTTTCATGAAATGCTGAGTTTATTCACAAAGCCGTTTCAAGAAAAAACATTCGATTTTGCAGATGAATCTTTCTGGGATCAAATCAGTTCACTGAGTGAAAAGTACAGTAACGATAAAGAGTTGCGAAAAATGAATGGAAATCGCGGGAGCAAGCACTTCTTATACATCAACCGTACATTCTTTGGTCTTTATAATTTATTGCATGATCTGAAAGCAACTGTAAATACTAGAGATTATGTAAAGTACTTAGAGGAGAAAGGTTTTAGTAATCATCCTGCTTTGTAGAACTACAAATATGAACAAACTAAAAACGCCGCTGATAGCGGCGTTTTTGATTACAACAAGAAGAACTCTTCTAGTAGTCTTTGGTATAGATCTCTCCCTTAATCAGCTCTTCTGAAATCTCACCTTTCTGAATCTTGAACTTGGTCTTTAGTGTCTGATATTTATTATCCTTACCCGTCAGGTACAGATCGATATGTAGGTGTGGCCCTGTACTCCAACCGGTATTACCACTATAACCGATTAAGTCTCCCTTATTAACCATCTCTCCAGCCTTAACCGCTGATCCATTTCTCTTTAGGTGTAGGTATTGCATAATAGTGCCGTCGCTATGTAAGATTTTCACATAATTATTAAAATCTGCACAACTAGGTTGATCACAGCTTCTAACGTTATTCTCTACCACCTCAACAACCAGGCCTTCTCTTGCTGCATGTACCGTTGTGTTCACAGGCGTATTAAAGTCAATAGCAAACTTATTTTGATGTGAAATTGTGCCGCCGTAACCTTGTGCCACTTTAAATGAGGCACCATTTTCAAAAGGCAAGTCATATACATAATCAGCGTCGTATTCGGTATCTGATAAATCGCCATAATAACTCAACGTGTTGTTTTTTACATCCCAACCTTTCTTAGGGTCAATTTTTATAAATTCAAAAACTACAGAATCTGAAGCTCCAGGAGGTATAACTACCAGAGTCCCGTTTGAAACGCTTTGCTTAAGGTTTTTAATTTTAACATCAACGATGTAAGTGACCGGCAGCAAATTATCATTAGACGCTAATAGCCTTGTTCCATTTTCAAAATTTTCCCATCTGGCTTCAGATTTATTCTTCCATGCATTTTTTTGCCCATATACTTGCAAGCAAATTAGAAGACATGAAATACTTAAAAATATTCTCATAGTACCTTTATTCTAACAGAACTCTATTTGATCAGTTCTTATAAACCTTCCCGTCCTTCATTACAAAATTCACGCTTTCTAATGCCTTCACGTTTTTCTCTGGATTTTCAGATACAGCAATAATATCGGCAAAAAAGCCTTTTTTTATTTGACCTATTTGTCCTTCCATTTGAAGGATTTTTGCTGGTGTAATAGTTGCGCTTTGAATCGCTTCCATGGCTGGCATTCCAGCTTCCACCATATAACCAAACTCCATGGCATTTTTACCATGCTTGAAAACTCCAGCATCAGTTCCAAAAACAATTGGGACACCACGCTTATAAGCTCTAGCAAATGTTCCTTGAATTTGAGGTCCTACTTCACGAGCTTTAGGAACAACGATATCCGGATAAAAGCCTTCTTCCTCAGCTTTTAGTGCTACTTCTTTTCCTGCAGTTATGGTTGGAACTAAATAGCAATTCATTTTTTTCATCAAGTCCATGGTAGATTCACTCATATAAGTTCCATGCTCTATCGTTTTAACACCACCTTCTACCGCTCTGCGCATTCCTTCATCACCATGAGCATGTGCAGCCACATGGAATCCATAGTCTGCCGCAGTGCTAGTGATTGCCTTTATTTCTTCTAGGGTAAATTGTGGATTGCTTCCATTTTTTGCAACACTTAATACTCCTCCTGTAGCAGTGATCTTGATACAATCGGCGCCATTTTTATAACGATGCCGTACTGCCTCTCTAGCCTCATCCGTTCCATTTGCCACACCTTCTCGCGGTCCTGGATCACCCATAAATGCTGCATTACCTCCATTAGTTGGGTCGGCATGACCGCCCGTGGTTGCAATGGACTTGCCGGCAGTGAATATGCGTGGACCTATTAGTTTTCCTTTATTGATAGCATCTCGTAAGGAAATATTAATTCCGCTCCCGCCTAGATCTCTTACGGTGGTAAAACCTTTCATCAAGGTAGTTTCTGCAAATGCGACGCTGTTATAAGCCACATCTGCTGGGTCATCCACAAATTTTGAGATGTAAGCCTGCGGATTGTACTCGGTTTCCATGTGCACATGCATATCCGTCAGTCCTGGCAATACCCATTGATTCTTCAAATCAAAATATTTGACGTCTTGGGGGATGGTCGTATAACCTTTTGAAACATCGGTGATCTCTGATCCATTCACTTTTATAGTGACTTCATCCATCCATTTTCCAGTAGAGGCATCCAGTAAATGACCCGCATGAATGAATGTGGTGGTTTCTTGTGCGTATGTCAAGAAGCTCATTAAAATAACAAGGCTTAATACGAATAACTTTTTCATGGTGCTCGATGTTTTCAAGGTTGTAATGAATTTGAGTTGAATTTCGCTTTCGCGAAAGCGGAAAGGCCTACCTACCGGTTAACAAACTCTATAATTGTTTTAGTAATAAATTCGATTTGATCATCGTCCAGCTCTGTATGCATAGGTAAAGAGATACATTCTTTAACCAGACGGTTAGTTACCGGGAAGTCGGCCTCGTTGTAACGCTCGTCCTGATAAGCCTTTTGCTTGTGCAATGGAATCGGGTAATAAACACCGCAGGGAATTTCATTTTCATTTAAGTGCTTTACTAGCGCATCGCGGTCTGTACCCTTTACAGTTAAGGTGTACTGATGGAAAACATGACAATCGCAATTATCACATATGAGAGGTGTGATGATCTTTTCCTCTTGGGCAAATGCTGCCGTATACTTGCGTGCGGCATCTCTACGGGCCGTATTGTAATCATTCAAATTGCGCAGCTTGATGCGCAACACGGCTGCTTGCATGGAATCCAAACGCGAATTCACGCCCACAACATCATGGTGATAGCGCTCGTACATTCCGTGATTTACGATCCCACGAATGGTATGGGCGAGGTCGTCATCGTTAGTAAAAATCGCTCCACCGTCACCGTAACAGCCTAGGTTTTTAGAAGGAAAGAATGAGGTTGTTCCCGCATGGCCTATAGTTCCTGTTTTAGATTTGGAACCATTACTGTGCATGTAATTTGCACCTATACCTTGAGCATTATCTTCAATTACATACAATTCATGCTCTTCTGCCAGTTTCATGATTTCATCCATATTTGCAGCAAGTCCAAATAAATGTACCGGTACAATAGCTTTAGTTTTAGGAGTAATGGCTCGCTTTACCGCGTCAATATCTATATTAAAATCAAACGGATTCACATCTACTAAAACTGGAGTTAGTTGCAATAGAGCAATGACTTCAACGGTAGCCGCAAATGTGAAATCTGCAGTAATAACCTCGTCACCTGGTTGAAGGCCTAAACCCATCATAGCAATTTGCAAGGCATCTGTACCATTAGCACAAGGGATCACATGTTTTACATTCAGGTAATCTTCCAACTCTTTTTGGAATGCGTGAACTTCAGGGCCATTGATAAACGCCGTGGTCTCGATGACCTCCATGACATTTGCATCAACTTCACTTTTTATTTTTTCATATTGACCTTTGAGGTCCACCATCTGGATTTTACGCATGGGTTTTATCTAGTTTATAGCTGTAAACAGCGGTATTCTTGTAAAAGTACGATATAAGTATCGCATCGCCCAACGGCTAATTTGTGCTATTTTTGGAACTATGCCTATTTTGAAAAGTATTTACGATACGGGTTCCGCTTTCGCGAAAGCGAGCCTACCATTAGCCGGTTTCTTTAACAAGAAATTGCAGCTAGGTTCTCAGGGGCGGGAGCGTTCCTGGGATATTCTAGACACCAAAGTAAAGAGCACCATACCTAAAATATGGGTGCATGTCGCTTCTCTAGGGGAATACGAGCAAATTGTTCCCGTACTGGAAAAGTTCAACCGAAAGAAATATCAAGTCGTCCTTACCTTTTTCTCGCCCTCTGGCTATGAAAATAAAAAGGACACCAAGCTGGCAGATGTCGTTTGCTACTTACCAATAGACGCCGTTTCTAACGTTTCAAAATTCATGCAACTGGTTGACCCGTCACTGGCAATTATGGTGAAATACGAATTCTGGCCCAATTATTTAAATGCGCTCAAGGCTAACAAGGTTCCCACCTTACTAGTAAGCGGGATCTTCCGCGAAAAGATGAGCTTTCATAAATGGTACGGTTCCTGGATGACCAGCTCTTTAAAAGCTTTCCAACATTTCTTCCTTCAAAATGAATCTTCTCTACGAGAATTAAAAGCACTAGGCTTTGAAAATGCAAGCGTCAGTGGGGATACTCGTTTTGATCGCGCCAGCCAGCTTATTGAGCGCGACAATCGCGTTACACAATTGGAGGAATTCATTGAAGGGAAGCCTTGCCTGGTCGTTGGTAGTAGTTGGCCTAAAGATATCGAAGTGATGAAATCTTGGCTTGTAGAAAATGACAAGACTAAAAATATTAAAGTAATCATCGCACCGCATGAGGTGGGTGAAGAACAAATCGATGAATTAGAACAATCGCTCCCCTTTGACACCATCAGCTGGACAGAGACAAGGAAGCATCAAAAACTGCTGAACATTAATACCAGTGTTTTGATTATTGATACCATTGGACTTTTAACTAAAGCATACAGTTATGCAGATGTGGCTTATGTGGGAGGTTCTATGGGGTCCTCTGGTTTACATAACATACTTGAGGCAGCTACTTTTGGAGTACCAGTAGTGATAGGCAAGAACTACGAAAAATATCCAGAAGCTGGAAAACTAGAAGATCTAGGCGGTCTATTTTCGGTTACCAATCCTACTGAATTCAAAGAAACTATGGATCGTCTTTTTAAGGATGATTTTTTAAGAGATAAAACAGGCATGATTTGTGGGCACTGGGTCAACAGCAATACGGGCGCGACAGATCTTGTACTGGAACACTTAAAAACTATTGATGAAGAGCTTCTTATTTCTTAGTCTATTTATGGTCTTTTGGTCCACCACGGCTCAAAAAATCACCTTACTCCATCGGGATTCTAAAGAACCGGTTTCGTTTGCAACCATTAGTTTCGGTAATGGACTTGGAACCTTTGCAGATGGCGATGGTGTTTTTTCGCTTTCGCGAAAGCGATACCCAGACGTGGATTCACTAACAATATCTTCCATAGGTTATGAAGACTTAACTGTGGCCACGAATGGAATTGCTCCCGTTTTATATTTGAATCCGTCAACCGCAGAACTTGAAGCGGTGGTGGTACAGGCACGACTTGATGGAAAGTTTAAAGAAGAAGATATAGATGCCATTGCTCACGATAATTATTTTGATTGCTGGCTGCCTACAGTAGAATCTGAAATTGCTGTGAAGTTTGAGCGTGTGGATGGCAACCCGACTAAGCTCAAGACTTTGTTGATCCCTATTGTACTGGAAGAAAGCCAAAGCAGTAAAAAAGGGAAGCTGTGCGCATTTTCTACTCTTTTTAGGATGCAATTTTACAATGTAAATACTGCTGGAGCTCCTATGGAAAAGTCCTCCTACCCGACACAAACCTTCATTATCACTCAAAAGAGTGAAGAGGTTTACGAATTAGATGTAGAAGAATTAGGTATTCAAATCCCCCAAGAAGGTATTTTTGCAGCCATCCAAGTATTGGGCTATACCTATCCTGACGGCAGACTCATTGACGCCAAAAAATACAGAGAAATTCGTACTAGAAGTGGAATGGAAAAAGTGTCTACCACGTATAGACCTTTATTACCCTTTACGGACGAGATTAACGGCCAGCAAACCTGGGTACGACGAATCTTTTTCAATAATAAAACCTGGCAATTGTTCGAATTATCCTACAATCCCAACAGCAAACTGGTACGATCAGGGCATGATAATTACGGTATGGGGGCTGTACTTAAAGTGTACGAACCTAGAGATTAAACAGTGACTGCCTTGTTCAGATACTTTCTAAAGGGCAGCATTTCTTTATAGATTTCTACGCATTTAGCCTGAAAATCCTCTTGCATGACCTCTTTTTGAGTGACATCGTGTTGCACTGCAAAGGTCTTGCGCCTTAACAAATCAATATGCTCATGATCTGTTGAATATCCTTTAGGAGAGGTTTTTAGAGAGTCCCCATCATCGATCAATTCTCCAAATGTGTTTTTAAACGATGATTTATTGAGGATTTTTTTCAATTCTTTGCCGTTATAATCGATGGCATCTCTAATAGAATCTAGTATTTGCTTCTTCGGTTTATAAAATCCGCCGGCAATAAAAGAGCCGTTAGTTCCCAGATGAATATAAAAATCACCTTGTTTTCCATTGTCTGATATATCCATCCCAGCACCAAAGTGATCTTTATAAACCGGCTTTTCAGGATGAAACATTAAATTGTTATTGATACGATTGATAGCACGCTTGCCCGTAGTAGAGTGATAGTCGGGATCTACCTTACCTAATTTGCCATCCAATTCATTTAACCATGAGATGTACCAATCCCTTACCTCATGATATTCATCCCGGTGCTCATCCATCCAGTCTTTGTTGTTATTTTTTTGAAGTGCTCTCAAGAAAGAAAACATTTTGTGAAAACTCATATTATTTTTCTATAAATATAAAAATGAGACAGTTGCATTGTTAATAAATTATAAGAACATTAGTATTTGGGATCTGCTAAAAAAATACTTTTGCCGCCTTAACCATTTAATCATTTAACCATGAAAAAAATCATATTTGCTCTAGTAATAGGAGCTGCTGCATTCACTTCTTGCCGTGAATCTGAAAAAGAAACAGAAACTATCATCAAGGAAGTTGAAGTAACTACAGAAGACACTACTGATGAAGCAGGTGGTGTTTTAGAAAGAGCTGGCGAGGCAGTTGACAATGAAGTCAACAAAGAAATCAATGAAGAGATTGACAAGATAGGAGACGATAACTAATCGAGTTTATCCACCTTTTTAATTAAAATGGTGATACTCAAGTAGCTTTTTCTCATAAAAGCTATGGTTTACACCATATCATTTTTATATTTAACCCCTTAACCTAAAAACTTTTAATAATGAAAAAATTAACTCTAGTATTTATTGCTTTATTCGCGGTATCTATGTTTACTACATCTTGTAGAGAAGAAAACGAATCTGCTGAAGAGCAAATGGAAGAAATGGCTGACGACATGGAAGATGCGGCAGACGATATGGAAGACAACATGGAAGAAGCAGCTGACGATATGGAAGACGCAGCAGACGACATGGAAGACACAGAAATGAGCACTGAAGAAGGTGCATAAATTAAAATAACATGAAAAAAATCATTTTAACACTGGCAATTATTGCCATCGCAATACCTACATTATCTAGTTGTCGCGAAGAAAAGACTGTAGAGGTTGAAGAACTAGCGCCAGACGCTGAAGATAGCGACGATGATGAAAGTTATGATACCAATCCTACTGCTGGTGACCCAGATTGATTGATTTCCATGCATATTTCAAAAAGGAACCTTAAACGGTTCCTTTTTTTATGCTGGCAATTTCACTTCTTAAACTATCTAGACCCTGCTTGAGCGAAATCATCGCCTCTTGTCCCTCATAAACATCTAAATCAAAGCTTAGTTTTGAATTGACCTCCCAAAGCTCATTGATTTCAGCCACAGTTTGTTCAATTACTGGATAATCTCTATTTAAGGATATTAACAATATACTTTCAGGGGACTCTGTTTTTCGCAGCTTTTTTACAACTACAGTATCTGGTGTCACCACCACATGAATTTTATTGTCATTTGCTTGTCGCACATTTTCCACAGCGCGCGCCATGACCCATTCATTAGGTTGAAGCACTGGCAACATACTATCACCATTCACTTGAAAAGCTCTATAACTTCCTTCCTTGTACTGAGGTAAAGGAATATTAAATGCGGGAAGCTCATTATACCAGTCTGTATCTAGTACATTACTGGCATATCCTGCACTGGCTTTGATAGGCACCATAATCATGTTTTCCCTTTCACTGGCGTCCATAGTAATAATCTTAGGCGCCGTATTCTGACTCGTCTCTAAATACTTATTGAAACTAGTACCGTACAACCATAATGGATTGATGTGAAACTGCCGTAACAGTTCTGTTACGATCTTACCGGTAATTTTCTTTTTACCGCGTTCAATATCTGCCGTTGTACTCCCTGCATCAAGTAAGTCTGCAAACTCACTTTGTGTTTTTCCTAGATCCTCACGTACCTGTTTGAATCGCTTTGCCTCAGTTGAGATGTCTTGTGCCATGAGACAAATATATTCTTTTTAGGAATAATTCCAATTTTAACATTGGATTATTTCCATTTATTAGGAATTATTCCATACTTTTGAAACTCAATCAGGAATAAGACTTGGAATATTTCCTAAAACAAAAAAATTATGTGTGGTAGAGCGTCCGTAATAACACCAGAAGCACTTTTAGAGAAACGTTTTAATGCCGCTTTCGCGAAAGGGGTTCATCTAGAAGAGAATGTAAACATCAGCGCAGGTAATAAAATACCAGTGATCACTAGCGCTATGCCTAACCACATACAAACATTTACGCTAGGATACACTCCTCATTGGGCACACAAGCAAACCTACATGATTAATGCCCGTGCGGAAGGAAGTTACAATCCAGAAAATGATCCAGCCTACACAGGTCCAATGGGCATTTTTCAAAAACCAATGTTTCGGCATGCCATCAAATCACAGCGGTGTCTTGTGTTAGTAGACGCATTTATTGAGGGTCCGAAACAAGAAAAGCTCAACAAACCCTATTTAGTATATCCTAATAGAGATCGTGGACCTTTCGCCCTAGCTGGTATATATGACACGTGGCAACACCCATTAACTGGAGAGCTGCATCATACTGTTGCCATTGTAACAACTGGTTCAAACAGGTTGACACAACGTATAGGACATCATCGCGGTCCCTTAGTACTCTCTAGAGAACAAGAAGAACAATGGCTAGATCAGGATCTTTCTGTAAAAGAGCTATCTGCTATAATGAAGCCATTCAACTCTAAAGGGTTCAACGCCTATCCGATCTCACAAAAAATTAAAAATCCAGATGCGAATGGATTAGAGTTATTGAAGCCTATAGGTGAAAAGCTGTTTAAAGATTACGATAGATGTCTTTATGAGCGTCTTAAATATACCAGTGAAGATACCTTGAACATTAGAGAAGAGCGCCTGGTAGAGGGTGACCAGTTTGTACTCTTTTAAAATTGAAAGCCATGAATATTGAAAAAATAAAAAAAGATCTCGCCATACGAGTTCAACGAGTAATGGATTCTAGAAAGCAATCTATGACAAAAGGATCTCAAAGCAGTGCGATTGTAAAAAGCTGGCATGACAAAGTAGCTGACACGGAAGACCTTATTAAAAAAGTTTACGATACCTTAAATGAAGTCTTGCAGTGCAATGGCATACAGCTAACCAACTCTCTAGAATACGATAGCTTAATCAGTGATTTAGAGCCAACGGTGCATGATATCGTCTTACGAAATATAGAAGATTAGCCATATAGTATAATATTCATCTTGAAACCAACTCAACCTCACAGGGAAACCTCGTGAGGTTTTTTAACCACTAGATTTAAAAAAGCCACAAGCCCCACTAACAGTAGAATTAAAGAAATAAAGCAGGTGATCTTAAGGACCTCGGTTCGGTCATCAATCAATACTAAAGGAGTATAAACCTCATGAAAAAGCAAATCATACATCTGGATCTAGATACATTTTACGTTTCCGTAGAACGTAAAATGGATGCCCGCCTTAGGAACAAGCCGCTTCTTGTAGGAGGTACTAGTGATCGTGGCGTGGTAGCGGCTTGCAGTTATGAAACTAGAGGTTATGGTGTTCATAGTGGTATGTCTATGAAATTAGCAAAACAACTGTGCCCAGAAGCTATTGTTATAAGAGGCAACGCAGGAACCTACTCTAAACATTCAGATGAGGTCACTGAAATCATCAAACAAGAAACACCTCTTTTTGAAAAATCTAGTATCGATGAGTTCTATGCTGATCTTACTGGTATGGACCGGTTTTACGGTTGCTATAAACTAGCCACAGAAATAAGGAATAAGATCATCAAAGAAACCGGACTGCCTATATCCTTCGGTCTTTCCATCAATAAAGTAGTCTCTAAAATTGCTACAGGCGAGGCAAAACCAGACAGCCAGCTCATGATCAATGACGGTTGTGAGAAAGAGTTTATGGCACCGCTTTCCATCAAAAAGATTCCGCAAGTGGGTGATAAAACCTATCAAACCTTAAGACATCTAGGCGTACGTAAAATACAAACCATACAAGAAATGCAAGAAGATATGATGGTACGGGTACTAGGAAAAAATGGGAGCATGATCTGGCGACGGGCGCAAGGTGTGGACAATAGGCCCGTCGTCGCTTTCAATGAACGTAAATCTATTAGTACAGAGCGGACCTTTGATAAAGATACCATCGACGTCCATAAATTGAAATCTATATTGATCGCCATGACAGAAAACCTGGCGTTCCAACTGAGAAGAGGCGATAAACTTACCGGCTGCATCAATGTCAAGATTAAATACTCTGACTTCAACACCTACTCTAAACAATTGCGAGTTCCTTACGGCAGTGCAGACCACATCTTGATTCCAAAGATTCTGGATCTGTTCGAACGTCTTTATAATCGGCGATTACTGGTGCGTTTGATAGGCATCCGCTTCTCCCATTTAGTAAGTGGAAATTATCAGATCAATCTTTTTGACGATACTGAAAGTGCCTTGAACTTGTACAATGCACTAGACAAAATGAGAGAGAAATATGGTGACCGCAGCGTGGTGCGAGCCTCTGGGCTAGGAGCTAAAACCATAGGGCGCATGACAAATCCATTCAATGGCTTACCGCCGGTGGTGCTGGCGCATAGGAAGCAATAGTTAGGAGTTAGGAGTTAGGAGTTAGGAGTTAGGAGTTAGGAGTTAGGAGTTAGGAGTTAGGAGTTAGGAGTTAGGAGTTAGGAGTTAGGAGTTAGGAGTTAGGAGTTAGGAGTTAGGAGAATAAATGAAGTTTTTAATAGTAATAGGTGATCCGCAATAAAAGATTTCAGAAGGAAATCAACACTATTAATAGGTTGTGATTTAAAGCTGGTCTTTCTCTTTTTTTGTTTTTGTTTTTGTTTTTGTTTTTGTTTTTGTTTTTGTTTTTAAATATGTACCTCAATAACCACACAGAATATTCCATGCGATACGGCACTTTTAAAGAAGAAGAGCTGATCGATCTTGCAGTGGCAAATGGGCTACAAACCATTGTGCTGACAGATATCAACAACACCAGCGCTTGCCTAAATTTTGTACGACTGCTGGAAGGAAAGTCTCAAAAACCTGTGATAGGCATTGACTTCCGCAGGGATCATCAAGCGTTGTACGTTGCCATTGCAAAAAATAACGCTGGGTTTCAGGAAATGAACAGCCACCTTTCTTTCCACCTAGAGAACAAAATTCCCATACCGGATCAGGCGCCTGAATTTGAAAACTCTTTTGTCATCTATCCATTGAAGAAAGTGATGGAGATGAAGAAAATTCGCTTTCGCGAAAGCGAATTCATAGGCATCTCCATTGCAGCTTTAAGAAAACTACCTTTTACCGATTATATTAAGTTGAAAGACAAACTGGTGGTGCTGCAAACTGTGAGTTTCCGTAATAAAAGGGATTTCAATGCGCACCGTTTGCTGCGATGCATTGACCTCAACATTCTGCTGAGTCAATTGCCGGAAGACCAGCAAGGATCAATACAAGACCAGATGATACCGCTAGTTAATCTAGAAAAAGTATTTGAGGAGTATCCCTATATCCTAAAAAATACGACTCAATTGCTGGAAGAGTGCAGCATCTGTTTTGACTATGACAAATCGTTGCTCAATGCTAATCAGAAAACATACCATCGCGACCGCGCCAATAATGTTGCTGCAGATCTAGAGCTATTGAAGCAACTCGCACAAGAAGGGATTCCTTACCGTTATGAACAATCAACTCCAGACATTGTACAGCGTATTGAAAAGGAAATTACCACAGTTGCTAGAAAGGGATTTGTCGCCTACTTTCTAATTAATTGGGAGATTTGCAAGTACGCTCGTGATAAAGGCTATTTCTATGTAGGTCGAGGCAGTGGGGCTAACAGCATCCTCGCTTATTTACTACAGATTACTGAGGTAGATCCTATAGAACTCGATCTATATTTTGAGCGGTTTATCAATGACTACCGCAGCAGTCCACCAGATTTTGATCTGGATTTCTCATGGGATGATCGTGAGGATGTAACGCGTTTCATTTTTGATCGTTTTGATAATGTAGCGCTACTCGCCACTTACAACACCTTTCAATACCGTGCAGTAATTAGAGAGTTGGGCAAAGTGTTTGGGTTGCCTAAGGCAGATATTGACCAGCTGAGTACTGGAGACTTGCGGCATTCTAAGCTCGATCAAATGCATCGCCTGGTATTGAAGTACGCTCATCACATCAAGGATAAACCCAACTACACGAGCATTCATGCTGGCGGAATCCTTATTACAGAGCGACCATTGCATTATTACAGTGCTACCAGTTTACCGCCTAAAGGTTTCCCTACCGTACAATTTGACATGCACATTGCAGAAGATGCCGGCATCCACAAATTTGACATTTTAGCCCAGCGCGGACTAGGGAAAATTAGAGATGCGATACAGATCATCAAAAAGAATCAACCAGAGGCACAGGTAGCAGATGTGCGCCGGGACACTAAAAAATTCATGAAAGACGCGAGCATTAATGCTATGATTTCACAGGCAAAATGCATCGGTTGTTTTTATGTAGAATCGCCTGCCATGCGCATGTTATTGAGCAAGCTAGCCACTGACGATTATATAGGTCTTGTCGCGGCAAGCTCTGTTATACGACCAGGTGTGGCACAAAGTGGGATGATGCGCGAGTTCATCTTGCGCACCCGTTACCCAGAAAAACGTGCAGAGGCGCATCCCATCATGCAAAGCATCATGCCTGAAACTTATGGCATCATGGTCTATCAAGAAGATGTGATCAAAGTGGCGCACTATTATGCAAAGCTCGATCTGGGCGAGGCAGACATATTACGACGAGGTATGAGCGGTAAATACCGGTCTAGAGAGGAGTTTCAAAAAGTAGAACAGAAATACTATCAAAACTGCCTTGACCAAGGTTACGATCCAGCAGAGTCTCAAGAAATCTGGAATCAAATCAAGAGTTTTGCGGGTTACGCTTTCGCGAAAGGTCATAGCGCCTCCTATGCCGTAGAGAGCTACCAAAGTTTATATTTAAAACGGTACTTCCCACTAGAGTACATGACCGCAACACTAAACAATGGTGGTGGGTTTTACCGCCCAGAACTCTACGTTCATGAAGCCAAAATGTGTGGTGCCACCATCGAGGCGCCCTGCATCAATCACAGCGATATTGCTAATACCATAGAAGGAACAACCATTTACTTAGGGTACAGCTACCTGAAGGAACTGGAGCATAAAACCATGAAACACATTGTCGAGGCCCGATGGCGAGATGGTGCTTTTCAATCCTTAGAAGATTTTATAAATCGGGTGCTGATAAGTGTGGATCAGATTTCCATATTGATACGCATCAACGCTTTCCGCTTTACCGGCATGGATAGGTATGAACTGTTGTGGCAGGCACTTTTTAAAATGGATAAAAATCCCAAAAAGGTGATTCAGAAACAATTGTTTGTTCCTAAATATAAAGAATCTCACATACCGCGGCTTACTACAACACAGCAAGAACTAGCTTTTGAGCAAATTGAGCTGCTCGGTTTTCCCTTGTGTTCTCATTTTGATTTACTGGCAAGCCCGACTCGCAACAATAAGACCCGTAAGGATCTCAAGGCCCACCTCAATAGTATGATCCTTATTTATGGATATGTAATCAATATAAAAACTACCCATACAGGAAAGGGTATGCGTATGCAGTTCGGGACATTTATAGATCGTGATGGTCATTTTTTTGATACCGTGATGTTTCCATCGGTGGCGGCAAGAATCACCTTTCGCGGAAGCGGTATTTATGCCGTCTATGGGAAAGTGGTAGAAGAGTTTTACTTCTACTCGATTGAAGTACAAAACATGGAGAAGGCAGATTATATACAAGATCCACGCTATGCAGAGGATAACCCGCAGACCATGCAGCGTCTGGACAAACAAGCCAGTTTGCGAGAACGCCGCATGGGTAACGGCAACGGGTATCGCAGGCAGGAGTTACCTCATGAAAAAGTAGAAATACATCAGCCAGGCGGCTCGCGTAAACCTGGAAAAGTTAGAGAATAAGAGCCAGGGAAATTAAGAAAATACGATTGATACCGTCTTACGGCGCCATGACAATAGAATTAGAATTATGAACTACGAAAGAATAAAAGAGAAGTTAGAAATACTGGCAGATGCTGCTAAGTATGACGTGAGTTGTAGCAGCCGCGGCAGCAAACGGCAAAATAAAAATAAAGGACTGGGCGATTCCAGTGGTATGGGCATATGCCACAGCTATACGGAAGATGGCCGTTGCGTGTCCCTGCTCAAGATCTTGCTTACTAATGTGTGTATTTTTGATTGCGCCTACTGCGTGACTCGTAAATCTAATGATATCAAACGTGCTGGTTTTACGGTACAGGAAGTGGTGGATCTTACCATCAATTTTTACAGACGCAATTATATTGAGGGATTGTTTTTAAGCTCTGGGATTTTTACAAGTCCAGATGCCACGATGGAACGCCTGATAAGAGTCGCCAAGAAACTGCGCCTAGAAGAAAACTTCAATGGCTACATTCATTTGAAATCTATACCAGGCGCCAGTGATGAACTGATGCAAGAAGCTGGATTGTATGCAGATCGTTTATCTGTCAATATAGAAATTCCCACTAAAGAAGGATTAAAACTCCTAGCGCCAGATAAAGACCACAAAGATTTCATACAGCCTATGAAGGCGGTAAAGAATGCCATTGACCTGTATAAATCTGAAAAGGAGATCATCAAGAGCACTCCTATTTACGCGCCAGCAGGCCAAAGTACCCAGATGATTGTAGGTGCAACTGGAGAAAGCGATCGGGATATTATGTACAGTGCCAACTTCTTTTACAATAAATTTCAGATGAAGCGGGTGTACTATTCGGGTTACATACCCGTGGCAGACGATTCCAGATTACCAGCTATAGGTACTGAAGTTCCTATGATGCGAGAGAACCGACTCTATCAAACCGACTGGCTGCTGCGATTTTATGGGTTTGATGTACGAGAGATCCTAAACGAACATCATCAAAATCTGGATATGGATATCGACCCTAAGCTTTCTTGGGCATTACGCAATCTGGATCAATTCCCCATTGACATCAATAGAGCGGAAAAACGAATGCTAGCACGCATTCCAGGAGTGGGAATGAAGTCTGTAGGCAAGATTTTAAGTGCCCGTCGTTATAGAAAATTGGGCTGGGATCACTTGAAGGCAATAGGTATTTCCATGAATCGGTCTAAATATTTTATTACCTGCAGTTCTAGAGAATTTGAGAGCCGCGACTTGACGCCTATACAGATCAAGAGTCAGATTCTATTATCTGGGAGCAGCAAATACAGTAAAAATTTCACTAACCAATTAAGCCTTTTCTAATGGAACGCGTTTTACAATATGACGGAAGTTTTGATGGTTTGTTGACTACCATCTTTACCATTTACCAGCACAAGATCAAGAGCCCAATCATCCAAGCACCTGCACAGCAACAAAGCAGCATTTTCGGGACTGCTCATGAGGTGATTACAGAACCTGAAAAGGCCCATCGTGTCTTGAAACGCATGAATGAACTGAGCACACCACAGGACATGAGGGAGTTTTACAAAGCTTTTTTAAGTGAGGTCATCGGTATAGAAAACACCTTGTTTCAATATTGCCAACAAACTTTTGAAGCAGGAAAAGCACCCTCTGGTGATTATGGGAACAGCATCATTCTTAAAATATCCCAAGCCGCCAAAATGGTGGGCCGCGAGAAACACCGCATGGAAGCTTTTATACGTTTTCACTTAATTGAGGACGATTTGTATTATGCGAACTGTGAGCCAGATTTCAATGTTCTGCCTTTAATCGCTTCACATTTCAAAAACCGCTATGCCGACCAGAAATGGGTGATCTATGATCTTAAAAGAGATTTCGGCATCTCCTACGATCTTCATGAAGTAGTAGAAGTTACCATCAATTTCAAGGATCCCAGGTCGCAGCGCGGCATCGTTAACACGGGCGGCTTGAAGGAATCTCGCTTTCGCGAAAGCGAAAACAACTACAGAGACCTATGGAATCAGTACTTTAAGAGCACTAACATAGAGTCTCGTAAAAACATGAAGCTGCATCTACAGCACGTTCCAAGAAGGTATTGGAAATATTTGAGTGAAAAGGTGGCTTAAGATCATATCTAGATAAGCATCAACGTTTAAGAGAAAAATGTCCTCTAATACTGGTATTATCTGATTTCTTATATTCAAACCAGTAATCAGATGAAGGCATTGGCACACCGTTGGATGTGCCGTTCCAACCTTCCTCTTGAGGTGTTAATTGCTTAATTAGTTTGCCATATCTATCATAAATGAACACTAGGGAATCAAGGTCTGAAATAGAGTTTTTGATATGCCAAAAATCATGATAGCCATCCCCATTGGGGGTAAAGAATTGAGGATAATCAAGTATTTGAATAAGTTGAGTTGAAATTCCGCATCCTGAAACATCCCGTGCAATTACTTCGTAAGTTCCAGCTTCCACATTTTGAAATACCCGTGATGTCTGAAAATTAACATTGTCAATGGAATACTCAAATGATCCCGTATTGCCCATTATTACCTCGATTGAATTCCTGTTTTGCGAGAATTCGCGTACTGTTAAATCTGTTATTTGAGGCGGTGTTGATTCAATAACTGTAAATTCTTTGAAGGTTTCACAAACAACAGAGTCATATTCTTTATAAACCGTAACCGTATAAACACCAGCCTGATTGATTTGTATATTATTGGCAGTTGTACCATTAGACCACCTGATACTATCGTATAGATCTTCTAATTGAATTTCTAATGTCCCTATATTATTACAAAGTAAATATTGTTCCTCCAATTCTAAAATTGGTCGTTCAACTATTTCCGTTATGAAGGAGGTTATAGAAAAGCATTGATCAGATAGGACATTCTCCACTCTGGCATACACCTCTTTAGTTTCACTAGTTTCCAGAATACCTTGCGATAAAACATTTGTTGCACTTAGCGCATCGTCTTGAGTTAAATAATAACTTACCGCGTAATCAGTAGTGCTTTGTCCATTTAAAATGTTTTGATTCTGTAAGGTAAGATCTACGGTAACAGATCCTCCATCTTCAGACGCGCACTGCTCCAATGTATCTACTTGATATGCTAATGGTGTGTCGTATGTTTTGATCGATACTGGTCGTATTTCATAACAATCTGGTTTTAGACGATTTGCTACTCTTACAAAAACATTCACACTTGAGCTAGATAATGGATAAATACCCAAAAGCGGATCGGTCCTATTTGTAGCATCCATTTCAGACGAAAAATAAGTGAAATCAAAATCAAGAGTAGTAAAGAAATCGAGAAGCATTTTATCAATCTCATCCAAGTCATATAAAATAGCACCATTAGCATCTCTTATCTCTTCACCATCTTCACAGACTACCATCTCTGGTAGCACAACAGGTAATGAAGGGGATTCAAATACGTTAATCCTAAACAAGGTTGAGTCCGTACAATCTATTGATCCAGTAGATACAGTCGCGTAAATTTCTTGAGTTTGAAAAGCATTTGCATTTTGATAGTTGCTGGGCTCATTAATGGGATTATTATTTTCAAGATCTTCTTCACTCGCATAAAATTTCACATCGTATATGTCCGGATCTTGTGAACCCAAAACAGTACTTTTTAAAGTGGTCAAATCAAAGATTTGAAAACCATCAGTGGAGCAAACATTTAAATCCTCAACATTATTGGCAACTGGCGCATTAAGAATCTTTATCTTTTGATATTCTACGTTTGATTTACCGTTGTAGAAAAGTGTTAGAGATACCTCATATGTCCCAGTGCTCTGAAACATATGAATTGGATTCTCAGTGGTGGAAGTGCTACCGTCACCAAAATCCCACATCACAGAATCTAATGTATCGATTGAATCCCCAAGTACGAACTCTGTGTTACTCCCTAAACAGTTGTTCGTAGTTTGAAAGCCATTGTAAAAAATCTCCTGATTGAAAATAGGCAATCCAAAATAAGCGTTATTCCCACCTAGATAGACACCTTCTTCTACGAAATCTGCTTGTTCTCCTCTTTCATTAGGTTTATTTATAACACTGAGGTATTCTGCACCGTATTGAGCTAAATATATTTTCCCATCAGGACCTAATTGCAGGCTTCCGTTGATGAGATCGTCATTACCATAGTTGTATTGTGAATTCTTTATTTGTTCTATTGACCCCCTTAGATCAAATTGATTGATTTGATTTAGGGTATTTGAAATATAGAAAAGGTTGCCGTTGGGTGAAAACTCGATTCCATAGGGGTCGCTGAAGGAGTTCTGAGAAATTGACTGTGCATTGGAAAGTACACCAGTTTGATCATTAAAATCAAACAACTGAACCAAGTTAATTTTAGGACTTGTCATAATCAATTGATCTCCTCTAGGCGACACTTTCATATGTCCAATTGCTTCCAATCTGTCAGGCATACCTAAAACAACTCCAGTTGTACTAACTATGGGGGTGGCATTAATACCAGATGAAGAAATTTTATAGCTCAAAAAGTTTGCATTATCCCAATCGTGGACTATTAGCCAATACGCATTTTCATTTTTTACTTTAAATATGGCTGCATGTTCTGTCGTGTTAGTTCTTAAAGAAATATTTTTCACACTGGTAATGTCACCAAGACCACCGTCCAATGACATGTCGATTTCAGAATATTGTAATCCTCCATCATAACCCTGTTCTACCAGAGTGAAAACATAATATATGGTTTCAGAACTAGGCTTTTTTACAATCATGGCAGAATTTGAACTCGAGATATGTCCATTCAATCCAGTTCCATTGGGCATGACCTGGTGGTCTCTATTCCATACTGTCAATCCATCTGAATAAAACAATAGATTGCCCGTAGCGTCTGAAATCGTAGCACTACCTTCATATACGACCTCAATTTTACCGTCTAACAGTGCCGTTGGAGCTCCATTAGTAAATGATATTCCTGCATTTTTACCAAAGTACCAATTGTCAGCTTCTTTTTGCGCAGTAGTGTGAAAGCAGGTTAAAGCAAGGATGCTATATATTAGTATTTTCATCATAGGGCTCAACTATATAGCAATTTATCAAAAAAAACTAAGTCGGTAAATTTTCCTAATTGCATTCATTCGCTTTCGCGAAAGCGAAAACAACTACAGAGACCTATGGAATCAGTACTTTAAGAGTACTAACATTGAGTCTCGTAAAAACATGAAGCTGCATCTACAGCACGTTCCAAGAAGGTATTGGAAATATTTGAGTGAGAAAGTAGCTTAACAAATGTTAACTGTGGTATTTCCATAAAATAAAATATATTTGCCACTCACATTTAACTATTAAAAATGAAAAAAGTATTATTAACGTTCGCGGCTGCAGGTCTTTTAATTGGAACTACTTCTTGTCGTGAAACAACAGAAGAAAGTGCAGAAACTACAATTGAATCTGCTGCTGAAGACACAGAAGATAACTTAGAAGCTGCTGGTGACGAGATCGAAGCTGCAGGTGAAGAGATGGAACAAGAAGTTGAAGACGAAGTTAACGACGCTGACGACATGTAGTCAAGCTGAAGATTTTAATTTTGCGTGAGTAAAATTTAATATTCTTCGTTAAATTAGTATCAAGCCACTAAAAACTTACGGTTTTTTAGTGGCTTCTTTTTTAGTCAATTTTCAACGGATATCTATAGCTTAGATAGTTGGAGATAATCTCGTTAAAAATAAAGTGTCGAAATTGCATCAAAATCAAAACATGATCGACCTACTTAAGCAATCCTATGGTTCTCAATTTGAACCTGATTTATTAAAAGAGATCGAAAAAGCATCCAATTATATAGAGGTGCCTGAAAATCATGACCTTATACGTCCTGGACAATATATTAAATCCATGCCACTGCTTTTGTCGGGTAGCATTAAAATAATGCGACCAGATGCTGATGGCGACGAGCTCTTACTCTATTACCTTGAAAAAGGCGACACTTGTGCCATGACCATGACTTGTTGCTTGGGCAATACAAAAAGTGAAATCCATGCCGTTACAGAAACCCCTACTCGACTGCTCATGATTCCTATCATTAAAATGGAAGAGTGGTCCAGTACCTTCAAAACCTGGCGCAATTTTGTTTTCAATAGTTACCATGAACGTATGATGGAATTGCTCGAGAGTATTGACAATATAGCTTTCAACAATATGGATGAACGACTGGCAAATTATCTAAATGAAAAAATAAAGATTCAGAATAGTAAGCACCTCTACACAACCCACAAACAGATTGCCGATGACTTGCATACCAGTCGAGTGGTAGTTTCTAGGTTACTCAAAAAAATGGAAAATAACGAGTTGATAAAGCTTCATCGCAGTTTTATTGAGGTCCTGTAACAATAGTTACTCAACATAGCGGGAGAGTCCTCTACTTTTGTTCTACAAGCAATTGAAACCCATGGAACTCGTAGAATTACTCGCTTATATAGGAGCACTATTTATAGGTCTGGTATTGGGACTTATAGGCGGTGGTGGTTCTATTCTTACCGTTCCTATACTCGTGTATGCAATAGCACTCGATCCAGTAGTGGCTACAGGTTATTCTTTATTTGTAGTGGGAACCACATCACTTGCTGGGTCTATACAACACATGAAAAGGAAAATGGTGAACTATAAAGTCGCCCTTCTTTTTGCAATTCCGGCCTTTACCGCGGTTTACCTTACTAGGGCATTTCTAATTCCTGCCATACCTGATAGCTTATTCTACCTAGGCAGCTTTGAGGTTACTAAAGACCTTTTTATCATGGTGCTTTTTGCAGTGATCATGTTGATGGCTTCTCTTTCAATGATCAGGAATAAAAAGACTAGCACTATTGAGGAGCAACACAACACTTCTTACATCATTTTAATGGTACAGGCTTTTGGTATTGGAATCATTACAGGTTTAGTAGGTGCCGGTGGTGGATTTTTAATAGTACCCGCCTTGCTCTTTTTAGCTGGACTTCCTATCAAAAAGGCAATAGCAACCTCCTTATTCATAATTGCAATCAATTCACTCATCGGGTTCCTGGGCGATGTTCAAAATATTGCTATTAACTGGGTGTTTTTAGTATCCTTTTCTGCCATTTCGGTGGTTGGAATATTTCTGGGTATGTGGCTAAACAGGTACATCGATGGTAAGAAGTTGAAAAAGGGATTTGGATGGTTTGTACTCATTATGGGAATCTATATTATTTTTAAGGAACTGGCTGGGTAACAGGAGTTACCTTTAAAGAAAAAGAAGTTTTTTTTTGTATAAAAATTAGATATCATGAATTTAAATTGGATCAAAACAGTAGTAGCAAGTCTTGTCTTTTTAAGCATAGCGACATTGAACGCTCAAGAAAACCGAATATTAAAAGTACTGACCGTGACAGAATTTAAAGCTGCTATTGAAAACGATGATGTCCAACTTATTGATGTAAGAACCCGCAAAGAATTTGAAGAAGGTGCCATTAAAAACGCCAGAAACATCGACTATTTTGAAGAAGAAAAGTTCAAGGCTCAATTCGAAAAACTAGATAAAACCAAGCCCGTGTTTTTATACTGCCGTTCAGGAAACCGAAGTAATAAAGCAGCCAATCGATTGCTAGATATGGGTTTTGAAAAAATCTATGACTTAAAAGGAGGCTTTATGGCCTGGCCATATAAAGAGATTGAAGAATAAAAGATAATGGAGCCATGAAGTTTCTTTGGCTGCTAGAATTAATTAAAAACCATTTGTTATGATAATCAAACAATTTGAATATAAACCATTAGCGCATTATTCCTATGCTATCGTGAGCGACGGGAAAATGGCAGTGATCGATCCAGAACGTAATCCTGAGCAATATTTCGCTTTCGCGAAAGCGAACAATGCACAAATCGTAGCAATCCTAGAGACACACCCTCATGCCGATTTTGTAAGTTCTCATTTAGAACTGCACAAATCTACTGGTGCTACTATTTACAATAGCGAGAAACTAGGCGCAGACTACCCCCATACATCTTTTGATGATGGGGACAGCATTGTTTTAGGTGACGCTACTTTAAAGGCAATCAACACGCCAGGACATTCACCAGACAGCATTACCATTGTTGCCACTGATGGAAAAGATACCGTTCTATTTACAGGAGATACGCTATTCATTGGCGATGTAGGACGACCAGATTTAAGAGAAAGCGCTGGAAACATGAAAGCTAAGCGCGAGGAACTAGCTGAAATGATGTACAACACCATGCAAAACAAATACAACGGCTTGCCAGACAATGCAATCGTATATCCGGCACATGGCGCGGGATCCTTGTGTGGTAAAGGAATGAGTGATGCAAATAGCAGCACGCTAGGCGATGAACGTCGCCACAACTGGGCGTTTAAAAAACAATCCAAAGAGGAATTTATGAGCACCTTGCTAGATGGACAACCTTTCATTCCGTCTTACTTCGGTTATGATGTGGACATGAACAAGGCTGGCGCAGCAAGTCTTGACGTTGCCGTGGCTAAGGTTCCGTTTGAGGAACGTTCCAGCGCAAATGGTCTTATTATTGACATGCGAGACGAGGAAGCCTTTAAAAAAGGGCACCTAAAAGGGAGTTTCAATATTCAAGCAGTATCTGATACTGCCAAGTTTGAAACCTGGCTGGGTGCGATCGTGACTCCTGAAGATGAGTTCACACTGGTCATTGATAGTCCAGAGAACAAAGACAAATTGGTAAAAAGAGTCGCCAAAATAGGCTATGAAAAGCTCCTTAAAAAAGTGATCACTCTAGCAGAAGAAAACCTTCAAACTACCGAGAAGTTAGATCTCGACCATTTCAAGAACAACCCAGGCAGCTACACTATTGTGGACATACGTAATGAAAGCGAGATTAATGAAGGTAAATTCTTTAAAAACGCGTTACCACATCCACTTAACGAATTGCGAGACACTGCCAGCAAGATTCCTACTGATAAACCTATTGTGGTGCATTGTGCCGGTGGCTACCGCAGCGCCGCAGGGAGCAGCATCCTTCAAGATAAATTAGAAGGAGTCACCGTGTATGACTTGAGTGATGATATACAGGATTTTAAATAAAAGCTATGAATGATTTCGCTTTCGCGAAAGCGAGATCTTTACAAAAATTAGTATTATGAATTGGATTTACGAACCTTGGCCGTGGTATGTTGCAGGCCCCTTAATAGCGTTAGTCATGTTTCTACTGTTGCTGATAGGAAAGCAATTTGGCATGTCTTCACCGTTGCGCACCACCTGTGCTGCCATAGGAGCAGGAAAAGCCGCAGATTTCTTCAAATTTGACTGGAAAGCAGAACGATGGAACCTCATGGTGGTGCTAGGAGCAGTTATAGGCGGGTATATTGCCTCAAACTATATGAGCGACAATACTGTCGAGATCAATCCTGAGGTGGCGCAGCAACTCGCCGCAGATTATCAGATTGAAAGTGCAGGCACGAGCTACATGCCGCCAGAGTTGTTTTCATTAGAAGCATTATCAAACCCATTTGTCATAGGAGTCTTGTTGGTAGGTGGTTTTTTGGTTGGTTTTGGAGCTCGCTATGCCGGCGGTTGTACTTCAGGCCATGCGATATCTGGTCTTAGCAACTTACAGTTGCCGTCACTCATTGCAGTGGTCGGCTTTTTTATAGGTGGACTGGTAATGGTACACTTTCTCTATCCCTTAATATTTTAGAAGATGAGATATATCACTTATTTAGCCGTTGGGGTTTTCTTCGGTATCGTTATGTTCAAGTCAGAAGCTGCGTCTTGGTTCCGTATTTACGAAATGTTCCAGTTTGGAAGTTTTCATATGTATGGAATTATAGGATCTGCTTTAGTATTGGGTATCCTAGGAATTCAGCTTTTCAAAATTAAAAATGTCAAAGCAGTCGGAGGAAATAATTTGAAGTTGCAACCTAAAGACAAAGGAATCGCTCGATACCTCATAGGCGGGATTATTTTCGGTTTAGGCTGGGCTCTTGCTGGAGCTTGTCCTGGCCCCATGTATGTGCTAGCTGGTGCTGGTTATGCCCCAATATTGATTGTAATTGTTGGAGCGCTTCTTGGGACTTTTGTATATGGACTTTTAAGGAGTAAGTTGCCACATTAGCTACTGGCTGATATTGTCGCTTTTAACAATAATAGAGTGCAATCTAGCCATTATCAAGTGACTCATATATTTGATTAAATACCTTACTGGCTTAATAACTTTAGCAAACTCTAAGTAGAATTTAGACAATACTTATAACAGAAAAAGAGACAATCATAATCAAATGATTGTCTCTTTTCATGGATATGATCTAGCTTTCTATACGTCTAGATAATAAGCTTTAAAGCTATTCCATTCATATTTACTTAAAACACCGTTATCATCAGTATCCCAATTATTAAATACGAATTCAGCAAGTTCATATTGACTGATAAAGTTGTCACTGTCTAAATCGACATCTGTAAAGTATTCAGTATTATAAATGACGTCGTAATATTCATTATAATCGATGGTACCGTCATTATTTACATCTATCATGCCCACTTCTTCGTTTATCAGATAATCATCATAGAAGTAGTTGTAACCCAACAGCCATTCTTCGTCGGTAAGAAAGCCATCATTATCTGTGTCTAGCCCTGCATACGATTCTTTGAAAAATCCTTCTTCTATTATTCCTGTAGGTTCAGCTCCTTCAGACCATAGAGAGTAATATTCCTTAATAAACTTATCCTTAAACTCTTCTTTTTCTATTAGGTTATCTCCGTCCTTGTCCCAATTGTCAAAGTTTTGCTGAGCAAACAGACTTGTTGTTCCTAAAATAATAAAGGCGCTTAAAATCAATTTTAAAGTTTTCATTGTATTTAATTTTAATAGTTAAACGTTAGTTCAATTTAAAAAAAATGACCTCTCTACTTTATTGATATTATTAGTTTAACGGCTTTTTAACCAGGTATTTGAATTTTTTTATCTTAAATATTGTCAAATTCTTAAAACTTATAAATCAAGTGAAAGAATATTCTATGGAAAAGTTTATTCTCAGTGCGGTCGGTACGGAGTTTTTGAAATGAAGTAAAAAGAACCCTAATACTGTATAAAATAAAAATCCCTTATAATCAAAAGATTATAAGGGATTTCAGTACTCGAGACGGGACTTGAACCCGTACGGGCATTACTACCCATTGGATTTTAAGTCCAACGTGTCTACCAATTCCACCACTCGAGCTTATGTACCAGCGGCACACAAAATTGGTAATAAAAAAGAGCGAAAGACGGGGATTGAACCCGCGACCCCCACCTTGGCAAGGTGGTGCTCTACCGCTGAGCTACTTTCGCATTGTTTATTCTTATGAACTAAAGAACGATCACCTGAAATAAGAATTTCAAAGCGGATGCAAATTTAATAACTTTCCCTATTCCACAAAGGAAAATTTGTAAAATTATCGCGTGCCTTTATCAGTTCCTACCAGCATTCTTTTGATTTCATTTAATTTCATCAATGCTTCTACTGGAGTGAGCGTATTAATATCTACTTGAATGATCTCATTTTTGATTTCTTCCAGCAATGGATCGTCAAGATTGAAAAAACTCAACTGCATTTCTTCCTCTTGACTCGACTTCATAGCGGCTGTAGCCTCTTCTCTTTTATGAGATTTCTCTAATGTCTTCAGCATCTTCTGTGCCTTGCGAATAACTTGTTGCGGCATTCCAGCCATTTTGGCGACATGAATCCCAAAACTGTGATGGCTCCCCCCTGGAATCAGCTTGCGCATAAAAAGAACCTTATCTTTCAATTCTGTTACTTCAACGTTGAAGTTTTTGATGCGCTCAAACTGTTCTGTCATTTCATTGAGCTCGTGATAGTGAGTGGCAAATAATGTTTTTGCCTTAAAAGGATGCTCGTGCAGGTATTCTGTAATCGCCCATGCAATAGAAATCCCATCATAAGTGCTGGTGCCACGGCCTATTTCATCCAGCAGGATCAAGCTGCGATCACTGACATTATTCAAAATGCTGGCACTCTCATTCATCTCTGTCATGAATGTAGATTCTCCTTGTGAGATGTTATCGCTCGCTCCTACTCTGGTAAATATTTTATCGACTATCCCCATTTTCACCTCATCTGCTGGGACAAAGCTTCCCATTTGAGCCAGTAGAACGATTAAGGCAGTCTGCCTCAAAATCGCACTCTTACCACTCATGTTAGGTCCAGTAATCATGATGATTTGTTGTTCTTCACGATCCAGTTGAACATCGTTAGGGATATAAGGTTGATCTGCCGGCAACATTTTTTCAATGACTGGATGGCGACCTCCTTTAATGATGAGCTCGTCGCTTACTAATAATTCTGGTCTTGTATAATTTGAAGCCACCGCATGATCTGCAAATGAGATCAAGCAATCCAATTGACCTATTAAGTGTGCGTTGTTCTGAATCGGCTTTATAAAAGGCAGTATTTCTTGAACTACTACTTCAAACAACTCTTGTTGAAGCGCATATATACGTTCTTCGGCTCCTAAAATTTTAGCCTCGTATTCCTTAAGCTCATCAGTGATGTAACGCTCAGCATTTACTAAGGTTTGTTTTCTGGTCCAGCTATCTGGTACTTTATCCTTATGAGAATTACGCACCTCGATATAATATCCAAAAACATTATTACTCGAGATTTTAAGACTTGATATTCCCGTTTCTTTACAATGCCTGTCCAGCATTTTGTCCAGATAATCCTTTCCTGATGTCGCTAGGTCTCGCAACTCATCCAATTCTTCATGGTAACCGCTTGCAATCGTCTTTCCCTTTAAAATATTTACAGGAGCTTCTTCATCCACACGCTCTTGAATGATTTCTATGAGGTGGGTGCAGTTGTTTAGGCTTTCGCCCAAAGTGTTTAGAGAGGAGTCTTTTGCATCTATAGCAAGCTCCTTTATAGGCACTATAGCTTGTAAACTGTTTTTCAATTGAATCACCTCTCGCGGACAAATTTTACCCACAGCAACTTTAGAAACCAAACGCTCCAAATCGTTCATCGTCTTGAGGTGCGACTTGATCGTAGATCTCGTTTTTGTTTCTGCTTTGAAATACGTCACTACATCGTGACGTTTTTTGATCTGTTCTAGATTCTTTAGAGGAAAAGCCATCCAGCGCTTGAGCAATCGCGCGCCCATAGGCGTGGTTGTCTGATCAATAACGTCGATCAAGGTTACCGCGCCGGTACTGAGCGCCTGATACAACTCTAGATTGCGCACCGTAAACCGGTCCATCCAGACAAAGCTGTCATCTTCTATTCTAGAAATAGTAGCGACGTGATCAATTTTATGATGCTGGGTTTCGGCTAGATAATGAAGTACAGCACCTGCCGAAATAAGCGCTTGATCCAGCTTATCCACTCCATAGCCTTTTAGGGAATTGACCTTGAAATGTTTCAGCAAGCTTTCTCGAGCATAATCAATCTGGAAGACCCAGTCTTCTAAATAGAAAAAGGGCAAGTCATATGGGAAGTCCTTAGCCAATTGCTTTTTATTACTTCTGGAAACGAGGACTTCACTCGGGTTAAAATTTTGAAGGAGCTTGTCGACTTCTTCTTGTGTTCCTTGACTGATCAGGAATTCCCCAGTCGATATGTCCAGAAAGGCCACGGCATAAATATTTCGCGAAAGCGATACAGCGGCTAAAAAATTATTAGATCGTGACTGTAGCACCTCATCATTGAGCGACACGCCAGGAGTGATTAACTCCGTCACCCCACGTTTGACAATGTTTTTAGTTTGTTTAGGATCTTCTAATTGATCGCAGATGGCTACTCTCTCGCCAGCGCGAACGAGTTTAGGCAAATAGGTATTTAAAGAATGGTGAGGGAAGCCTGCCAGCTCTGTACGCTCACCGCCATTGTTCCTGTTGGTCAAGACTATATTGAGGATGCGCGCCGTTTTAACGGCATCTGCCCCAAAGGTCTCGTAAAAATCACCCACGCGAAACAGCAACAAAGCATCAGGATATTTAGTCTTGATCTTATTGTACTGCTGCATTAAAGGGGTCACCTTTTTGCTTGTGGATGCCAAATTCTAAGTGATTTTGATGAACTTTAAAAATACGATTTACGGTAGGGATGCCTAGAAATCAAAAGAGTGACTTTTCAACATCTTTTGCGGGTTTCTAAAAATCTAGATAAGCTACTTGACGGTACTCATCCATCCCGACAATATCTTTTAAGACAGTGAGATCTGCATTAGAATACAACCTGTGCTGACCCAACTCGCTACTTTCATTCAGCAATTGGTGTTCTTGTAATATCGCGAGGGTTTGACGAGCTACAGCAGTACCTGAATCAATGATTTTTACGTTATTAGGAAGCATTTCTTTCAGTAAATGCTTGATGTACGGATAATGACTGCAACCCAATACCAGGTAATCGATGTTAGAAATAAGCAAAGGCTCTACTATGCGTTTGAGTAAGTGCCGCATTTCAAGGCTGTTGGTCTTTCCAGATTCGATCAACTCTACAATACCGGTGCCTACAACCTCAATAGTGTCAATATCTTGTGTAAAGCGCTCTTGTGTGGTTTTAAATAATTGACTGGACAAGGTGCCTTTAGTAGCGAGAATCCCAATCTTTTTAGTATCCGATTGTAAAGCTGCTGGCTTGATTGCTGGTTCTATCCCTATAAATGGTATGTCATAGTGGGATCTTAGATAATCAATAGCGTTTGTAGTCGCGGTATTACAAGGAACTGCAATAAGTTTACAACCCTGAGATATTAAATAATCTGTATTCTTAACGCTTAAAGAAATGATCTCGTCTTTAGAACGAATACCGTAAGGAGCATTCTTAGAATCCGCGAGATAGATGGTATTCTCATGTGGCAGCAAATGAATAACTTCCGTCCATACGGAAGTACCTCCCACACCGCTATCAAAGAAACCTATTGCTGCTGTACTCAATCTAAGTTTATTTAGAACTTCCAATGTACTTCAAAAATAAAACCGCCCCTAGAAACTAGAGACGGTTTTTATATTATTTGAAAAGAGACTCTTATTTGATCCCTAATTCTTTTTTAACGTCAGCCATTAGGTCATAACCATCAGCCATAATCAATCCAGTTCCTGTAGTAGAATCTAGTACATAATCAAAACCTTTTGCGCGAGCTACTTTGAAGATTGCCTCACGAGCCTGATTGTAAACTGGCTTCAATAAATCAGTTCTTTTTTGAGAAAGAGATTCTTGAGACTTAGTGTAAAAGTCTTCGATTTTCTTGCGGTCTTCTTGAATTTGTGCAAGGATACGCTGATTCTCTTCATTAGAACGGTTTGGAGCATTTTGTTGAGCTTCCTGAGCTTTAGTTTGCAAGGCCTTGTCCATGTTAACTAATTCTGCCTCATAGGTTTTTGCATAGTTTCTCAACTGCTTTTCAGCTGCTTTAGCTTTAGGCAATAATTCTACTAGTTCTTGAGATGCGATATGCGCAACTTTAGAAGTAGAAGTTTGTGCATTTGCTATAGTGGATCCTAATAAAAGGAAAGCGGCTACTACTATTAAATTCTTCACTTGTTTCATTTTCAATTTTCTTGTTTTTTATTACTTAAGGGTTGCAAATATAATGAGTTCCAAAGGTTTAATTACCTCCTGGTGGGTTGTTATTCTTATCTTCTTTAGCTTTCCTACGAGCTTGAAGAACACTATCTTTCTTACGGGCGCGCTCTTTTATCAATTCTTCTCGACGCTCTTTGTACTCTCGTGCTCGAGCCTCTTTAATACTATCGCGAACTCTTATTTTCTCTGCTCTTATGGCTGCTCGCTCATCCACCACTTCTTGCTTAGCAATGATTTTTTCTTGTGCATCTGCTGCTTCTTGAACTGACATGTAAGGCTCATCTCCAGCCTCAGTTGGTGGTCCATTTTTAGTAGCTCTAGCTTCTGCGCGATCTTTTGCTTTTCCTGTTCTACCTATAGCCTTTAAAACATCGTCACTTAAATCGTGACGATCGTCGCTGTACAACATAGTCACTTCAGATCGCTCTAGAATAATATCGTATTTCTTTTGCTGTCCAATTTTCTGCATTTCATTGAACACTTGATCTTGCACTGGCTGGATCAATTGCTGTTTTTGCTTTATAAAATCCCCTTGTGCGCCAAATCTTTTTTGCTGGTAATCACTCAGCTCTTGACGCTTAATGTCGATATCTTCCTCACGCTCTTCTATCAGTTCTTTAGTCAATAACACGCGTTCATTCTTCAATGAATTTTCCATTTGACTGATAGCAGACTCCATTTTCTCTATCTCCACTTTCCAAGACTGCATTCTTTGCTCCAGCTGGTCGGATGCTTTTTGATACTCAGGTACGCTCTCCAAGATATAATTCATGTCGACGTAACCCACACGGATTCCTCTTTGCGCTTTCGCGAAAGCGAAACTCAACAAAGTCAGCATCAATAAAAACGAAATCTTGTTTCTCATCATCTAAGGTTTTAAAGAAATAACCGTGCCATTCTAAAACTGCTGCCCGATTATAAAATGCACCTGCCAGCCGCTAGGATCTAATGTGTTAGACAAAGGCGCTGGATCAAACCCATAACCGAAGTCAATTCCTAACAAACCAAATGCCGGCATAAACACTCGTAGCCCTGCACCTGCAGATCGTTGTACATCAAACGGATTATAACTCCTAAAAGTATCGTATGAACCAGCAGCCTCAGCAAATGTCAATACATAGATCGATGCTGCTTGCTCTAATGTGATAGGATAGCGAGCTTCTAGAGAGAACTTGTTATACACTGTATCTCCATCACCACTGGTGGTCAAGGCGCTGTTTTCATACCCGCGCATTCTAATGATATCACGACCGTCTAGTGAAAATGCTCCTAGCCCGTCACCACCTACAAAAAAGCGCTCAAATGGAACCAGTCCACGATCGTTGTTGTAAGCTCCTAGGAAACCAAATTCAGTTTTAGTTTGCAGTACTAATTTATCATAAAGCTGTGTGTACCAGGTACCATCAAACTTAATTTTATAATATTCTAAGAAACGGAAGCGTTCTTGATCAATTTTAGCTGGATCTGGCATCCCATTCGTTTGAAAATCAGGGTTATTCTCTAGGTTTTCATAGTCAGTTCCATTCCATAAGGAATAGGGTAAGGTCATTTTGGCGGTTAAGGAGAACTTAGAACCGTAGGTAGGGAAAATAGGGTTGACACCCACATCATCACGTACCAAACCTACCGTATAGGCAAAGTTGTTAGAGAACCCGTTCGGGAAATTAAACAATCGGGTTTGGTAATTTTGCAAATTATAGTGCTGGAAAGAAAGTGCTTGTGAGAATTGGAAATAAGGATCAGGCCATTCCAATCGCTTAGCAAGACCGATTGTTGCTCCAGAGATGATGAATTTCTGATTTCTATCCACTTGTCTAAAGTCTCTTGCATCCACGCGGAATTGCTCGCTACGGGATAAGGATACATTGAAGGAAACTGGTTTTTTTCCACCCAACCACGGCTCTGTAAAGTTTAATGAGTAGGTACGGAAAATGGTACTGGCTTGCGCTCTAAGCGCTAAAGTTTGACCGTCCCCTTGAGGTACCGGTGTATATGCCTCTTTATTAAAGATATTTCTTAGAGAGAAGTTGTTGAACTTTAAACCTAAGGTTCCAACAAATCCACCACCACCATAACCACCTTGTAATTCAATCTGGCTAGCTCCTGCTTCTTCTAATTCATATTCCACGTCGACAGTTCCTTCTTGCTGGGAAGGGTTTAAAATACGTGGGTTGATTTTTTCAGCATTGAAAAAGCCCAACTGCCCTAATTCTCGAATAGAATTAATAATAGCAGCCTTGGAATACTTCTCGCCTGGATTAGATCTTATGTTACGATAAATCACATGATCGTTCGTACGGGTATTTCCTTTTACAGAGATATTGTTGAAATAGGCAATATTATCTTCTACAATACGTATTTCAAAATCAATGGTATCGTTTTGAACCCTGGTTTCTACAGCATTGATGCGAGAAAATAGATACCCATTATTTTGATATTCGTTCTCTAAACTACGCGCATCTGGATCAGTAGGATCTGAAATTTGATTGTCAAATGCAACCCCATTATAAACATCCCCTTTTTCAACCTTAAGAATACGTTGTAATTGCTGATCAGTATAGGCGGTGTTCCCCACAAACTTAATATCTCCAAAATAGTATTTGTCCCCTTCCTCTACTTTAATATTTAAGGCAATAGTTTTGTCATTAATACGTGTCAAGGTATCAGATATGATACGCGCATCCCTAAAGCCGTTTTCTTTTAGGGTGTTCACTACAGATTTTAGATCCTCTTGATAATCTGCTTCAACATATTTGGATCTTTTTAGAACACGCAAGAAGTTTTTCTCCTTAGTATTTTTCATGGCCTTGCGCAATTTCTTATCAGAAATTTGCTCATTACCTTCAAAGTTGATTTCGGCAATTTTGACTTTTTCACCTTTGTCGATCTCAATCTTCATGTCGACTAAGTTATTTCCTAAGGTGTCTTCTACTTCTCGTACTCGTACTAAAGCATCTGCATAAAGGAAACCTTTGTCTTTATATTTCTTTTCAATAAAGTTTCTGGTGGTGGTAACTAGGTTTTCGTTTGCCTTAGTTCCTTTAGTAAGATTCAATTCTTTTAATAAGTCTTTCTTACGATTCTTTGACAAACCGTCTATTTCAATAGACTTCAAAGTAGGAACTTCAATAATATTGAATTCTAAGTCTATGGTGTCGATGATGCCATCATTTGGATCTCCTTTGATACCCGTAGCATACACTCGTATATCGCTAAAAAGCTTGAGTTCCCACAATTTTTTAACCACATTGCTTAAGCGTTCTCCTGGAACATAGATACGGTCTCCTTTACGTAAACCGGTAAAGGCTACAACCGTGTTTTGATTGTAACTTTTAGCTCCAGTAACCGTGATGTCACCGATGATGTATTCTGTAGATTCTCCAATTGGTATGTCACCAGGTTTTTGGGAAAAGGATATAGCGCTTATGAATAGGGCTATTACTAAAAGTAGCTTTTGTGCTAACTGTCTTGTCATCTCGTTATAATTGTTCACTCGTTTTACCAAATCGCCTTTCGCGATCCTGATAGTTCTTTAATGCTTCCAGGAAATCTTCCTTTCGGAAGTCTGGCCACAGCACTTCTGTAAAATATAATTCTGCATAAGCGATTTGCCACAACAAAAAATTGCTGATTCTATGCTCACCGCTGGTACGGATCAAAAGATCAACATCTGGCATATCTTTGGTAAATAGGTGGTTGTTAATGGTGGCTTCTTGAATATCTTCTAGTTCTAGATCACCTGTGACCACTTCTTGCGCTATTAGTTTAACCGCGTTTGTGAGTTCCTCGCGGGAACCGTAGCTAAGTGCTAAGGTTAAATCCATCTTATCATTGTCCTTAGTCAACTCAATAACTTCATTTAATTCTCGTTGCGCCTTTTGGGGTAATAGGTGCAGAGAACCCACTGCTTTCAAGGAAATTCCATGTTTTTTTAAGGTAGGTAATTCCTTGCGCAAACTGGATACCAATATCTTCATAAGCGTGTCCACCTCGAGCTTAGGCCGCTTCCAATTCTCTGTACTAAAAGCATATAATGTCAGGTATTTTATACCTAATTCAGCACAGGTCTCTACGGTTTGACTTACTGCTCTTGTCCCTTTTTCATGACCTCGCACTCGCATCAATCCTTGATTTTTTGCCCAACGACCATTCCCGTCCATGATGACAGCAATGTGTTGTGGCAGTTTTGCAGGGTCAAGTAGAGTTTCTTCCATTTCTAAAAATTACAATAACAGGGTTTGCGACCAAAGGTGTAGGTCAAAGTTATCCCGCTAAATACATACCAATCTTTATTACTCTTGTTTCCAAATTTCAAGTCTTCTCGATCTTCCAACTCTCCCGTAGGGTTGCTCCCATCAAGATTGTCCGTAAAACTGAACCTTGCCCCTATTTCTGCTCCTAGAATCAGGTGCTGAGTAAGGTTAGATTTAACCCCTAACACAAATGGTATCGCAAACGTGATGTCTTTATCATACTCCTCCAATTCACCATTATTATTTAGCGCTTCTGAACCATGTCGCAAAGCGGTAATCCCACTATACATATAAGGAGTAATTTGTTGCTGTCCAGAATACAATTCCCAATCCCAGAAAGTATATTCAATACCTACAGATGCTTCTAGCGCATTATACTCATAACTCAATCCCCTCAATTCTCTAGATCTATCGTCGCTCTTTGCATCATCTCCACTTAATTGGGAATATATCAATGTTGCTCTAAAGCTGTGCCTGCTGCTTCGGTTCCATTTAAAGATTCCACCTACCGCAAGGGCATTTGGACTCACATAATTAGTACTCCCCACATCTCCTATGACATTCGACCCTCCAGCCCACACTCCTAATTCATAGGTTTGCGCTTTCGCGAAAGCGAAAACAATACAAAATAGAAACGCAAGGACGAATCGCATGGATTTTTTAAAACGTGCAAATATAACAATTCTCATTAGGCGGCATGAGTAAACAAGGAGCATTGTGCCCCTTGATAGAACAATTGAAATATCAAATTATTGTCTAGTTGCGCTTATCTTCTCCCCACAGTAATTTATGACGAAGTGTTTTAATAAAACTTTGATCGTGTAGCTCGATCAAATCTATGGTGAAATCAGCCTTTTTAAGTGTAATCTCAGTAGCATTAGGGTAAGAGGCGATACGGTTATCGAGGGAGGCAAGAAACTCTTCTTCCCTTCCTATAATTTTAACTTTAATGGTGGTGTGATCTGGAATAACTAAAGGTCTTGCATTGAGGTTGTGCGGTGCAATAGGTGTGACGACAAAAGCATCTGTGTCTGGGGAAATCACTGGACCACCACAGCTCAGGCTATACCCTGTGGAGCCTGTGGGTGTAGAAATAATTAATCCATCTGCCCAGTAGGAAGTAAGCAACTCACCATTAAGATGCGTTTCGATCTGTATCATCGAGGTCGTATTCATACGGCTTACCGTCACCTCATTTAGTGCAAAGTTATTAGGCGGCAGGTGGTTATTGGGATGGTTTGAGGTAGCCGTAATCAAGGTACGCTTTGTCAATGTATACCTGCCGTTAATAACGTGCTGTACAGCTTTGTCAATTTCGTCTTGTTGTACAGTTGCAAGAAAGCCTAGCCTGCCGGTATTCACTCCTAGAATAGGAATATCTAACCTCCCTATGTAAGCAACCGCCCGTAAAATGGTCCCATCACCTCCTATGCTGATCAGCATATCAAAGTGTAAATCTAGTTTTTCAAAGACCGCAACGCTTTCTGGCAACTCTATTCCATCTAACATCTCATAGAACTCGGACTCTATGAGTACCTGACAAGATTCTTTGACAAATGCCACAACAATAGACTGCACCGTTGAAAGCGCATCATCGTGCACGTATTGCCCGTAAATAGCAATTTTCTTCATTAAATATTCAAATATTTATCTAGATAGTCAGATCGTTCTTTAAGGGCGTCTAAATAAGAATCATCCTCTGCAGCGCTTACAACATCATAACTATACCTTCTGAAGGTTTGCAGTACCGCATTAACATTTGCCGGACTTATCTTCAAGGTAATTTCACTAATATGATCTCTGTAATTACTTACAAAAAACCCAAAGATTTTAGAATCGTTAGACTCCACGATTTGTGCAATTTCACTAAAACTATAATCCGTGGATCCTTTTTCAATAACAATCACTGCCCCTGATTCATATAAAAAAGGAGAATCACTGAAGTGCTGCATGATGTCCTTAAGCTCATAATATCCCAAGTACTTATTTTTCTCATCCAGTACGGGCATCACGTTTGAGTTGTGCTGCGCAAAAGCTTCCAGCACGTCTAGCCAGTGCGTGTCTTCTCTGACCATAAATACATCAAAGGCATACTTCACATCAGTCAAACTTTGACCGGCTTCAAAACAGTGCGCATCAGTTTCAGACACGCAACCTACATACAGTTCCCCATCCATTACCGGCATGTGAGAAAAGGTGAGCTGCTGGAATATCTTCTTAGCATGCTGCACGCTGTCCTTTAACTCCAGTGGTTCTACGTCATTGATGATGTACTCTCTGATATCCATCCTTACTTACTTACTTTTCCTGCAAATTAATCAATTCTCTACTTATAGCTTGAAGCCTTAGTTTGTATTTTTGGTTACTCAAACAAACCCTATGGCTATTCTAAGCGTAAACATCAATAAGATTGCCACATTGCGCAACTCTCGTGGAGGAAATGTTCCAGATCTATTAAAAGTTGCTATGGATTTAGAGCGTTTTGGCGCCCAAGGAATTACCATTCACCCACGTCCAGATGAGCGTCACATCAAATATCAAGATGCACGCGACCTAAAAAAAATAGTGACTACAGAGCTGAATATTGAAGGTAATCCTATAGATAGCTTTATTGCTCTAGTCGATGAAGTCAAGCCGGCACAAGTCACGCTGGTTCCAGATGCTCCTGATGCCATTACTTCCAATGCCGGCTGGGACACGATCAAGCACGCCGATTACCTGAAAGAAATAGTAGCCCATTTTAAAAATCAAGGTATACGTACCAGCATCTTTGTAGATCCAGTAGAAGCTATGATTACAGGCGCTGCAGCAACAGGCGTGGACCGGATAGAGTTGTATACGGAAGATTATGCCAGACAATACACGGATAATAAAGAGAAAGCAATTGCTCCTTATATAAAGGCAGCTCATAAAGCGACGGAATTAGATCTGGGCATAAACGCTGGCCATGATCTTTCCCTAGAAAACATTCAATACTTCAACGAGAAACTAACAGACCTAAAAGAAGTAAGCATAGGGCATGCTTTAATTGCAGAAAGCCTCTATTTAGGCTTAGAAAATGTGGTTAATATGTACAAACACCGCTTGTCATGATTCTTCACAGTATCATTTTAGGAGAAGGACAACCCTTCGTTATCCTCCATGGGTTTTTAGGAATGGCAGACAACTGGAAAACCTTAGGAACCCAATGGAGCGAGGATGGGTTTCAAGTCCACTTGTTAGATCAACGCAACCATGGACGTAGTTTTCATTCCGATGGATTTGACTACAATCAGATGGCTCAAGATGTCAAAGATTATTGCGAAGAGCATCAACTAGACAACATCATACTATTAGGGCACAGTATGGGTGGAAAGGTGGCTATGCGCTGTGCCGTTTTGTTTCCAGAGCTTATCGATAAGCTGATTATCGCAGACATTGCTCCAAAAGCGTACCCGCCACATCACAGCGATATCATCCACGCCCTACAGGCGGTGAATCTAGAAAACTTGAAATCTCGGAGCGATGCGGACGAGTCCCTGGAAAAGGGAATCAAGGATTTCGGTACACGCCAGTTTTTATTAAAAAGCCTTTATAGAAAATCTAAAAACACCTACGACTGGCGGTTCAATTTGCCAGCATTAGCCGTAGCACAGTCTAATGTAGGTATGCACGATGCTATCGATAAACCTATTACCATCCCGACCTTATTCATACGTGGCGGCAATTCTGGATACATTCTAGATGCTGATAAACCTGCTATTGATTACGCTTTCGCGAAAGCGGAACTTCGCACCATTCCCAATGCAGGACACTGGCTACATGCAGAGAAACCGGAGGAGTTTAACAAACTAGTTGAAGAATTCGTAAAATAAATTTATTATGCTAGCATAATGATTACGAAAACGCTTGCGTAATATCAATTTAATATTAAATTTGACCACTCTTTACTAAATTCATTATATAAACGTTTGAATATGAACAAATTAAAAGTTTTCGCTGTACTTTGTTTGATATCAGCAGCAGCTTATGCTGGTGGATATCGTGTCAGCACACAGAGTAACAAGCAGTTGGCCATGGGTCATACTGGTGTTGCTGTGGTTAACAGTGCAGATGTGCTGTTTTTCAATCCAGCTGGGTTGGTACACCTAGAGAACAAGCTCAATGTGAGCGTTGGAGGATTCGGTGTATTTTCTGATGTAAATTATCAAAACGAAAATACTGGAGCATTTGCTGAGACTGATAGTCCAGTAGGAACTCCGTTCTATGCTTATGCCAGTTATGCGGTGAGCGACAGCTTTGCAGTAGGTCTTGGGATCTACACTCCTTATGGTAGTAACGTTACCTGGCCTACAGACTGGGAAGGTTCACACCTAGTAAATGAGATCGAACTTCAAGCTATCTACATTCAACCTACTTTATCTTACCAGATCTTTGAAAACGTAAGTTTAGGTGTTGGTGCTATGATCGCCATTGGTGGCGTTGATTTCAATAGAAACGCTTCCCGTTCTTTAACTGATGAGCAAGGAAACCGTTCTAACGTGGCAATTAGCGATAGTGGCGTTACTGGTATCGGCTGGAATGCAGGTATCCTTTTCACACCTACTGACAACTTGAGTATTGGGTTTAACTACCGTTCTTTAATAGACATTGAGAGTGAAGATGGTGAGGCCACATTTAGCAATTTCCCTAACAGCCCATTAGTTCCAGCAAATGGAACTCAAGGGTTCACAGCTACTCTTCCTTTACCAGCTGAGGCTACTTTAGGTGTTGCATACACTACCGAAAAGTGGTTGTTTGCCTTTGATTACAACCGTGCTTTCTGGAGTGAGTATGAAAACTTAGATATCGTGTTTGCAGATGGTAGTGAATCTATCAATCCAAGAAATTACAAAGATGCTTCTGCTTACCGTTTAGGTGTGCAATACCTAGCAACGGACGCATTAACACTGCGTGCTGGATATTACTTTGACGAGTCTCCAGTACAATCTGGATTTTTTGCTCCAGAGACTCCACGTAATGATTCTAATGGCTATACGTTCGGCTTCTCTTATGCGTTCTCGCCAAGATTTGCCATTGATGCCTCTTTCCTTTATTTGAGATTTAAGGAAATTACAGAGTCTTATGACTTCTATTCAGACCCAGGTGCGGCACCAGCGCCATTCCGCGGGACATATAAATCGAGAGCACTGATTCCTGGAATCGGTATCACTTATAGCATGTAAAAAAATGAAAATGAAAAACAATTTTAAATATCTAGCTCTTTTTGCAGCTGCCGCTGTATTTGTGAGCTGTGAAAATGAGTTTGAAGACTCTGTTGAAAATGGAGATGTGTATACTGCTGGAGAGGCTGATTTCTCTAAGTATGTAGCTGTAGGTAATTCATTAACCTCAGGATTTGCAGATGCCGCTTTATATGTAGAAGGGCAGCAAAATTCTTTCCCTAACATCATGGCCCAACAATTTGAGCTTGTAGGTGGTGGAGTTTTCAATCAACCTTTAGTAAATGATAACTTAGGTGGTCTATTGCTCAATGGAACTCAAATCACTCAAAACAGGTTTGTACTTGCTGCGAATGGTGGAATTCCAGCAGGACCAATTGTACTTAATGGGACCCCTACTACTGAAGTAACCAATAAATTTACTGGACCCTTAAATAACTTCGGTGTACCTGGGGCTAAAAGTTTTCACCTGGGAGCTGCTGGCTATGGCTCAGTTGCTGGAGTAGCTACAGGTAGAGCAAACCCTTATTATGCGCGTTTTGCAAGTGATGAGAATGCAACCGTTATTGGTGATGCTGCAGCTGCAAATGGGACTTTCTTTACGTTGTGGATAGGTAATAATGATATCTTAAGTTATGCAACTTCTGGAGGATCAGGTGTAAACCGGAATGCGTCTAATGCACCGGAAAATCTTAATCCTGCTGTTTATGGAGGTAATGACATCACTAACGCAAATGTATTTGCTAGTGTTTATTCAGGATACGTGACCGCGTTGACTGCTAATGGAGCTAAGGGTGCTTTAATAAACATACCAGATGTGACTTCAATTCCTTTCTTTACAACGGTACCTTTTAACGCCATCCCATTAGATGCGCCTACGGCCGCTTTTGTGAACCAGAGTTATGCAAATTATAATGCAGCTATAGCTGGTTATGGTCAAACGCCGTTACTTTCTACTGAAGAAGCTGCCGCAAGAAGAATCAATTTTGCTGCTGGTCAAAATGCCGTGGTAATTCTTGATGATGACCTTACCGCTTTACCTAATCCGGCAAACCCATCTCAAATGTTACCTAAGCTGCGTCAAGCTACGGCTCAAGATTTAATCACGTTCCCTACAGCTTCTATTCTAGGTACCCTTGCAAACCCTAATGACCCTACATCGGTTAGAGGTGTTGCGGTACCATTAGCAAATGCAAATGTTTTAACTGTAAGAGAACAAGCTCGTGTAAAAGCGGCTCAAGATTCTTACAACGCGACTATTGCAGCTCTAGCAGCAGCAAATGGGTTAGCTTTAGTAGATGCTCAAGCAGCATTGAGAACTGTAGCTGATACAGGAGTATCTTTCAACGGAGGAGTACTTACCAGCACGTATGCTTCTGGAGGTGCATTCTCTCTTGATGGAGTTCATCCTACACCTAGAGGTTATGCATTTACTGCAAACACTATTTTGAACGCTATCAATAGCACGTACAACTCTAATGTCCCATCAGTTAACATAGGACAATACAAGTCTGTACAACCTAGTAACGGCTTATAGCACATCAAATAATCTAATTTATTAAGCATCCGCTAAGACTTTGATCCTGGCGGATGTTTTATTTTTGGGCAAAACTGAACGACCTATGAAATTTCTTCTCAATCTTTTACTCACGGCTATTTTAGTAATCCTTCTCTCATACCTACTTCCAGGGGTATCTACAGATGGGTTTTTAACCGCAGTATGGGTAGCATTAGCTTTGTCTGTACTTAATTTTATCGTTAGACCAATCCTAGTCATATTGACCTTGCCGATAACAGTATTAACCCTAGGCATCTTTTTACTGTTTATCAATGCATTTATCATAATGATGGCAGACTGGCTCGTGAGTGGGTTTGAAGTAGAAAACATATGGTATGCACTCATCTTTGCCTTGTTACTAGCTATCGCAAGATCCATCCTAATCAAAACAACAGAGGACAAGGGTCGCTAAGACTCTAATCTAGTTTTGTTAAGAGGGAAATAAAGGTTAATTTTGCAGCCCGAATTTAACAGCATAAAAGTCTTTAAATGAATATCAAGCGCACTGACAACGACGCACTTACTGCCACCCTAACTATTGAGGTTGCACAAGCAGATTATAAAGAGAAAGTAGACAAGATTCTTGCAGATTACCGCAAGACAGCTACCATTCCAGGATTTAGAAAAGGCCACGTACCAGCGAGCTTGATCAATAAGAAATACCGCACTCCTATACTAGTAGAAGAGATCAATAAATTGATTCAAGAGCAATTGAACAATTACATCTCTAAAGAGAATCTCAATTTGCTAGGGAATCCTTTACCTGTAGAGCAAGGTGAAATCGACTGGAATTCTGAAAATTATAGTTTTGATTTTGAAATAGGAATGGCTCCTGAGTTTGAGGTAGATCTAAAAGGCCAGAAAGCCATTACCCACTATGAAATTAAGACTGATGATGCGACCATCAACAAACAGATTGACCGCATCAGAGAGCAATACGGTAAGTTAATCAGTAAGACTGAAGTTGAAGCAGGAGATCAGGTGACTGGAATCTTCCGCAATGATGATGAAGGAATCAATACTGATGCTACATTTACCATTGACAAGATCAAAGGGAAAACGAATGAGAAAAAATTCATTGGAGCTAAAAAAGGAGATACGCTAGAATTGAACACTAAGGGTCTTTTCAATGACGATCACGACTTGATGAACTTCTTGAAGATTGAACACGATCAAGCTCATGATCTAGATATCACAGTAAGTTTTGAAATCACTGAAGTAAACGAACGTGAGAAAGCAGACCTGAACCAGGAGTTTTTTGATAAGCTTTTCGGTCCAGATGTGATCAAAAGTGAGGAGGAACTTAGAGAGCGATTGAGAGAAGATGCTAAAAAGCAGTTCGCACAACAGACAGATCAGAAGCTATTGACTGATGTAACGGAGACTTTAATCGAGAACACAAAATTCGATCTTCCAGCAGATTTCCTTAAAAAATGGATCGCAAATAATGGAGAGAAAGAATTGACTGAAGAAGAAGCAGCTGCAGAGTACGAGCGTTCTGAAAAAGGGTTGAGATACCAGTTGATCGAATCAAACATTTTAAAGTCAAATGAAGACTTGCAATTGAAGTTTGAAGAATTGAAAGCTTATGCCAGCGCTCAGATTAGAGAACAAATGAAGCAGTACGGTCATATGGATGCGACTGATGAAGAAGTAGACCAGATTGTCGCGCGCATCATGCAAAATCAAGAAGAGGTAAAGAGAATGAGTGAGCAATTGCAGAATGAGAAAATGCTCCAATTCTTCAAAGACAACGTTAAGTTGAAAACTAAAGAGGTCACATACGAGGACTTCATAAAAGAAGCTTACGACGCCTAAGCCCTTCTATAATCACTATATTTAGGCGTTGACTTTTACAACTAGGTTAACGCCTTTTTATTATAAGAAAAAGTAATATTACGGTTATGGATATAGCTAAGGAATTTGAAAAATACGCAGTAAAAGATCGCGGTGTGAACCCGATGTATTACGATAAGATTATGGGGAATATGTATCCTAATAATCTCACTCCCAATATCATAGAAGAACGTCAAATGAATGTTTTGGCCATGGATGTTTTTTCCAGGTTGATGATGGACCGTATCATATTTATGGGTACAGGGGTCAACGATCAAGTGGCAAACATCATACAAGCACAATTGCTCTTTCTGGAAAGTGCAGATGCTAATAAGGACATTCAAATCTACATCAACTCGCCAGGAGGTAGCGTTTATGCAGGATTGGGGATCTACGACACCATGCAATTCATCAAACCAGATGTCGCAACAATCTGTACAGGAATGGCAGCCAGTATGGGAGCCGTTCTATTATGTGCAGGACAAAAGGGGAAACGTAGCGCATTGCCACATTCCCGCGTCATGATCCACCAGGTATCTAGTGGAGCTCAAGGACAAGCGTCTGATATTGAAATTGCGATACAAGAAACGATCAAATTGAAAGAAGAATTGTATCAAATCATCGCTCAACATACGGGTAAGACCTATGAACAAATTAATGAAGATAGTGACCGTGATTTCTGGATGCGTGCAGACGAGGCACTAGAGTACGGTATGATTGATGAAGTCTTAAAGAGAGACAAATAGAAGCACGTTAATTAGGGTTAGTTCGCTTTCGCGAAAGCGAAAAAGCCCCACCAACATCTTACCTCACAGCTCATATAGCAGGAAGGTATAAAATCAGAGGAATGAGTAAGGAACAATTAGAATGTAGCTTTTGCGGGCGCAACAAGGCGGAAACGAATTTGTTGATCGCTGGACTCGACGCGCACATTTGTGACCGTTGTATAGAGCAGGCACATGGAATCGTTTTAGAGGATAGCAAGGAAGATGAAAACGGAGTTTCCAAAGCAGATTTGACGCTTAAAAAGCCCAAAGCCATTAAGGATTTTCTAGACCAGTACATCATTGGTCAAGAGTTCACTAAAAAAGTAATGTCTGTAGCCGTATACAATCACTATAAAAGATTGTTGCAACCATCTTCTAACGATGACATTGAGATCCAAAAGTCCAACATCTTAATGGTGGGACAAACGGGAACAGGTAAAACCTTAATCGCAAAGACGGTTGCTAAAATGTTGAACGTACCGCTAGCCATAGTGGACGCCACCGTTTTAACTGAAGCCGGATATGTAGGAGAAGATGTAGAGAGCATCTTGACCCGATTACTACAAGCTGCTGATTACAATCTGGAGAAAGCTCAAACAGGTATTGTTTTTATAGACGAGATCGATAAAATTGCTCGTAAAAGTGATAACCCTTCTATTACTAGAGACGTATCTGGTGAAGGTGTACAACAAGGCTTATTAAAACTTCTTGAAGGAACTGTAGTAAACGTCCCGCCTAAAGGTGGTCGCAAACACCCAGACCAAAAATTCATTGAGGTAAACACAGAGAATATTCTATTTATTGCGGGTGGTGCTTTTGATGGTATCGAGAAAGTAATACGCAAGCGATTGAATATGCAAGCGGTAGGGTTCTCAGCGAGTATGTCAAATGACCAAGTAGTGGAAAAGGACAACCTTTTGCAATACATCATTCCTAAAGACATCAAAGATTTCGGGATGATCCCAGAGATCATTGGTCGTTTACCAGTATTAACCCATATGAATCCGCTGGATGCAAATACGCTCAGGGCGATTCTTACAGAGCCTAAAAATGCCATTATCAAACAATATGAAAAGCTGTTTGAAATGGACGATATAAAGTTTACGGTAACAAACGATGCTTTAGATTACATCGTAGGTAAAGCTATTGAGTACAAACTAGGTGCTCGAGGATTACGATCCCTCTGCGAAGCTATTTTGACAGACGCCATGTTTGAAATGCCTGGAGGTGATACTAAAGAATTTAAAGTCACTAAGCATTACGCTGAGTCTAAATTAGACAAAAGCGGAATCCAGAAGCTGAAAGCAGTTTCTTAAAAAGGATAGAGTTTAATTTAGAAAAACTTGTTGGATAAGTTTTTCATTCATAAATGATATAAATGAACGCTAAACTAGTACTAGTAGCAATGACCTTCATAGCTCTTGTAGTTGTGAATAGCTGCGGTGAAAAAGAGGAGTCTAACTCCTATGAAGTAGCTTATGTAACCGCGGTAGATGCCCCAACATCTGTAAAGGTCAATGAGCCAGTCAACATCAATGTAAGTTTCGAAGTGCGAAATGGATGTGGAATGTTTGAAAAGTTTGAAGAAACAAAAGATGGCCAACTTATAACTTTAGAGGTAAAAGCATCCTATAAAGACGGTATGTGCACTCAAGCTATTAAAACAATAACCGCAGATTACACTTTTACACCTAGAGAGAAAGGAGATTATCAAATAAGATTTAAATCAAGCCCCACTGCATTCAAAACTGTAGATTTACCTGTCGATTAAGTGCGGGTCTACACTTTATTCAATACGATTTCAAAAGTTGTTCCTTTATTAATCTTGCTTTCCTTTACTTGTAACTTGCCGTTGTGATAGTCATTAATGATTCTTTTAGCAAGTGATAATCCAAGACCCCAACCTCTTTTTTTAGTGGTATATCCTGGGGTAAAAATGCGTTTCCAAAGTCTTTTAGGTATGCCCTTTCCCGTATCAGAAACGGTAATGTGAACCCGGCGCGCATCTTCTTTCAAACGCACGTTTATGGTTCCCTTGCCACGCATAGCGTCAATACCATTTTTAATAAGGTTTTCAATTACCCATGCAAATAGCTGCTCATTCATCGCTACCAGGATGGGTTGTTCAGGTATTTCAATGTGAAATTGAATTAGTTTTGAAGAGCGGGAACTTATATATCCAGCGGCTTGTCTGGTTTGATCTGTTATATCAAGCACTGTAAGTTTAGGAATGGATCCGATTTTGGAGAATCGGTCGGTAATCATCTGCAAGCGGTTGATGTCCTTTTCCATTTCATCCACATAAGTGGGATCAATTTCCGAATCTCGTAATATGGCAGTCCAGCCTACAAGTGACGATAAAGGCGTACCTATTTGGTGCGCGCTCTCTTTAGCCATTCCAGCCCAGAGTTTGTTTTGTTCTGCGGCTTTAGTAGATCTATAGAAAAATAAGATCACCGCACCGAATAAGAACATAATCAACAACAACGCTAGCGGATAGTATTTCAACTTAGTCAACACCTCGCTATCGCCATAATAAACAGTGGTAAAGGGTTTCCCCTGGTAGGTAATTACCAGTGGCTCGTTTTGCTCTTGATACTTTATCAAAAGCTCACGGAGTTTTGTGGAATCGGAAACTATATCTTCAGGAAGATTTCGCGCTTCTAATTTTCCATCCACATTTTCTAAAATCATTGGTCCAGTGGTATTGCCCATCACGGTATAACCCAGATCGCCTAAGTCAGCATCTAGAGGTTGATTTGCTAAATCCTTGAAAGCAATACTATATTCTTGGATGTTTCTCCTCTCTAGGTTCTTGAGCTTCTGAAAGAAAATAAAAGTATTCCAAAGAATAAGCGAGGTCACTAAAACTGCAAAAACGATGATGATCCATCGCAACAGGTTTTTATTTGAGGTAAAATTCATGAAGAAGCTTCAGTTCAATTTTAAAAATACAACTATTCCCTAAACGTGAAATCTTAGCATAAAGTACACCTATTGCCAGGTAATCGTATTGGAAGGAGTCGCTAGAAATACTACCTTTGAAATCTTGCAATAATCCCGTGAAAATAAGACCAGAAGACATCGAGAATGCACAAATGTACGGCCACCTGGTAAGTGCTGTGCAACCGCGACCTATTGCATTTGCAAGTACAGTAGATGAACATGGGACCGTCAACCTTTCTCCGTATTCGTTTTTTAATGTCTTTAGTGCAAATCCACCTGTTTTGATTTTTTCTCCAGTGCGACGTGGTAGGGATAATACCATCAAGGACACCTTGCGCAATGTTCAAAAAACTGGCGAGGTAGTGATAAACATAGTCAACTTTGATATCGTACAACAAATGTCACTTTCTAGTACAGAGTATGATACAGGCGTCGATGAATTTGTAAAATCTGGGTTGACCGCTGTGCCTAGTGATGTGGTCAAACCCCCACGAGTGGCGGAAAGCCCTGTGCAATTTGAATGCAAGGTCATAGATATCAAAGAACTAGGGACAGAAGGTGGTGCCGGTAATCTCGTGATTTGCGAGGTGGTCTGCATGCATATCAATGATGCGATTCTAGATGAGAATCAAAGCATCGATCCATTCAAAATAGACACTGTGGCTCGTATGGGCAGCAACTGGTACTGCCGTTCCAAAGATGCCATGTTTGAGGTAGAGAAGCCTAGCCGCAATCATGGTGTAGGTGTAGATGCCTTACCTGAACTTGCTAGAAATAGTCAGGTTTTGACTGGCAACGATCTAGGAAAATTAGGGAATATTCATAAAGTACCAGAGGCTGATGAAGTCCTCGCTTTCGCGAAAGCGGAAAATCTATATCACTTATCAATTAATGACAAACATCTTAAGGCCCAGCAGTTAATTGCAAACAATTCCATTGCCGAAGCCTGGAAAATTTTATTATCATAACTATGGAAGTACAAGGAAAAATCAAAGTAATAGGAGAAACCAAAACTTACGGTTCTAACGGTTTCCAGAAACGTGAAATGGTAGTTACAACTGAGGAGCAATACCCGCAACCCATCATGGTGGAGTTTGTGCAAGACAAAACCAGCCTGCTGGATGCTTTTAATGTAGGTGACGCTGTAAAAATAGGAATCAACTTGCGCGGCCGTGAATGGCAAAGTCCGCAAGGTGAGACTAAATATTTTAACTCTATTACTGGATGGCGTATTGAAAAAATGGGCACTGGAACTGCACCGGCTGGTGATGTACCTCCATTTGACGAGTATGACCCTATCACTAATTCTAGTGACGAGGATCATGATGACCTTCCTTTTTAGGAAATAACTGAAATACTATTATTTAAAATCCTAACAATTCTTTGTTGGGATTTTTTCTGCATTCGCTATTTTAGAATAAACGATTTCCCCTTTTCATGTACTTGCTCGACAAACAGCTTATTTTCCCCAATCCTAACCTAGCTCCCTCACATGGAATGCTGGCGATAGGTGGTGATTTGAGCGTGGAACGCTTGCTGCTGGCCTATAAATCTGGAATATTTCCTTGGTACAACGATGGTGAGCCCATTTGCTGGTGGTCGCCAGATCCACGCATGGTATTTGATTTGAGTCAAGCAGAGCCTATGAAGATTTCCAAATCACTACGGCAAAGTCAGCGCAATCGAGGTTATGAGATTCGGGAGAACACTTCTTTTGAAGCGGTCATGCGGGAATGCATGAACGTATCCAGGTCTGGAGAGGCGGGCACTTGGATCAATGAAGATTTGATTGCTGCCTACTTACAACTGCACAAATTAGGACATGCTAAAAGCGTTGAAGTTTTTCAAGAGGACATTTTAGTAGGGGGACTGTACGGCGTGGATTTGAGTGAATCAGGTATTTTTTGCGGTGAAAGTATGTTTTCAAAAAGTACAGACGCCAGTAAAGTAGCCCTTATGTACTGGACAGAACAATTGAAGTCTCGTGGGTATCGCCTTATTGACGCCCAGCTGTATAATGATCACCTGGCAAGTCTAGGTGCGGTAGAGATCGATCGGGAGGTTTTTCTTTCCTATTTACAGTGAATAGTATAAAGATAGATTTAGAAAAAGCAGCCTCTCATTAACAGCTGTAAAATCTTCCCACCGGTACTGTGTAGTGAACTGTAATTTATATGAAGACCCTAATTTTTTCCCTATCCCAGCAGTTATGCGCTGGTCATATGCTGGCCGTTTGTTCATTTCAGCAATGAATAAGGTTTCAACTCCAGCGGTAAGATAGTACTCTGACGCATCAGTCACCGCCCCATCAAGCGGTATAGAACCTGAAATGCGGTAACGCCATCGATGTGTTAATAGGTCATCTCGCCAGCGTTGATCCCAGCGCAACCGGTGTGCTATTTGTAATGCGTTGTAGGTTTTTGTGTGGACAAACTGCTGGGTGGTCCGCAACTCTTCTGGAGCACCTTGTTCTGATACTTCCCTATACATTACTCCTGCCCCCAGTTGGGAATAAAACCCTATTTCATATTGAGCAAACTGCGCTATTTGAACGTGTAAAGCATCAATACTATCATAAGTAAGGGTGCGTTGTGCAATCGTGGTATTTAAACTCCATCTAGAATTGGTGTTCCAGGAAACATTCATTGCCGGCTCCACTAAAACTTGATCGACCCATTGCGCAGCAGCAAAAGCTGGTAGTAGAAAAATGAGGGTTCTAAAACAATAGGAAGTCATAAACCCTGCGTTTTACATCACGTTCTTTTAAGATCTCTCCTGCTCTATTAAAAAGAAGTTCTTTCCTATATATGTTACGTTGATCTTTGAAAGCAACAATCATTTCAATATTCTCATAATTCTTCCTCGCTATCTGTAGCGTTAAGTGGTCATTATCATCGTTGTTGTTGACATATTGCAACTGGATTTTTTCAACTTTCCAACGCTTTGCGTATGTATTCAACCTGCTTTGAATTATTTCCCATTCCGTTTTTGGCAGCAGCTTTTTTGAGACTTCGATTTCTATGTCTTCTAGGTTACCATCGCGGTCATATTCCATACTGTATTTTCTCCTGTTTGTTTTAAACTTGGCTTCATAGCTGGTTTGTTCTCCATCAAATTCCCGATAATATTTGATACGGCTTCCATCTGCAAGTTGCTGAATGTACGGCAATGCATCCGCTGGAAACTCTTCCTTTTTGACCCGCTCTTCTTTTTCAAATTTGAGAGTTGGGGATTGCGCTTGTGTGAAGTTCGCTTTCGCGAAAGCGAACAAAACTACCAACAGTATTTTAAACTTCATCATAACGGTAACATGAGATTTCGTGATCGTTAACCATCCCGACGGCCTGCATAAAGGCGTAGATTGTGGTACTGCCCACAAACTTAAAGCCTCGCTTTTTGAGATCTTTAGCCAGTTGGTCTGATAATGCGGTGGTCGCTGGCACATTCTTATAATCTTTCACGTGATTCACAATAGGCTTAGAGTGTACATATTTCCATAAAAATTTTGAAAAACTGCCATATTCCTCCTGAAGCTTTAGGAAACATTGAGCATTGTTGATAATGCTTTGGATTTTTAGTCTGTGGCGTATAATCCCAGGATCAAGCAATAACGCCGCTACCTTATCTGCATCATAATTAGCAATTTTGATTGAATCAAATCCATCAAGTGCATTGCGATAGTTTTCTCGTTTTTTAAGTATTGTGATCCAGCTCAAACCGGCCTGCATGGTTTCTAAAATAAGAAATTCAAAAAGAATATCATCATCATAAACTGGCTTGCCCCATTCATTATCGTGGTATTCTTCATATAAATCATCGCCTAGGCACCAACCACAACGTTGCTTTAATTTTGTCTTTTGCATTTTATGAAAATAGGATTATTTATATTGAACATCAATTTTACATTATGAGGAATTTCATTTTTTTAGCAGTGTTGGCAGGTTTAATCACAAGCTGTGCCAACTATCAGGAGATACCTAAGCAGGCAGTTGAAGAAACTATCGATCAGTGGCATGAAGCTGCCGCGCAGGCTGACTTTGAAAAATACTTCGGGTTAATGACTAGCAACGCGGTATTTATAGGAACGGACGCTACTGAAAACTGGCAACTTGCAGAATTTAAAGCTTTTGCTCAACCGTTTTTTGATCGTGGTAAAGCTTGGTCTTTTACCTCTTTAGAACGCAATGTGTATTCAGAGAATGAAGTGGTCTATTTTGACGAATTGCTAGATACTCAAATGGGTATTTGTCGCGGCAGCGGTGTATTGATCAAAGAAAATGGCAAGTACAAAATTGCACACTACGTTCTTTCTATTGCAGTACCTAATGATAATGTAGAGAATCTAACTGCCTTGAAAAAGAATTGGGATATGCAGTACATCGATCAACTAAGGAATCAGTAAAGGTCGTTCCTCTTATTGATGATTGCGAATCGATAAGTGACGCATTTACTAAAATGGGCTTAACTCCCTTATTTAATGGACTTTCGAGAGATGTTATATATTCCATTAAC